>NZ_JAVRHN010000020.1:0-10339 GCF_031846645.1 Autumnicola psychrophila
GGCTGATAAAGCCACTTTCCCGTGGAAAAAGAAAAGGAACTATTCGAGCAAAGTAACTTGTTTGCGAAAATGTAAGCTCAGGATGCTAAGATGATGGCTGAAAAATGGCTAATATCGTTCTTGAAAATACGTGGTAAGGAAATATCTACTGTTGAAATCTGCTTTTATAGAAGATCTGTGATCAGGATTGGAATTTATGCTTGTAATCATGTTTTTTTTTCCCTTTTTTCTTTATCAGCTCTCGCTGAAAAATCCACCTTCCCTTGAAAAAAGGAAGGAGCCACTTGTGGAAATCATTCCTGGCTTTGAGAGCCTCTTATAATGTTCTAATAAGTACCTCGAAAATGGCAATTATCGTTCTCGAAAATACGTGGTCAGAAAATATCTACTGTTGAAATCTGCTTTTATAGAAGATCTGTGATCAGGATTGGAATTTATGCTTGTCATCATGATTTTTACCCTTCCGTCTTTATCAGCTCTCGCTGATAAAGCCACCTTTCCTTGAAAAAAGGGAAGGAGCCACTTGTGGAAATCATTCTTGATTTTGAGAGCCTCTTATAATATTCTAAGAAGTACCTCGAAAATGGCAATTATCAGCACTAGACCTATAGGTATTTAAAATCTCACAAGCTCTAGGGGAAGAGGAGTTTGAAGAACGGAAATTATTTTCTTTAAGTTGAACTTTTCTAGACTCATTCTTCACTCCTTTGCGTGAGGGATAGGAGCGGCTACCGTGTAGCGCGGATAGCCCGGCCCGAAGGGCACGCCCAGATCAAAATATTACCGATGTAGAAATGAAGTGTATACTTATTTCATAATTATAGTAATTATATGATCATTATTAATGGTGTGTCGAGCAAATGTATTTAATATACAGAGGAAGAATTTTATATTTTTTGATCTTCTAAATTTACTTTTATTAGCCCTTCTAATATTTCTTTCGACTCAATCGGTTATTCCTTTAATATTTTTCTCCTCAAGGACTATCGTTTATATAGGTAATGCATAAAAAAATACAACGGTTTAGGACGAGGGAAATACTTATTAACTCCTCATCGGCTGGAGAATACACGCCCTAGTGCACAGAACCAATGAAAGTATTTTATTCTCATCAAAAGATCAGGCCTTTAACTTTTAATGTTAAAAAATGCGTTATATTTTCTGCAAAAGAGTTTATAATTTGATTTTCTTTTTCTGTAAAAGTTAAATTTTTTATATATATTTAACATGATTAAGAATTTCTTACAGTTTTTATAATAAGGACGAGATAATTAAACCATTTCTGTTGTTTGAAGATATTGACTAATTCATGAACGAGCGTATTCCTGAATTCCCTCCACACATAGCAGCTCTTCCTGATATAGAGCGTCCTTTGTGGTCTGTAATTATCCCTGTATATAATTGCATTTATTATCTCACCCAAGCTCTGGAAAGCGTACTTCTTCAAGCTCCGGACCAAGAGGTGATGCATATAGAAGTAGTAGATGACTGTAGTACGGATGGTGATATAGAAAAGCTGGTGAAATGTATTGGCAAAGGGAGAGTGGGGTATTATAGACAACCGGAGAACCGTGGAAGTCTTAGGAACTTTGAGACATGCATTAATCGTTCAAAAGGTAAATATGTGCATCTACTGCATGGAGATGATAGAGTGGAAAGTGGTTTCTATGAGGAGATAGAAAGTTTGTTTCGTGATCATCCAGAGGCCGGGGCGGCTTTCACTAACTTTAATTATATTGATCATAAAGGTGAACTTGTTACTATTATTAATAAAAGTATGCTAGAAGCTCCGGGAATTGTACCTGATTTTATAAATCAGATTGGCGTAAAACAGCTTATCCAGCCTCCGGCAATGGTTGTTAAGCGTTCAACTTACGAGGCAGTGGGCAGTTTTTATGCCGTCCATTTTGGTGAAGATTGGGAAATGTGGGCAAGGATAGGGTCCAGATTTCCAATAGCTTGTTCTCCAAAATGTTTAGCATCCTACCGCGTGGGTCATGGGATCGGCATAAGTCACAAAAGCTATCTTAGCGGTCAGAATATAAAGGACATTAAGAAGGTGATAAATATTATTGAACAGCATTTACCCGAAAACCAAAGGTCCAGGATAAAAAAGAAGGCTTATGCCTATCATGCAAAATTTTCAGTAAGAGTTGCCAATACTTTGCTGCTTTTTCACAGAAAGGCAGCATTTAGGCAAGTCCAAGGCGCCTGGAGCATGAGCAGAGACTTTGTTACTCTCTTTTGGATGCTGCGTTTTTTTGCCATGTATGGCCTTAGGTATAAGCAGATAGAACATATTTTGCGTAATAGAAAGCAGATGTTCATAAAATGAATTGTTGATTACTCTAAATAAGTGAATAAAAAATCAGACAGCCATAGGCTGAAGCAATGGGAGTGGGAAATCAAGTCCGAAACCTCATGGTGGGATATTGGGTTTGTAGAGCTTTACTCTTATAAAGACCTGATGGCGCAGTTGGCCAGAAAGGATTTTCTGGCACTATATCAACAGACGCTTCTGGGGCCTTTTTGGGCACTATTGCAGCCTTTGCTTACCGTAGTCACATATGTATTGGTCTTCAATAAAATAATCGGTGTTCCCACAGATGGCGTGCCGCCTTTGCTTTTTAATATGATAGGGATTACGCTTTGGACCCTGTTCTCGGAGGTTTTTCTTCAGATATCAAAAACCTTCTCCCAAAATGCTGAGATATTCAGCAAGGTATATTTCCCGAGAATCATTGTGGCGTTATCTACCCTTTGGCTTCAGCTGCTCTTATTTGGGATCCAACTGCTTCTGCTTTTTGCGATCTATCTAATTTTTCTGTTCAAGGGGCAGGTGGAATTTAATGCCGGACGAATATTTTTAATTTTTCCAATTATTGTAAATACGGCGTGCATAGGTTTTGGAGGGGGTCTTATCTTCTCGGTACTCACAGCAAAATACCGGGATCTTATGTCTCTAATACAAGTCATCATACGGCTGCTCATGTTTGTGTGTCCGGTTTTCTACTCTCTTAGCATGGTGCCGGAAGGTGTGCGATGGTTGGTAAATCTCAATCCGTTATCCTCGTTATTTGAATATTTTAGGTTTGCATTTTTAGGCGTGGGTAGCTTAAACGACTTACACTTGTTGTACAGTGCAGGTTTTATGGTATTTATTGTTTTTTTTGGGATCCTACTCTTCAATAAGATGAGCGATAAATTAATGGACGTTTTATAAAAAGTTATGTCAAAAACAGTAATACAGGTTGATAATATTTCCAAACTTTATAATCTGGGCACCATTGGGTCGGGTTCACTGCGGCGTGATATGCAGTTATGGTGGAAAAAAAACATCCTTAACAAGGAGGATCTAAACCAGGAGATAAGGGATGGCAGAAAAATTGACACCAATGATCATATCTGGGCTCTCAAAAATATAAATTTTGAACTAAAAGAAGGGGAGATATTAGGAATCATTGGCCATAATGGTGCTGGCAAATCCACCTTATTAAAAATATTATCGCGTATTATAAAGCCTACAGAGGGTATTGTGCGTGGCAGCGGTCGCATCAGCAGTTTACTTGAAGTAGGTACGGGATTCCATTCTGAGCTTACAGGTCGTGAGAATATTTTCATTAGCGGGCATATCCTCGGTATGAAAAAAGCAGAGATATTAAAAAAATTTGATGAAATTGTTCATTTCTCCGGGGTTGAGAAGTTTATAGATACTCCAGTAAAACGATATTCTTCGGGAATGTACGTAAGGCTGGCTTTTGCTGTCGCCGCGCACCTGGAGCCTGATATCCTTATAGTTGACGAGGTATTGGCAGTGGGGGATGCTGAATTTCAGAAGAAATGCCTAGGCAAAATGAATGATGCCTCCAACCAAAGCGGCCGCACAATTATATTTGTAAGTCATAACCTACAGGCGGTTAGTAATCTTTGCTCACAAGCAATTTGGCTGGATAGAGGTAATGTTCGTGCGACGGGAAGATCCAAAGCAGTGCTTAATGAGTATCTGGGCGCACTGCATAAGAAAAGCTGGATTAAAGAATTTCCAACCTTGAGGGAGGCTCCTGGTAATGATAGGATAAGGGTTGTTTATGTAGAATTGCTTCCTCATCTTGATGATCCACTAAGCGTAATTGATATTCGGACTGCCTTAACCGTGAAATTCAGGTTTTATAATGCTACTGATAATATTGTCTTGTCTACAGACCTGTTGCTGTTTACTCTGGCGGGGGAGTGTATATTTGACATACCCTCAAAACCTGAGACATATGCCAAAGGAATGATCGAGGGGGAATGTACAATTCCCGGAAATTTTCTAAATAACGGTTCTTATATGTTCACGCTTCATTTTTCGAAAGACACATCATCAGAGCTTTTTAACTATCAGGAGTGTTTGATGTTTGATATAGCAGACTATCGTGAAAATACTAATTGGTATGACAAATGGTGGGGCTATGTGAGACCCGATTTCCCCATAATCCTTAAACCTTTGACAATTTTGAGCCAAAATGGCTGAAAAATATTAATTTAAAATGCAAAGGATACCTACATCACCACCTTACATTGAACCAATTAACAATGGGCTTCCCCGTCCATTGTGGTCCGTAATGATCCCCTCATATAATTGTTCCAGTTATTTGTCTGAAGCCATAGAGAGTGTTTTACGACAGGATATGGGGGAAGCCCTGATGCAGATAGAGGTTGTAGATGATTGCAGCACCGATGCTAACGTAGAAGAGTTGGTGAGGACCCTGGGAAGAGGGCGGGTGAGCTACTATAAGCAGCAAGTTAATGTAGGCAGTCTCAGGAACTTTGAAACCTGTATAAATCGGTCCAAAGGAGAATACATCCATTTATTGCACGGAGATGACCGGGTAAAAGATGGGTACTATTCAGCGATTAGCAAACTTTTCAAAAAATTCCCTGAAGCGGGAGCTGCCTTTTGTGCCTGGGAACATATAGATAGCGAGGGGAACTTCTCACATCAATCTCGTATAGAGGCCAAAGAACCTTGTATACTTGAAAATTGGCTTCATAAATTGGCTGAATTTCCCCGTCTGCAATATGTGGCTATTACAGTAAAGAGGGAAATATATGAAAAGCTGGGAAGTTTTTATTTAGTACATTATGGAGAAGATTGGGAGATGTGGGCCCGGATAGCTAAAAATTACGAGACAGCATACACGCCCGAATTTCTAGCTGAATATCGGGAACATAAAAATTCCATTACCTGGCGAAGTTATCAATCGGGGCAAAATATTAAAGATATTTCAAAAGTTACAGCGGCAATCATTAGCTATTTACCAAAAAAGGATCAAAGAAAGATGTTCAAAACTGCCAAAAGAAATTATGTCTATTGGATATTAAATGAAACCTTTAGTGCCTGGTTTATAGCTAAAAATAAACAAGTGGCCTATAATCAAATTAAGACCGTTTTAAGGATCTACAGGGATAATTATGTGCTTTCCAGGACAGCGCTCCTTTTACTTTATATATGGACCGACCCTTACCGAAAGTATTTTAAGAGAATGAAAACCTAAATTATTAACTATGCCTAAAATAGCTCCTTACCTAATCCAGCATGTGCAATTGCGCGAACAGGATTTAGCACATATTCCACATCCCGAAGCGGGCAATAGGCATTACTATGTCTTTTGGTGGCATAATATCCCTCTGGGTCATCTTTTTATAGAGGCTAAAGGTTGTACAGATTTTTCTAAAGCTATATTAGAAGTATTAGCTTCTACGTTAAAGGCTTACGGAGGTAATAACAAGCAGGTACAGCAAATAGACGAAGCAGCTAAATCCCGAGATTTTCAGGTCTTTTTTAGCTTAACGGAGAAAATACTTACTCCTTACAGAGCGGTAAATATTCCCGAAGAAGTGGATATCTCTGTGGTGATTTGTACGCGCAACCGTAGCGATAGTTTAAAAAACTGTCTTAATTGTTTGAAAAAACAAATTTGCAGGCCACGAGAAATAATAGTGGTAGATAACGCCCCCACAGATGATTGCACAAAGGTGGTCACGCAAGCATATAGTGCGGTTATTTATTGCAAGGAAGCACGTCCAGGTCTGGATATAGCACGAAATACAGGTGCCCGATTGGCAAAAGCATCCATAGTAGCTTATACAGATGATGACGTAAGTGTTGATGAATTGTGGTGCTACCGCGTGTGGGAAAGCTTTGTTAAAGAAGACATAGATGCAATGACAGGCTTGGTAATTGCCTCCTCACTCGAAACGGAAAGTCAGCAGATATTTGAAAAGAATTGGGGATTCAATAAAGGCTATGAAGATATTCATTTTAATAGTGATTTTATTTTTAAATCTTCAGGGGTTCCAAAAGTCTGGCAGATAGGGGCGGGAGCCAACATGGCTTTTAGAAAAAGGACCCTTGAAGTTGTTGATTATTTTGATATCAGGTTGGATGTTGGTGCAGCGGGCTGTAGTGGTGATTCTGAAATATGGTTTAGGATGCTAGCTAACAACATGAACATTTTTTACAATCCCAGGGCAATTGTGTATCATGCACATCGAAGAGAATTAAAAGAATTGCATAAACAACTATTTAATTACATGCGTGGGCATTCTGCTTCTGTCCTAATACAGCATGATCAAAACCAAACAATAGGCTACAAAAAATACCTGTATTTAAACCTAATGAGGTATTATCTGTTTTTATTTACAAGTGGTTTTCCAAAATATAAATTTCGTTATCGAACGTTATGGAGTGAATTAAAAGGTATCAAGTCGGGAATATGGTTTTACAGAAAAAATAAAAATAAACCATCAATAGCTCCTTAGCCATGCCACTACCCGAGCATTTAGAACAACAATTGGTTTCAGTAATCATTCCCTGTTATAACCACGCCAAATATCTGGCACACGCAATTAATAGTGTTTATGTGCAGTCTTACCGTTTTTTTGAAGTCATTATAGTCGACGATGGATCTGTTGATAACACTAAAGTAGTATGTGCTACCTTTCCAGATGTGCGCTATGTTTATCAGGAGAATTCGGGACTTTCCGCAGCCAGGAATACGGGAATAAAACATGCCAAAGGAGAATATCTTGTTTTTCTGGATGCCGACGATTGGCTCCTGGAGAATGCTTTGGAACGTAATATTAGTTATCTAAAATCTGATCCACGTGCTGCGTTTGTGGCTGGTGGCTATCAGTTGTATTATGAACCTGAAGATAAGATCTGGATCATTCAGCAGGAAATTACCAAAGACTATTATCGTGAATTGCTGGTTAGGAATTTTATTGGAATGCATGCAACCGTAATGTATCAACATTGGGTGTTTAAAAAATTCAGTTTTAATACCTCTTTGCGTTATTGTGAGGATTATGATATTTACCTTCAAATAACAAGATTATTTCCAATTATTTATCATACCCATTTAATTGCAGTCTATAGAAAGCACCATGATAATATGTCTGCAAATTATTCCGGGATGATGGATTATGCTTTGCGCGTATTGTCTTTTCAGAAGAAGAATCTGAAGAATAAAGCTGAAAGGGAATGCTATAAAAAGGGAAAAAATTATTGGACTACCTACTATTCCAGGAAGGTTTATGATAATTTAATAGGTAAACTCTATGCTGGAGAAGTTACATTTGAAAGGGAGGAAATAAAAACTTTAAAGAAATATGATAAACATCTTTATAAAAAATTTAGAAACCAACCTTTTGAAGATTATGAGGGTAAGAGAAAAAATTTTAAAAAGATCTGTATGAATGTTCTTAGAAAAATTTTCGGTAAAATAAAAAAGAAACCGACAATTCCTAGAGTGAAAAAAATTAATCTTGGTGATTTCGATCGTACAAGTCCATTTAGTACTCAGTTTGGATACGACCGCGGGGGACCGTTAGACAGGTATTATATTGAAAATTTTCTGAAAGCATATTCGTCCCAAATTAAGGGCCGGGTATTGGAAATAGGTGATAATTCATATACTTTAGAATTTGGAGGTGATGCAGTTATAAAAAGTGATGTTTTGCATATCGATGAGTCAAACCTTCAGGCAACATATATAGGTGACCTTAGCAATGTTCCACATATTCCATCAGATAGTTTTGATTGCATTGTGCTTACCCAAACCCTAAACCTTATTTACGATTTTAAGGCGGCTATTGCCACCTGCTATAGAATTTTAAAAACGGGGGGGACTTTATTAATTACCGTACCAGGTATCAGCCAGGTTGCGCAAGACGGATGGGGGAAATATTGGCTTTGGTCATTTACTGATGCATCTATGCAACGGCTAATGGAAGAGTATTTTCCTTCTAAAAATATTTCAGTAAAAACCTATGGTAATGTTATGGTCGCAAGCGCATTTCTTTATGGAATGGGATTGCCAGAAATTAATAAAAAGAACATAGATGCACATGATCCCCACTACCAGTTAATCGTGAGCGTAAGTGCTGTTAAATAAAACCCGTGGATAAGATGTGGAGCCGGATGAGAAGATATTTCAACCAATCAGGATCTAAGGCAGTTGTACTAATGTACCATAGGATATGTAACCTCAAAACAGATCCTTGGCAATTAGCAGTTAGTCCGGAAAATTTTAGATCTCAAATAAAAATGCTCAAGAAAAACTTCAACGTATTACCTCTTTGGAGACTTGAAGAGCAATTTAACATCGGTAAACTGAAGCACAAAAGTGTGTATATCACATTTGATGACGCGTATACCGATAATTATATATATGCCAAACCTATTTTAGAGAAATATAAATGCCCGGCGACTTTTTTCGTGCCCTCGTATTTTATTGGGAAAGGACAATTATTTTGGTGGGACGCCTTAGAAAGGATTTTCCTTCATTCCCCTTGGCTACCAAATCAATTAAGGCTCATGATCGATAATAAATCGAATAATTTTTATTTGGAGACTGAAAACTTGACAAAGGAGGTGAAGGAGAAGCAGGAGGCCTGGAGGTGGTTTAATCCGTCGCCTACTAAAAGATGTGAATTGTACTTAAAAATATGGGAACTTTTAAAACCAATTTCTCACAATAAGATCGTGGATGTTATAGATGCTTTACAAAAATGGGCTGGCTATTCTCCTGTTTTAACGGCCGAGGACTATGCTATGACAGATGTACAGCTAAAGGACCTGGCATCTAATACCCTTTTTAAGTACGGCATACATACCCATACTCATCCCGCTCTGTCAAGTTGTTCGGCAGAAAAACAATCTCAGGAAATCGCGGTGAACAAAAAGTTTTTGATTGAACAGAGTTACCCTGTTATTAATGCCATAGCTTATCCTTACGGTAATTATAATGATGTCACGATAAAGGTGGCCTCGCAAAACGGGATGAAGATGGGTTTTAGCACAAAGAGAGAAGTGGTTAATCTCAATTCTATGCCGCTTAGTCTTGGAAGGGTTCAGGTTAACAATACTCATGGATTAGTTTTGAAGAAGGAACTTATGCAATTACTCAATTCAGAATGATTTGCGGTTATCGTGGCTTTAGACTTTATAAGACATAAATTTAAGGGTTTCTTCCTTTGTCAACTCTCGCTGATAAAGGAGAAGCTCTTGGAAAAAGGAAAGGAGCGTTCGTGGTAATCTCCGGTGTTTAAAAAACATTTCTTTAGATTCTTAAGGTCGATGTTCTAAAATGGCAATTATCGTTCTTGAAAATACGTGTTAAGGAAATATCTACTGCTGAAATCTGCTTTTATAGAAGATATGTGATCAGGATTGGAATTTCTGCTTGTAATCATGTTTTTTACCCTTCCGTCTTTATCAGCTCTCGCTGAAAAATCCACTTTCCCTTAAAAAAGGGAAGGAGCCACTTGTGGAAATCATTCCTGGCTTTGAGAGCCTCTCATAATATTCTAAGAAGTACCTCGAAAATGGCTATTATCAGCACTAGACCTATAGGTATTTAAAATCTCACAAGCTCTAGGGGAAGAGGAGTTTGAAGAACGGAAATTATTTTGAACTTCCCTAATTAGTGTTGACCGGTTTTATATATTAATTTTCATTATCAAAAATAGTAAATACTGGCCTTTCCTTTGGGTTTAGAGCGGACCAATATTTCTCAAATTCATCAGGGTTTCTTTTTTGTAAATGATCGTGTGATCTTTTTTTGTTATAATTAGTCACAGCTCTTTTAGTTTGGTTTTTTAACTGGCAAAAGGTCTGCGGTCTCCAATGATCAAGATATTCTTCTTTTATGGTCCTGTTGATCCTTTCTGCATAAGCATTGTCCTGAGCACTTAAAGCCATGCTAATAATAGTTGTATTAGCTTTTAGCAAATCAATATAAGATTTATAAGTGTATTGGCTTCCCCTGTCAGAATGATGGATCTTCGGCGCTTT
>NZ_JAVRHN010000021.1:0-5000 GCF_031846645.1 Autumnicola psychrophila
GCTTGTGTAATCTAAATTCAGGTGTATATTTGCAGCCGCTTACAGCGAAACAGAGATGTTTTAGAGGAAGCGGGAGTTCATTGAGAGTAGGTACTGGAGTAAGGAAACGGGAAGAAAAAAGATTAAAAATTTTCTTCAAAAAGATTTGCGGGAAAAGAAAAAAGCATTGTATATTTGCAGCCGCTTTTGAGGCAAACAAAAAGGCGAAGTTCTTATAAAAAGTGACGATTGCAACGGCTTAAAATTTTCTAAAAAACTTTTAAAATAAAGTTTGGAAGTTAAAGAAAAAGAGTTGTATATTTGCAGCCGCTTTCAGCGCAGGCAAGTTCACTGAAACGTACTGAAAAACAGAGATCGCCGATAGGGGCAAGGTAAGGGTTCGACTCCCTGGATTTCAACAAGGATGATGATCAGGAAGCAGTGATCAGTAAACAATGGAAATTGTGAATTGTAAACTGTTAATTGATAATTGTAAAAGAGTTCATTGACATATTGAATTGACAAGAATTTTTATGAGAGCAATCTTATAAAAAGAGTAGCAAAGAATTAAGACTAGAAGAGTCATCTTTTGAGCTTTATTTTGTTTTTACCTGCAAGGGTAGGAGCGAAGAAACTTTTAATAGTTGTTAAGATATATAAGAAACAACGATGAAGAGTTTGATCCTGGCTCAGGATGAACGCTAGCGGCAGGCTTAACACATGCAAGTCGAGGGGCAGCACGTCTTCGGATGGTGGCGACCGGCGCACGGGTGCGTAACGCGTATACAATCTACCTCTTACTGAGGGATAGCCCATGGAAACGTGGATTAATACCTCATAGTATTATTTGGTGGCATCATCAGATAATTAAAGGTTACGGTAAGAGATGAGTATGCGTCCTATTAGTTAGTTGGTGTGGTAACGGCATACCAAGACATCGATAGGTAGGGGTCCTGAGAGGGAGATCCCCCACACTGGTACTGAGACACGGACCAGACTCCTACGGGAGGCAGCAGTGAGGAATATTGGACAATGGGCGAGAGCCTGATCCAGCCATGCCGCGTGCAGGAAGACGGCCCTATGGGTTGTAAACTGCTTTTACAGAGGAAGAACCACCCTTACGTGTAAGGGTTTGACGGTACTCTGCGAATAAGGATCGGCTAACTCCGTGCCAGCAGCCGCGGTAATACGGAGGATCCAAGCGTTATCCGGAATCATTGGGTTTAAAGGGTCCGTAGGCGGGTTTATAAGTCAGTGGTGAAAGTCTGCAGCTTAACTGTAGAACTGCCATTGATACTGTAGACCTTGAATTATTATGAAGTGGTTAGAATATGTAGTGTAGCGGTGAAATGCATAGATATTACATAGAATACCGATTGCGAAGGCAGATCACTAATAATATATTGACGCTGATGGACGAAAGCGTAGGTAGCGAACAGGATTAGATACCCTGGTAGTCTACGCCGTAAACGATGGTTACTAGCTGTCCGGCCTAATTGAGGGCTGGGTGGTTAAGCGAAAGTGATAAGTAACCCACCTGGGGAGTACGTTCGCAAGAATGAAACTCAAAGGAATTGACGGGGGCCCGCACAAGCGGTGGAGCATGTGGTTTAATTCGATGATACGCGAGGAACCTTACCAGGGCTTAAATGTAGTCTGACAGGTCTGGAAACAGACTTTCCTTCGGGCAGATTACAAGGTGCTGCATGGTTGTCGTCAGCTCGTGCCGTGAGGTGTCAGGTTAAGTCCTATAACGAGCGCAACCCCTTTTGTTAGTTGCCAGCGAGTAATGTCGGGAACTCTAGCAAGACTGCCGGTGCAAACCGTGAGGAAGGTGGGGATGACGTCAAATCATCACGGCCCTTACGTCCTGGGCCACACACGTGCTACAATGGTAGGGACAGAGAGCAGCCACTTCGCGAGAAGGAGCGAATCTATAAACCCTATCACAGTTCGGATCGGAGTCTGCAACTCGACTCCGTGAAGCTGGAATCGCTAGTAATCGCATATCAGCCATGATGCGGTGAATACGTTCCCGGGCCTTGTACACACCGCCCGTCAAGCCATGGAAGCTGGGGGTACCTGAAGTCCGTTACCGCAAGGAGCGGCCTAGGGTAAAACTGGTAACTGGGGCTAAGTCGTAACAAGGTAGCCGTACCGGAAGGTGCGGCTGGAACACCTCCTTTCTAGAGCAAGGTCTTTTACTTATAAAAGACATGCGCAATTGTTAAAGGGAAGTTCAAAAGGAAGTCCTTTTGGTTTTAATTTTTTGCTTGTCAATTTAATTATCATATAGATATGAGATATTAGAATTGAGATATGGGATGAAGTGACTACGAGTCTCACGTCTAAAATCTAAGATCTAACATCTAAAAACAGTCTCATAGCTCAGCTGGTTAGAGCGCTACACTGATAATGTAGAGGTCGGCAGTTCGAGTCTGCCTGAGACTACAAGACAAGCTAAAGCTTGTTTAAAGTTGAAGGTTTAAAGTTCAAAGTTTGAACTTTGAGACAACGAAGTTCATTAAAATATATTGAAAGGAAATTTTAGAGGTTGAGTAGCCGTTATAAGTACTGTTAACTAATAACTGTTAACTGATCACTGAAAATGGGGGATTAGCTCAGCTGGCTAGAGCGCCTGCCTTGCACGCAGGAGGTCATCGGTTCGACTCCGATATTCTCCACATCGCAATGATCAATAAGCAATGATCAATAAACAATTTAAAATTGTTCATTGGTAACTGTTAATTGGGAATTGTAGAAACGTTCATTGACATATTGAGAAACAAAGAATACGAGAAACTACAGTTATAGAGTTTTAAATTTTATAACTAATTAAGAGCAAATTATATTAAGTATTGAATTAACTCGAAAGAGTTAAGAGATACGAGCAAATTAGAAGGCAAAAGCACACAAGCTAAATAAGGGCGTATGGGGAATGCCTAGGCTCTCAGAGGCGATGAAGGACGTGATAAGCTGCGAAAAGCTGCGGGGATTGGCACATACGAATTGATCCGCAGATATCCGAATGGGGCAACCCAGTACATTGAAGATGTATTATCCGATAAGGAGGCGAACCCGGGGAACTGAAACATCTAAGTACCCGGAGGAAGAGAAAACAAAAGTGATTGCGCTAGTAGCGGCGAGCGAACGCGCATTAGCCCAAACCAATGAGTTTACGGACTTATTGGGGTTGTAGGACCACGATATTTGATGCACATAGAACTGGAACAATTTGGAAAGATTGACCGCAGAGGGTGATAGTCCTGTACAGGTAAGAATGTGTTATTGATAGTGGTATCCTGAGTAGTGCGGGGCACGGGAAACCCTGTATGAATCTGGCGGGACCATCCGCCAAGGCTAAATACTCCTGAGAGACCGATAGTGAACCAGTACCGTGAGGGAAAGGTGAAAAGAACCGTGAATAACGGAGTGAAATAGATCCTGAAACCATACGCTTACAAGCGGTCGGAGCATGTTTACATGTGACGGCGTGCCTTTTGCATAATGAGCCTACGAGTTACCGTTTCCAGCAAGGTTAAGTACTTAAGGTATGGAGCCGTAGCGAAAGCGAGTCTTAATAGGGCGATATAGTTGGTAATGGTAGACGCGAAACCGTGTGATCTACCCTTGGGCAGGTTGAAGCTGTGGTAACACATAGTGGAGGACCGAACCCGTTGACGTTGAAAAGTCTTGGGATGACCTGAGGGTAGGGGTGAAAGGCCAATCAAACTCGGAAATAGCTCGTACTCCCCGAAATGCATTTAGGTGCAGCGGTATATTAGTTTTATAGAGGTAGAGCTACTGATTGGATGCGGGGGCTTCACCGCCTACCAATTCCTGACAAACTCCGAATGCTATAAAATGATGTATACCAGTGAGGGCATGGGTGCTAAGGTCCGTGTCCGAGAGGGAAAGAACCCAGACCATCAGCTAAGGTCCCAAAATATATGTTAAGTTGAAGAAACGCGGTTGGACTGCCCAGACAGCTAGGATGTTGGCTTGGAAGCAGCCATTCATTTAAAGAGTGCGTAACAGCTCACTAGTCGAGCGGTCCGGCATGGATAATAATCGGGCATAAACATATTACCGAAGCTATGGCTTTCAGATTTATCTGAAGGGGTAGGGGAGCATTGTAACAACGCTGAAGGTGTACTGCGAGGTATGCTGGAGTGGTTACAAAAGAAAATGTAGGCATAAGTAACGATAATGCGGGCGAGAAACCCGCACACCGAAAGACCAAGGTTTCCTCAGCTATGCTAATCAGCTGAGGGTTAGTCGGGTCCTAAGGCGAACCCGAAGGGGGTAGTCGATGGACAAGCAGTTAATATTCTGCTACTTGCCCCACGTTAAAGCGGACGGAGGCGAAAATTAGGTGCGCACAGACGGAATTGTGCGTTGAAGGGAGTGGTAACACCCCGATAGTACACCAAAGCTACGGCGGCGGTGATAATCCTGAGGATCGACTTCCAAGAAAAGCGAGTGGAGGCAACCCGTACCGTAAACCGACACAGGTAGTTGGGATGAGAATTCTAAGGTGCTCGAGAGATTCATGGCTAAGGAACTAGGCAAAATGGGCCCGTAACTTCGGGAGAAGGGTCGCCCACAGCAATGTGGGCCGCAGTGAAGAGGTCCAGGCGACTGTTTATCAAAAACACAGGACTCTGCTAAATCGAAAGATGACGTATAGGGTCTGACACCTGCCCGGTGCTGGAAGGTTAAGAGGAGATGTTAGCCCTTGAGGCGAAGCATTGAATTGAAGCCCCAGTAAACGGCGGCCGTAACTATAACGGTCCTAAGGTAGCGAAATTCCTTGTCGGGTAAGTTCCGACCTGCACGAATGGTGCAACGATCTGGACACTGTCTCAGCCATGAGCTCGGTGAAATTGTAGTATCGGTGAAGATGCCGATTACCCGCTACGGGACGAAAAGACCCCGTGCACCTTTACTATAGCTTAGTATTGACTTTGGACAAGTGATGTGTAGGATAGGTGGGAGACATTGAAGCGGTATCGCCAGGT
>NZ_JAVRHN010000022.1:0-3088 GCF_031846645.1 Autumnicola psychrophila
ATTTAGAGCCCAATTTAGAGGTGTAAAAAATGTGGAATTCTTCCTCTATAGATTGACTACAATTTTTGCATAAACACAACAATTAGGCTTGATCCCAATTAGGCTTGATCCTTGATCCATCCTTGATCCTTAGAAATTTCCTTAAGTGGCACCCAAAACAAAAAAGCCGACTCGTTAAAGTCGGCTTTTCCCTTGGTGCGGGCGAGAGGACTCGAACCTCCACACATTGCTGCACTAGATCCTAAGTCTAGCGTGTCTACCAATTCCACCACGCCCGCTTGTTTGGACAAATCTGCTATCCGTTATTTGGTTAGCGGATGCAAATATACATAATAGTTTCAATTTTCAAATAGTCAGAGAAAAAAAATTCAAATTATTACCTTTGAATTATTCTAAAACCACAAAATGAAAGACATCAAAGAATATATAGAAGAAAATAAAGACCGTTTTGTTCAGGAATTAATTGACTTGCTGAAAATACCGTCCATTAGCGCTGATTCAAATTATGAAAAGGATATGCTGAAGACAGCTGAAGCGGTGAAACTAAAACTGCAGGATGCCGGTTGTGACCAGGTCAAAATATGCGAGACTCCGGGACATCCTGTTGTGTACGGAGAAAGAATTATCAGCAAAGATCTACCAACGGTTCTGGTTTACGGCCATTACGATGTTCAGCCACCAGACCCGCTAAATCTTTGGGAGAATCCCCCGTTTGAACCAGTGATCCAAAACACCAAAATTCATCCTGAAGGGGCTATTTTTGCCCGCGGAGCCTGCGACGATAAAGGTCAGATGTATATGCACGTTAAGGCTTTGGAATATATGACCAAAAACGACGAGCTCCCCTGCAACGTGAAATTTATGATTGAAGGGGAAGAAGAAGTGGGTAGTGAACATCTGGGCTGGTTTATAGAACAAAACAAGGAAAAACTTGCGAATGATGTGATACTGATTTCCGACACCGGAATGGTTTCCAAAGAAACTCCTTCGATTACCACCGGACTTCGCGGACTCTCCTATATTGAAGTTGAAGTCACCGGTCCTAACCGCGATCTGCATTCCGGCTTATATGGCGGTGCTGTGGGGAATCCCATAAATATCCTTAGTAAAATGATCGCTTCTCTTACAGATGCAAATAATCATATCACCATTCCGGGATTTTATGATAAAGTTGAAGAGTTAAGTAAGGAAGAGCGTAAGAAAATGGCTGAAGCTCCTTATAATGAAGAGGAATATAAAGACAAACTGAAAATTAATGACGTCTACGGCGAAGCTGGTTATTCTACTCTGGAAAGAGCTTCTATTCGCCCAACCCTGGATGTAAATGGAATCTGGGGCGGCTATATTGGCGAAGGCGCGAAGACCGTTCTTCCCGCAAAAGCCTTTGCCAAAATCTCTATGCGACTGGTTCCTAATCAGGATTGGAAAGAAATAACCCAACTTTTCAAAAAGCATTTTGAAGCAATTGCTCCCAAAGCGGTTACCGTAGAAGTTAAACCTCACCATGGAGGCTATGCTTATGTAACGCCTATCGATAATGTTGGTTTTAGAGCAGCGAGTAAAGCTTATGAAGAGACATTTGGCCAAACTCCAATTCCGCAAAGGAGTGGCGGTAGTATTCCGATAGTTTCTCTATTTGAAAAAGAGCTGAAAAGTAAAATTATTTTAATGGGCTTCGGACTTGATACCGACGCGATCCACTCCCCAAACGAACATTTTGGAATCTGGAATTACCTGAAGGGAATTGAAACTATTCCATGGTTCTACAAGTATTTTACAGCACTAAAAAAAGAGGAATAGATCTTGGACTTTAGACGGTAGACCTTAGAGTAAATGGTGAAGAGTGAATAGTTCAGTTCACACTTCACCTCTCACTACTAATTTTCATACTTCAAAAAATTCTCCCGCAGATTTTGCAGATATGCGCAGAAGCTATGTTGTCTTTTGTCTCTCTTCTTTACTTCTTTACTTCTTGACTTTTTCACTTTTTCAATTTTTCACTTAAAAGCTCAATTCCCCAAAATACGATTTCCCAGGTCTGCAAGCAACTTTTTAGCATCGCCCCTGCCCTTTTCTACTTCTCTGGCGCTAATCGTTCCATTCTCCGGAATAAGCTCATAACTGAAAACAAAATTTTCATCGTTGGAAGCAGGCTCTAACGTTCCAAAACGGAGATCGTTAAAAAACAGTTTTCCGTTTTTTTCTGAAATAGTGTACCAACCATTGCTGATATCGATAAGCCGCTGAACATTTTCATCGTCCTTAAGATCTCCCAGTAAATGATGATTTTTGGGATATTCATAATACTGAACAGGCTTGGTATCGAATATAGAATAATCGCCAATCAGAAACCTGTCTTCCAGTTTCACATTCGCCGTCCAAAGAATGGTATTTAAAGGAGCTGGTTTTGTCTCTATATCTTCATAAGAAATTTCCTGATTGTCCAGGGAATCGGTAAATTTTCCGAAGGTATAGCCCTTCAGTAGTAATGTTACCACCAGCAGGTAAAAACTACTTACACGAAGACCCCAGTAATTCAGTTTTCGTCTTTCGGGAGAAGTTCTCTTTTTCCGCATGGCGAGAATCAGGAACACGAGAAACGGAAGGGTATAAAGCGGATCGATTACAAAAATATTTTTGTAGGCCAGCCGCAAATCCAGTGGCCAGAAGAGTTGAGTTCCCCACGTAGTATGAGCATCGAGTAACGGATGCGTGACCAGGCCCCAGAACATCAATTTTGACCAGTCCTTCCAGTTGGCCTCCGATTTTCTTTCAATCTTTGAAATCAGCCAGCCGAAAATGGGTGCAAAGAGAATAGAAAATACAATAGAATGACTAAAGCCGCGGTGGATTTCAATGGCCGTAATAGTATCAGTAAAGTATCCTACAAAGGTATCCAGGTCTGGAATTGTTCCTGCAATGGCGCCGTAAAGCATAGCCTTGTTGCCGATTTTCTTGCCCAGCACCACTTCTCCTACAGAAGCTCCTAATACGATTTGTGTTAATGAATCCAATGTTCTTGTTCGTTGTTTGTTGTTTGTTGTTTTATATATGTTGTCGGCTCTAAGTTTTCAGTTGCCAGTCAGGC
>NZ_JAVRHN010000023.1:0-2560 GCF_031846645.1 Autumnicola psychrophila
TTTAACTGCTTAGGCTCTTTTGATGTATTTACGTCTCCTGAAAAAATTGAAGAGAAAGGCGAAAATTGCCAAAATAAGTAAGGGAATTACCAGATTCGCCACCTGCCATTTTTCACGCTCCTCTGCTGTTCTTACAGGATCCAGAAAAGGGATGCTGATTTCTTTGGTCCTTATCTCAATAAGACCATTATCGTCCAGCATATAGTTGACGGCATTTAGCAAAAATTCTTTGTTTCCGTAAGTAGTTCCTGTGTATCTTTCGAAACCCAGTTCCAGTGGAGCACCGCGCTGTAGATCATTCTTAATCACATCTCCATCAGAAATTACCAGCATCTTTGTTGCTGTACTTTCCTCCATCGAATTTTCAATTTCGAAAGGTTTTAAACGGTTTTTATATGCTGAAGTAAATTCGCCTTCGAGCAATACAGCGAGCGGTTGTTCGCCATCTGTATAGGTCGATAATTGGGGTTTTTGACTTACCATTTCAAGACTGATCTGTAGCGGAGTTCCTTCTACTTTTGTTCGTGGGGAACTGCTTAAAAGGATGGTTTTTTCAACATCGTTGGCAAGCGTATCGATCTGGTTGGCATATTCGAATTTAACCGCCTCGATATTGTTAATAATCGGGTGGTCGTTGGGGGAGGAGCTTAACGGACTATAAAACCAGGGATATGGATTAAACCTCGTGTTATTGCCACTTCCCGAAGCCAGAATTATTGGCGCAGAATAAAGATCATTGATAAGTACAGGGTTAATTCTGATTCCGTAGGAAAAGAAAAGGTCACCAAGATTTAAATCCCGGGGCAGGGCATAAGCGGTGCCTGATTGATTTAAAAGGCTGTCGGTTTCCATCGCCACACTTTCCACGAGACAGATAGATTTACCGCCGTTCATGGTGAATTGATCGAGAACAAACTTCTCATTTTCGGTATAGGGTTCCGTGGGTTTTGCTTCCAGAATCAGGTCGAATTCATTCAAATTCTGAAGTGTTTTTTGCGGATTTTGCGCTGCGGAATCCAATGTGAACGGAGCAATGTAGTAATACTCCTGAAGCGTTTGTAAAAAATCGGCAATATTGGCATCTGGCAGTTCTCCGTTTCCGCGCATTACGGCTATCCTCTTTTCCTTGGGATAAATGAGCTTATCGAGTCCGTTGGCAAAGGCATATTCCAATTGCTGTACGCTGTTGGTCACCCGATCTTCGTCCGTGGCGCCAAGAGTATTTTTAAGCAACGGAATTTTCACCGTCTTATCGCCATAGTTTGCAATTGCCCAGGGAAAGACAATTTCCTCACTGGTTTTTCCGCTTTCCTGAACGCTTACCCTCGCCGGCGTCATCCCCATTTGTAAAAATTCCTGCGCGATGGCGTTGGCGTCATCCCCTTCGGCTAAAGGATTAATGAAATTGACTTTTATATTAGAATTGTAAGCTCTAAATTCTTCCAGAAGCTGCCGGGTTTCATTACGTAATCTTCGGAATTCCGGAGGGAAATTTCCCTGCAGGAAAACATCAATAATTACCGGTTCTTCTACATCTTCAATAATATTTTTTGCTGCGGAAGAAAGCGTATAACGTTTATCCTGTGTAAGATCGAGACGCGTAAAGAAGTTTGCAGCCAAAACATTAAGCAGGATTAAACCTACTATTAGAATCGCCAGGGATTTATATGTGCCGGATTTCTTCAAGATCAGGATTTTTGCTTAATTGATTTTAAACTCCGTTGCGTAAGCTTCAGAAATAAAATAATAAAGCTGAAGAAGTAGATGATATTACGCGTATCTACCACACCGCGGCTAATGCTTTGGTAGTGATAGCTAAGGCCAAGATATTCAATTCCGTAGGTAGCATCTCCGAAAAAATTATATCCTGCAAGTCCTTCAAAAGCAAAGAAACAGAGGAAGCAGAGAAAAACCGCTACGATAAATGCCACAATCTGATTTTTCGTAATACTGGAAGCAAAAATACCGATTGCAGTATAACAACCACCCAAAAGGATGAGTCCTATATAAGATCCCAAGGTCGCTCCAGCATCGAGATTACCTACAGGATTCCCAAGCTGATAAATTGTGATTACGTATAGAATTGAAGGTACAATGGCTAAAATCATCAATATTAGTGACCCAAGATATTTTCCGGAAATTAACTGCCATAATCCGATTGGCTTGGTCAGTAATAATTCCATGGTGCCCTGCTTTTTTTCTTCGGAAAAGCTTTTCATTGTTATTGCAGGAATCAGGAAAATAAAGATCCAGGGCGCTAGATTAAAGAAGGGTTTCAGGTCTGCAAAACCATTATCCAGAATATTATATTCCCCAGAGAAAACAAACAAAAACAATCCGCAAACCACCAGAAAAATCCCTATCACCAAATAACCAATTGGCGAGGAAAAAAAGGATTGTATTTCTTTATTAAGTATCGCGAACATTAAATTTCAATTAGCAATTAGCAGTTGTTTGTTGTCTGTTGTGACTCGTTTAGGGTTTGGTATTTTTTGTTGGTTGTTGAATAAAAGTCAAAATAAGTTCCTCATTTATACTGAAGTAATTTCAAAAAGATAAA
>NZ_JAVRHN010000024.1:0-1799 GCF_031846645.1 Autumnicola psychrophila
GCGGGTCTCGCATACGGCGGTTCAATAATGAAACTCATCGATTGTAGTATTCGATTAGACTAACATAACCTTTCATTTTTAAGCGTTTTACGGTGATGGTGGTACGCAGAATGGGACTTTGAGCCACTGCCCAGCCGCCCATTCGGGTACGACTCCAGGCATAAGCCTGATCTGGATTAATTCCCAACCGAATAAGGTTTTTCCGTTTTCGTTCGGGCTTTTTCCAGTGATGCCAAATGCAATACCGTAAACGATTCCTTAACCATTCTTCCAGCTTTTTAAGCTTTCCTAGAATGGATGCCGGTTTGAAGTAGTTTATCCAGCCCCTTAGCAATAAATTGATTCTGTGGATACGTTCTTCAAAGCTTGCAGGAGTGGTCTTTTTGGTAATATATTTAAGTTTAGCCTTAAATGTTTCCCATTTTGACGCTTCTGCCACAAGTTGATACTTTGCCTTTTCTCCTTTCTTGTAGGTTGGCACAAAACCAAATCCCAGTACCTGAAAGGTTAAAGGCTTACGTATTCCGCTTTTCTTCCTATTGATTGGAAGCTGGATTTTATCCCGCAGAAATTTATAGATACTGTTGCCTACGCGTTTCGCAGCGGGTTTACTTCGAACGTAAATACTAAAATCATCGGCATATCTTACATAGCGGTGTCCTCGCTTTTCCAGTTCTTTATCCAGCTCATTGAGTAGGATATTGGAAAGCAAAGGACTTAAGGGAGAACCTTGCGGGACTCCTTTCCTGCGTTTTTGTAAGTTGCCATTGATTTGTATCGGCGCTCTCAAAAATGACCGCAATAACTTTAAAGTAGCCCGACATTTTACCTTTTTGAATATCAAGTCTAACAGGACATCGTGGGCTACTTCATCAAAGAAGCTCTTTAAATCAATATCGACGATGTTTTGGTAGCCAGAATTGATATTTTCAAGGCTCTGTGTAACGGCTTGATGGGCATTGCGGTTTGGTCTGAATCCATAACTATAATTTTGGAAGACTGGCTCAAATACTGGTTGCAAAACCTGATGTAATGCTTGCTGAAATACCCTGTCGACAACCGTGGGAATACCGAGTAAACGTTTCTTCCCGTTGCTTTTTGGTATTTCAACTCCCAGTATTGGAGCCACCTGATATTCCCCTCGTTCTATCTGCCGGGCGTATTGTTTACCGTGAGCTTTTAGAATAGATTGGAGTCCTGTTATTTGGACATTATCTATACCTGCTGCTCCTTTGTTGCGATACACCTGACGGAAGGCTTGGTTTAGGTTCTTTTTACTTGTTAATTCTTTAATCATTAATACTAAAACAAATTTGTTGTCTCGCTTGATCGAAGGCTATTATTCTACCGGAAGGCTATCCGTAACATAAAATAACTCCAAGGTTCATTAAAGACCATTATCGTTCAGTCCTTCACCGGCTTATCAGGTGGCCGGCTACTATGACTTCGGCTGACTTCTCCATCAAGCCATCCCGTGGCTATGGAGATCTCCCCAGGTAAGAACATCTTCTTTCCCCTAATTCCTGCCGGATCTACTACTTCGGTATTCATTTCGAAAGAAATGTTTAGGACATCACAATGATGTGCTTGCTCATCCAACCTTGTAGCCTCATATCCGGTTCCTGTTCGTCAGTACCAGGGTTTGTAGTCCCGCTTCCTTCAGTCCCAACTTCGCAGTTGGCAACCTTGCGGCTTACTAATGGTTCAAGGCGTCACCCCTGCCCATAAGGGACTTGCACCCTTTAGATTAATCTTTTACCTTTCGGTAAAAGAAAAGATGCCCATGCTGGGCACACACA
>NZ_JAVRHN010000025.1:0-1587 GCF_031846645.1 Autumnicola psychrophila
TCTTCAGAAAATCAATATAATTTACTGAATTATTTATTCTGCTAATCTAATAGCTTGTCGAAGTGTGGTTGTGATCTTGAGAGTTATTTCTGATTTATTATTTAATTAAAGAGGCAGCTCAAAAACGACAATTATCGATAATTAGTTTTTGCCCGAAATGCACGAATAAATTATAAGGGATCCCGAAGATTTCACTGGTTTTTTCAGAAAATCCCAAATAAAAAACCCGATCAAAATTTGATCGGTTTTTTATCTAAAAATCTAACAGCGCAGCGCTCTAACTAGCCATTAAGCATTACCGGCATTACCAGCATGGTGATTCGTTCTCCAGGATCTAGTCCGTCGACTGGAGTCAGGATTCCGGCGCGGTTTGGAAGGCTCATTTCCAGTTGTACTTCATCTGAACTCAAATTATTCAGCATTTCGGTAAGGAACCTGGAGTTGAAACCTATCTGCATATCGTCGCCCTGGTAAGAACAGGTCAATCTTTCTTCAGCTTTATTGCTGTAGTCAACATCTTCCGCAGAAATATTAAGTTCGGCACCGGCAATTTTAAGTCGTACCTGGTGCGTGGTTTTATTGGAGAAAATAGAAACCCTTCTTACAGAACTTAGGAATTGATTTCTCTGGATGCTAAGTTTATTAGGATTCTCCTTCGGAATTACAGCTTCATAATTTGGATATTTTCCGTCAATAAGTCGGCAAATTAGCTGGGTGTCATCAAAGGTAAATTTTGCGTTGGACTCATTATATTCAATAAGAACTTCACTTTCACTTCCGGCAAGGATTCCTTTTAAAAGAGTTAGAGGCTTCTTCGGCATAATAAATTCTGCCGACTGGGAAGCGGTAACATCCTCCCGGGAATATTTTACCAGTTTATGAGCATCTGTAGCCACAAAAGTTAAACCTTCGTCTGAAAACTGGAAGAAAACACCACTCATCACCGGGCGTAAATCGTCATTTCCTGAGGCAAATATTGTTTTGCTAATTGCCGTTGCAAGTATATCGCCTTCAATTAGAGTGCTACTTGGCTCTTCAAGTTCTACCGGATTCGGGAATTCCTCACCATCGGCATATGCAAGTGCGTATTTACCGTGGTTAGAGCTAAGTTCTATGGTATTATTATCTTCAGCAACAAAAGTTAAAGGTTGCTCGGGAAAAGTTTTAAGCGTTTCTAAAAGCAACTTGGCGGGAACAGCAATTTTTCCTTCAGAATCTGATTCTACTTTAAGTTTTGCAGACATGGTAGTCTCTAAATCTGAAGCAGAAACAGTTAATTCGTCTTCTTTAAGATCGAAAAGGAAATTGTCTAAAATTGGCAATGTATTGTTGTTGTTAATTACACCACCCAATATTTGTAGCTGTTTCAGCAAATAACTGCTGGATACAATAAATTTCATCGGCTTTGTTGATTAATTTGAATCTAATACAAATATATTTTATTACTTCAGAAAAGGAAGGCTGCAGCACTAGTTTTTATTAACAGAAAAATGCACTTTGTTTATTGTAAAATATTGAATAACAGTGCAATGGTAGTTTTAATCTGAAGTTTCTTGTTAATATGTTCTTCCGCAGGAATATCTTATT
>NZ_JAVRHN010000026.1:0-1341 GCF_031846645.1 Autumnicola psychrophila
GCTGCAGGCTCTAAGTCTTAAGTTTTAAGCGGATAGTGGGAAAACTATTCATTATTTACTGCTTTAGGCTATAAGCAATAAAAGAAAAGCTAGATGATTTTCATTATTCACTGCGCCACTGCGTCACTGCTTTACTCTTTTTCTTTTCACTTTAGAACTTTCGAACATTAGAACATATAGCAACAAAAAAAGCATTCCGAATTTCGGAAAAACCGAAACAGGAATGCTTTAATTTATTTTAGGAATGAGCTATTTATTCTTTGCTCTCAACCTCATTTGCTTCATCTACTTCAGTAGCTGGCACTTCATCTGCTGCAACTTCGTCTTCATCTTCTTCGTCTTCAAGATCTTCAACAATATTACGTGAAGTTCTAACCTGACAAATTACAGTATTGTCCGGATGCTGAATTTTGAAATCATCACTTTCAACAGCAGTTACATAAAGCTTCTGTCCAATCTTAAGTTTGGTAACATCTGCTTCGATAAAATCTGGTAAATCTCCAGGAAGTCCTTTTACCTTTAAACGACGAAGGTTGTAACGTAAAACTCCCCCATTTTTAACCCCACGAGGAATTCCTACAGTATGAATTGGAATTTCCATAGTAATTGGAGTGTCTTCAAAGATTTCATAGAAATCCATGTGCAGTATAGCATCTGTTACAGGATGAAACTGAATATCCTGAAGTACAGCGTTATACTTTTTACCACCTTCCAATTGAATTTCCACTGTGTGAACATCTGGTGTGTAAATCAGGTTCTGGAATGCAATTTCCTCGGCAGCAAAGTGTAAAGGCTCCTGCCCTCCACCATACAATACGCAAGGAACCTGTCCAGCATTACGTAAGGCTTTTGTTGACTTCTTGCCTACGCTTTCTCTTTTAGATCCGTTGATCGTAATTGACTTCATTATTATTAAATTTTAGGCTGCAAAAGTAGATCTTTTTTCGGTTCTATAAAAAGTTATTGTTTAAAAGTTTGGAGGTCTTTTAGTTGTGAATAGTTTGTTGTTTGGGGATCGGAGTTCAGATGTCTGCTGTGGTATTGGTTTTAAAGTGGAAAGAGGAAAATGGAAGTTTTCGAAAATTGCGGGTTGTGAATGGGAAAAGTTCCAAGTTGCTTCTCATCTCTGGTCCTCCAGATTCACAGACTTGCGGAAGGGAAGCATGCGGAAAAACGGCAGTTATTGATCTAATAGTATTGCAGTGGGGATGTACCACCCCGACCTTCAGTCACCCCTCCTTAAAAGGGGGGGAGCTTTTATTTAATGCAAGGAATGATATGCAGATAAATACAAGAGTATAACTTTCACTTCCAGCTTCATCTTTCTCTTACCATCCTTTT
>NZ_JAVRHN010000027.1:0-1155 GCF_031846645.1 Autumnicola psychrophila
CTGTATAAAAACAATGCTAAAACCTGTGCCAATTCGAAACTCCGTACGTGCTTGCTGCGCGTAATTTTCCTGCGGAAAATCACGCTCGCCCGCGCACAGTTTTTATATGATACGTTGTACCCAATTATAAAAACAACAATTTTCTTTCATTTGGTAAAAAATGAGTTTACTTTTGATAATATCAAATGATAGTATCAAATGAAACCGCCATACGAGATTACTCCAACTATTCTAAAATCCCTTACTTCAATTTCCGAAAAAATTGGTGCTATTAATGCCAATTATCTTAATAAACCTTCTCCTAAGCTTAGAAAAGAAAATAAGATTAGAACAATTCATTCCTCTTTAAAAATAGAAGGAAATACCCTTACTGAAGAACAAATAACTGCGCTTCTAGAACATAAAAGAATAATTGGTCCTAAAAAGGATGTGAAAGAAGTTCTCAATGCAATAGAAATTTATGAGCATCTGGAAAATTACAATGCCTTTGATGAGAAATCATTTTTGAAATGTCATAAACATTTAATGAAAAATCTAATTGAAGATGCCGGGAAATATAGAAAACAAGGTGTTGGAATAATGAAGGGTTCAGAGGTAGAACACTTTGCTCCGCCGCATCAAAATGTCCCTTTTTTAATGAAAGATTTATTTGATTATTTGAAGAAATCAGAAGAAATAGAACTTATTAAAAGTTGTGTTTTTCATTATGAAATGGAATTCATTCATCCTTTTTTAGATGGTAATGGTAGAATGGGACGGCTGTGGCAAACCCTAATTTTAATGGAAAAATATCCAATTTTTGAATATATACCTTTTGAGACTTTAATAAGCAAAGACCAAGAAAAATATTACGCGGCCTTATCAAAAAGTGACAAAGCAGGAAATTCTACATCATTTATTGAATATATGCTTAATGTAATTGAAATATCATTAAATAAGTTATTAGATTTTAACCAACGTAGATTTACAGAAAAAGATAGGCTTGAATATTTTGTTTCATTAAATAAAAGAGAGTTTACAAGAAAAGATTATATGGAAATATTTAAAGATATTTCAGGAGCAACTGCCAGTAGAGATCTAAAAAAAGGAGTGGAATTAAACTTATTTCAAAAAATAGGAGAGAAAAACAAAACAAAGTACAAATTATAACTACTG
>NZ_JAVRHN010000028.1:0-1035 GCF_031846645.1 Autumnicola psychrophila
TAACGTGAGTTCGATATAAGAAAAAGTGAAAATTTGGGTGGTTGAACACCAAAGAAAAAGCAGAAAATCAGTATATTTAAGTACTTAACATTCAAATATTTAACTGATATTCTGCTTATGATTTCTACTGATAAAATTACTGAAATTTTTTGTTTTATTGATGAGTTCCATCAAGAATTTGAACAAGCCCAGCAAGGACATCTTTTGGAAGCTGATTCCAGCATCAAAAGAAGGAACAAGAAATCGAAACTCTCAAATAGTGAAGTATTGACTATTATGGTGCTGTTCCATTCCGGGAATTTCAGGAATCTGAAGCACTTTTACCTGTTCTATGTAAAACCCCATTTAAAAAGTGAATTTCCTGAGACAGTATCATACAACCGCTTTGTGGAACTACAACAAAAAGCAGTGGTGCCGATGGCGCTATTCCTGAAAATGTGCTGTTTGGGAAAATGCACAGGTATTTCTTTTATAGATTCAACACCCTTAAGATCGTGCCATATCAAGAGGGAAAAGCAGCACAAGACTTTTAAAGGAATGGCTGCCAAAGGCCAATGTTCCATAGGATGGTTCTTTGGGTTCAAACTCCATTTGATCATCAATGACAAAGGTGAAATCCTGGATTTCATGCTCACACAGGGCAATGTTGATGACAGGGAACCTTTAAAAAACGATAATTTCCATAAAAAGATTATGGGAAAGCTTTATGGCGACAAAGGGTACATAGGCAAAGACCTCTTTGAAAAACTTTTTGTGGATGGGGTCCATCTGGTCACCAAGATCAGAAAGAACATGAAGAACAGCCTGATGCACACCTACGATAAGGTGATGTTGAAAAAAAGGGCCATCATCGAAACAGTAAATGACGAGCTGAAGAACATGTGCCAAATCGAGTATACCAGGCATAGAAGTTTTGATAACTTCCTATCAAACCTGCTCTCTGGGCTAATCGCCTACAGCTTCTTTCCTAAAAAACCTTCCTTAAACCTGGAAATTATAGAGCAAAGGTTATCTGCTTAAGTCGAACTCACGTTA
>NZ_JAVRHN010000029.1:0-1001 GCF_031846645.1 Autumnicola psychrophila
GCACAGTTTATATACTATTTGCCGAATTTATTTTTGCTTCAATTCCATTGAAATATTCTACGTAGTCGACTAAGTCCGGCTCAATCCATTCAAAAAGCTCATATATTTCTTCTTTAATTGAAATTGCCTCCGTAAAATCTATATTATTTCCATTAAAGCAAATTGGCTCATTGTGGTATACTCTATTTCGGAACTCTCTTATATTATTTAATTTTTGGTTTAGTATACTCCTATTGACTTGTGCAGGTTTATTAGGAAAGCAATGTATTACTACACCACCAATTAATCTATAATGATGTGGATCGAAAAGACTTGTCCAAAATCCCAAAGATTGCTCTGCTATTACTTTTCCAGCAGTGACAGTACCTCCCATTCTTCGAATAGTTCTTTCAGCCTTTTGAACACTATTTTTAAGATAAAATCGAGATCTTCCTAAGGAGTTGTCATCCATAAATCCATTTTTCTCAGTAATTATCCAATTTGGATTTGCAAAATGTCCTGAAATTTGATAGTTAATTATATTTCTAAGTACAATTTCGAATAGATTTAGGATTGGGTAAAATGCTTGTGAAGTTCTTAGGTTTATTCTATATAACTTTTGAGCTTTTGATTTGGAGTTTCCTGTTGCTTGTAAAAACCTATCTAATCTTGGTTGAGAAATGTAATACTCTAGTTTGCTATATTCCAATTAAAATGAAATTTTCTTGTTCATAACAAATATAGTCACTATTTTTGTACTGTAATGCTTGATAAAGCCTCTTTCCATTCGGAAACGTAATCAAGTGAAAGAATATCGAAAAGCCTCTCACTATGGGAGGCTTTTTTATTTTTAAAACATTTTGCTTATTGAGTTCGACTCACGAAATAAATTGTGCCCAACGGTCCCGGTTAACGACAAGTGGCGCGGAATTATGGATGCGGATTAGTCGGCGTAACGGTTTGGTTTGTTATGGAAACTAATTTAGTTCTTTTCTATTAAACCCGCCATTTGCGATAACCGT
>NZ_JAVRHN010000003.1:0-355811 GCF_031846645.1 Autumnicola psychrophila
TTTACAACGGCGGAAGCTGGAAGAGCCTTAATAATAAAATTGGATCATGATCAACAGGGTTTTTAGCAATTGGACCTTGATACGCGCTGCCTATCTTTTAATTGGAGTATGGGTAATTGTACAAAGCGCTTTGGAGGGTCAGTTGATCGATCTTATTCTTGGCGCCTGGCCGGCTGCAATGGGATTATTTGCATTTGGTTGTGCATATGGAAATTGCTCCACAGGAACCTGCGAGGTCAAATCTGATACAAATCATAAAAATTAAAAGTTCTCCTTTCAGTTAATTAGACTGCTTGAACACAAAATCAATAAATATAGAACCCGGATTTCTGTTGAGAATCCAGGATTTTTTTTGTGGAATTTTAAAAAGAGGTAGATTAATTTAGCCGTTCAATCACTGCTTTGAGCTTTGACCGAACCTCTTTAGCCATGTTTCATAATTCCTCATTCTCTATTGCTGTCATGGAGGCTACGAGATCTACTGCAGAAACTTCAGTTTTTCCTAACTCGGTCTCCTGAACAATTACATTATATGGCAGCAGGGTACCGATCTAGTTTTCTGCGGAAATTGCTTATGCGCCATCTGCGGATTACGAGCCCTAGGATCCTGTACTTCCAAAAATCAACATCCAGCTTCTTTTTAAAGTTTCCTTTACATCAATTTTGGTAAGGATTCCGAATCCTTCTTATTTTAGATCGATCCTTTGTAACTTTATCTATTGTCTCTTCAAAGGAATCGTTGAGGACTTTTAAAAATAATATATCACAATTTATTTTATAGATTTACTGTTAATTAGCTTCTTTATCTCCATTAAAAAAAGCAGTAGACAAAACTTCTGCATTGCGACATTTATTACTGGTAAGAGCAAAATTTTTGGATAGATTATTAAATAGTACCCAATTTGGCCGTTAAACCATAATATTCAGGTGATTTTAGAAGTTTTGGAATGTATTTCCTATAAATATAAATAGAGATAAAAATATAGCCTCTTCTGTACTTATTCTGTACTAAGTAAAAAAATTAAGGCTTCCGATTTCTCGAAAGCCTTTACTTTTCTAGTAGCGAGACCGAGATTTGAACTCGGGACCTCCGGGTTATGAATCCGACGCTCTAACCAACTGAGCTACCTCGCCAAAATTCGAAAATTGCCAAATTCTACCATTAGCCTTATTTCCGAAGCGTTTACCCTCTGTGCAAATGCGGGTGCAAATATAGAAACAATTTGAATTGGCGCAAACAATAATTTCCAAAATATTTATTTTCTTTTCTTTCTATCTTTATAATTAATATCTATATTGGCTCAAAACCAAAAAAACAATGGAAGAAAAGATCAAGTACGAAATGGAATTTCCTATTCATGCTTCTCCATCTTTACTATATCAATATATCTCTACACCTTCAGGTTTGAGCGAGTGGTATGCCGATAATGTCAATTCTCGTGGAGAAATTTTTACATTTATCTGGGAAGGCAGTGAAGAAAAGGCGAAGCTGGTAAGCAAAAAGAGTGATGAACGAATCAAATTCAGGTGGCTTGAAGAAGAAGACACACCATATTATTTTGAGATAAGAATCCAGGTGGATGATATCACTAAGGACGTTTCTATTATGATAACAGATTTTGCTGAAGAAGGAGAAGTGGATGAAGGAAAAATGCTTTGGGAAAATATGATTTCAGATTTGAAACAGGTGCTTGGTTCAGTATAGTATTCCTGATTAAAATATTACCTTTGCCCCGTTCTAAAAACGGGGCTTTTTTATGATCAATTTAAACGGAAACTTAGTTGGAGAAGAGGACGCAACCCTCTCAGTTTTTAATCGTGGATTTGCTTATGGCGATTCAGTTTTTGAAACTGTTAGAGTGATAAACGGAAATATAATGTTCTGGGAAGATCATTATTTCCGGCTAATGTCTTCAATGAGAATTATGCGCATGGAAATTCCTGCTTCTTTTTCTCCGGAATTTCTAGAAGAAGAGATCCAAAACTTAGTTAAAAATAACAATTTAGATAATTTCCCCGCCAGGGTTAAACTTGCCGTTTTTCGCGAACAGGGTGGTTTTTACAAACCCACCACCAGGGAAATAGGGTATACCATTATCGCAGAAGAACTGGAAAATTCATTTTACCTTTTAAATGATGACTCTTATGAAGTTGAGCTGTTTAAGGACCATTACATTAACAGCGGAATCCTTTCCAGCGTTAAAACCAACAACAGGGCTATAAACGTTCTTGGAAGTATTTATGCCAGTGAAAATGATTATAAAAACTGCCTGCTTTTAAATGAGAACAAAAGTGTTGTCGAAGCCTTAAACGGAAACATTTTTTTGGTGAAAAATAATGTTATAAAAACACCGCCCATTAGTGACGGTGCTCTAAACGGCATTACCCGTAAACAGCTTCTAAAAATAATAAAAGAAGTTCCGGAATTTCAATTACAGGAAACTTCGATCTCTCCTTTTGAACTTCAGAAAGCAGATGAACTGTTTATTACAAATGTTGTTGTAGGAATTCAGCCAATATCAAAATACAGGAAAAAAGAATATGCCTCTAAAGTTTCAGGAGAACTACTTTCTAAACTGAATGTAAAAGCACGACTAGGTTAGTTGTAGCTGGGATTTTCGGGTGCATTGCACCATAGGAGATATTCCCCTCCAAGCTGAAGCATTTTATCTTTCCAGAAAGAATCGTAAGGACGTTCTATAAGACCTGTCTGATCCTCGTTTGTAGTGACGATCCAGGAATGCGAATCAAGTTCCGCATTTAATTGGTCGGCATCCCAACCGGAATATCCCAGGAAAAATTTTATTTGGTTTTCATCAATCATTTCCCGGTTAACCAGTTCCTTAACCGCTTCAAAATTACCGCCCCAGTAAATACCATTGGCGATCTCGATACTATCAGGAATGAGATGAGGTACTTTATGTATAAAGTAAAGATTATCCTGTTCTACAGGACCACCGTTGTAAATTTTAAACGAGAACTTAAGTTCGGGAATAAGATCCTTAAGAGTGAAATCGAGAACTTTGTTCAGAATAAATCCTACAGATCCGGTATCGGAATGATTAGCTAACAGCACCACCGATCGGTTAAATGCCACGTCCCCGATTATTGTAGGTTCTGCTACAAGCAGGTGCCCTTTGGCTGGTTTTAAAGCTATCATAATGGGTTCTTTTTAACTAATCTAAGTATTTATTTAAAAAAATCAAATGATTATGCCAATTTTCTAATAAAAAAAAGCCTCCCATGGAGGCTTTGATTCTTTTTCCTAATATAAATTATTAGTTAACAGCTTTTTGAAGATCTGCTCCGGCTTTAAATTTTACTACGTTTTTAGCAGCAATTTTTATAGTTTTTCCAGTTTGCGGGTTTCTACCTTCACGAGCAGCTCTTTTTGATACAGACCAAGATCCAAATCCTACAAGAGATACTCTATCTCCTTTTTTAAGGGATTTCTCTACATTTTCCAGGAAAGACTCTAAGGCTTTTTTAGCAGCTGCTTTTGAAATACCAGCATTTTCAGCCATTGCGTCGATTAAATCAGTTTTGTTCATAATGTGAAATTAAAGTTGTTGGTTAAACATTCTGTTACATTGCTTTACAAATTTATATGGATTTCCCGGCCACGCAAGTAATATCAAGGGAAATGCAGTTTATTGTTAATAACTTTGGCTTTTTGTTAACAAAGAAGTCTTGCAAAAATTGATTTTTTATGATTTCAGCAGGCATAAGGCCTCAGAGCATTTTTGCTTCAGAATTGAAACTGAAACCGTTTAGCAGGTCATGAATTGCCATTTTTCTCTTTCCCGGAAGTTGCATTTCACCAATTTGAAGAAAACCATCAGGTGCTGCGACTTTCAGTTTTTTATCATTTAATAATATGGTGCCCGCCGGCAATTCATGTAAATCTAATATTTTTTCCGCTTCAAAAATTTTCACCTTATATTCTTCTGAAGCATTTTGCAGGATGCTCCATGCAGCAGGATAAGGGTTTAGACCTCTTATAAGGTTATGAATCTCTGCTACTGGTCTCTCCCAGTTAATCTTCGTATTCTCCTTTGTGAGTTTAGGTGCAGGTTTTAAATGATCATTTTCTTCCTGCAAAGTAGTTTTTACTTTATCACTTTTTATAAGTTCCAGTGTCTTCAAAATGAGATCAGCCCCACTTTCCATTAATCGGTCATGCAATACTCCTACATTTTCATTTTCTCCAACAGATAATTGTCGTTGAAGGATCATGGCACCGGTGTCTATTTTTTCATCTATAAAAAATGTAGAAACTCCTGTTGTTTTATCGCCGTTAATGATACTCCAGTTAATTGGAGCCGCGCCGCGATATTGGGGCAGGAGCGATGCATGTAAATTAAACGTGCCGTACTCGGGTAAAGCCCAAACAGACTTTGGCAGCATCCTAAATGCCACTACTACCTGCACATTTGGTTTGAGTTGCTGCAATTGCTGCTGGAAATCTTTGGATTGCAAATTTGTTGGTTGCAGTATCTTTAGATCCTGCTGCGATGCATATTTTTTTACGTCGCTTTGCTGAAGTTTTCTTCCCCTTCCGGCAGGACGATCTGGTGCTGTAATTACTCCGACCACGTTGTAACCGGCTTCAATAATTTTTATAAGGCTGGTCACCGCAAATTCTGGTGTACCCATAAATACGATTCTAAGGTCTCTCATTTCTGAATGATTTTATATTGGTTACTGCTGGTTCGCGTAATAATTCCTTTTTCGATCAACAGCTGTAGCACTTTTAAAACATTTTTCTCAGGAAAGGAAATTTTTTCTGTTAGTTCCCGGGATGACAAATCTTTTTGTTTTAAATGAAAAGCGAGTTCTTTATATATACTATTCATTTCTTTCCTGGAAAGCGGAGTGCTATGCTCAAGGCAGACAGAACATATCTTGCAGGGTTTTTCTGTCTTTTCTCCAAAATAGGAAAGTAATTGAATGCTTCTGCAAACCTCTTTATTATTAATATAATGAAGAACAGCTTCAATTTTATCTTTTTTATTTTTCTGGTGTAGCCGGATATATTCCGCTACGGGATTTATAGTGGTATCGTCTTCCCGCGGAACAAGAAAAGTAACAGCAGCGTCCTGTTGGGAATGGGTGAAATCTATAACTTCATCTCTTTCCAGCTTTTTAAGAATTTCTATTGCTTTATCTTCAGGGATGGAAGCTTTCTTGCATATTGAAGCAAGACCAACATTTATCTTGTTTTCAAAAATTCCGCCATAGGTCCTCAAGATGGATTTAACAATTTTATCAGTAGCTTCATTTTCCTGAAGATAATGCGTAAGCCGATTGGCAGTCACTATAAACTGTATCTCGGTTTTCTTTTGAAATTGTTGTGAAAGTCTTATAATGCTGCAACGATCCAGCATTTGAAGCGTGTTATAGGTTTTATGCGAATTCAGGTTATACTGGGAACAAAATTCAGAAAAGTTAAAATCAAAATTTTCATTCGCACCCTCTCCGTAGGCTATCCTGAAATAGGAATTTAGTTTTTTGTAAACCAGTTTTACATCTTCAACGTTGGGAAGATTTACCAGGAATTGATTTTTAAGTATTGGAATATCGCCGGTATTGGTAATAATCGTCGAAACAGCCTGTCTTTCATCTCTTCCTGCGCGTCCTGCTTCCTGAAAGTAACTTTCCAGGCTTTCGGGAAGATTCAAATGGATTACCTGCCTAACATCAGGTTTATCGATACCCATTCCAAAGGCCGTAGTGGCCACCATTATGTAAAAATCGTCCCGCAGCCATTTTTCTAGTTTGTCGGCTTTATCCTCATTCTTTAATCCGCCGTGAAAAGCTTCAGCGGTATAGCCGCTTTTCTTTAGATGGTCTGTAATTTCTATAGTCGCGTTCCTGCTACGAACATAAATAATGGCAGTTTCTTCTTTACTATTCAGGAGTTGAGATAGCCGATAAAATTTATCTTCAGCATTCAGAACGTTGTAGGCAATATTTTCCCTCTCAAAAGAACGTTTTATTACCTGAGCTTCTGGCATCAGCAGTTCTGTCTTCATATCTTCTATCACTTCTGCAGTGGCAGTGGCGGTTAAGGCTACAAAAGGAACTTCGGGTTGAATGTCCCGCAAAATGGCAATATTTCTGTAAGCCGGTCTAAAATCGTGACCCCATTGGGAAATACAGTGCGCTTCATCTATGGCAATAAGGTTAACATGCATCTGCCTGATGCGCTCCTGGACAAGATCCTGCTGCAAACGTTCTGGTGAGAGGTACAGGAATTTATAATTTCCATAGATGCAGTTGTCCAGGTTTTTATCCAGATCGTTATAGCGCATACCGCCGGTGAGGGCCATAGCCTTAATGTTCTTGGCCTGTAGCGCGTTTACCTGGTCGTTTATAAGTGCAATTAAAGGTGAAACCACAATGCAAATCCCTTCCTGCATAAGTGCGGGAATTTGAAAACAAACTGATTTACCACCACCTGTGGGAAGCAGGGCAACCACATCTTCTTTGCTTAGCAGGGCTGAAATTATTGGCCATTGCTGCGGCCTGAATTCTGAGTGCCCCCAGAACTTCTGTAGTATATGTTGTGCTTCCTGCAATTTTAAGATCCTAAATTATTGAGGATAAAGTTAGCTCTTTCCTCAATACTGGCCTCAGGTACCAAAATTGGCTGGTAACCATAAGATTTATAGGTGTTATTTAGATATATGGAAATTTTGCTTGCCTGGTCAAAGGATTCATAACGCTCATTGTCACTCTTATAAATTGCTCTCCAGGGTGGCAGAATAAAGATTTTATCGTACTTATACTTACGAGAGGGCTCCACAAACTCTTCCGGATAATCCGTGCCAAGATAATCCATATATGCAGTGACATCCGGAATTCCACGGTCTATAAAAATAATTTCTGAAGGATTCTCTTCTGCTTCACGAAACTGATCAATTCGTCCCTCCATAAGTTTCCTGCTAAAAAGTAAGGGATCCTCAAGGAATAGTTGTTCAATTCCGTTTAGTTGTGCCTCGCGTATAACATCTCGTGAGATTTCATGAAGGCATTTATAATTCAGTTCTTCAAGATGATGAACGATTGAAGATTTTCCAGTACCCGGACCACCGGTGATAATAATTTTTTTCTTTTTCACACTGCAAATTTCGGTATTTGAATTTGATTATAAAAATGAAAGCATTCCTTGTATCTTTGCAATACTAAAATGAAGGGAAAAATTATGAGTGAAGAGAAAAACGAAGAATTTTACGATAAATTAAAGACGCAATTACAGGATACATCCTTATGGCCATCAGAATATCTTTATAAATTTATTGTTCCTACTAATGCAAAGGAAATAAAACAAATAGAATCGATATTTGACAATTTGGGAGCAGTAATTACTACAAAAAAATCCAAGAATGGTAAGTATACCAGTGTTTCCATTAATGTAAGGATGAAGAATCCTGATGCCGTAATCGAGAAATATAAAGAGGTTGGAAGGGAAGTAAAAGGCGTGATTTCACTTTAAAATCATCAGGCAAATAAAAGCAAGTTATTTACTGTCTTTCCTGAATTAAATTTAGTATTTTGCAAACGTTTAAAACTTCTGCAATTTTTTATTACCTTATAAATTTCAAATTTGACAAACGCATTAGAATATAACTCTGAAAGGAGCCAATTAATTATTCCTGAATACGGTCGCCATTTGCAAAAAATGGTTGAACACGCCGTAGAGATTGAAGACGATAAAGAGCGCAACAAAGTCGCCCGATCCATTATTGCGGTTATGGGTAACATGAATCCGCATCTAAGGGATGTACCCGATTTTCAGCATAAATTGTGGGATCAGTTATTTATTATCAGTGATTTTAAATTGGATGTAGAGTCACCTTTTCCCAAGCCTTCCAGAGAAATATTGGAAGAGCGACCAGAACCTTTAGCGTATCCTCAAAATTTCCCGAAGTATCGTTTCTACGGAAATAATATTAAGCGGATGATAGACGAAGCCAAGGAGTATGATGAAGGTCCATTAAAAGATGCTTTGGTTTTTACTATTGCCAACCATATGAAAAAATCCTTTCTTAACTGGAACAGGGATACGGTTGACGATAATGTTATTTTTGAACATCTAAAGGAGCTTAGCGGCGGGGAATTGAATCTGAAAAACTCTGACGAGGATCTTAGTGATTCTTCCAATCTACTGCGCGGAAGAAAGAAAAGCACAAAGAGCAATTCTAAAAAACCAACTAAAAAGGGCCGTAAACGCTATTAAAATCGATAATTATACATGGGATCTTTCCAGATAGAGGGAGGGCAACGGCTAAGTGGCAGTATTCAGCCACAGGGTGCAAAGAACGAGGCTCTCCAAATACTTTGCGCTGTTCTGCTCACCTCAGAAAAAGTTACAATAGAAAATATTCCTGATATTCTGGATGTAAATAAACTCATTCGGCTACTTTCGAATTTGGGTGTTAAAGTAGAAAATAGAGGGGAGGGAAGCTACACTTTTACAAGTGATGAGCTCGACCTGGATTATTTACAGAGCGAACAATTTAAAATAGACGGTAGCGGATTAAGGGGTTCTATTATGATCGTTGGACCTTTACTGGCGAGGTTTGGAAAAGGTTATATTCCAAGACCTGGCGGCGATAAAATAGGAAGAAGACGTCTTGATACACACTTTGAAGGTTTTATTAAGCTCGGAGCAAAATTCAGGTATAATAAAGAAGAACGTTTTTACGGGGTGGAAGCACCCGAAGGCGGCTTAAAGGGCAGTTATATGCTGCTTGAAGAGGCTTCAGTCACCGGGACTGCCAATATTGTAATGGCAGCTGTTCTGGCTAAAGGTATTACAACTATTTACAATGCTGCCTGTGAACCTTATTTACAACAACTCTGTAAAATGTTAAATTCCATGGGTGCCAAAATAGGCGGCGTGGGATCTAACCTTCTAACTATAGAGGGTGTGAATGAACTGGGCGGATGCAGTCATCGGATTTTACCAGATATGGTAGAAATAGGATCCTGGATCGGGCTTGCTGCAATGACCAGGAGCGAAATAACTATTAAGAACGTGAATTGGAATATGTTGGGTGTTATTCCAAATACGTTCAGAAAACTTGGAATTACTATAGAGCAGCAGGGGGATGATATTCACATTCCTGCACATACCAATGGATATGAGGTGCAAAATTTTATTGATGGTTCTATAATGAACATTAGTGATGCTCCATGGCCTGGATTTACGCCCGATTTACTGAGTATCCTGCTTGTTGTTGCCACACAGGCAAGAGGAAGTGTGCTTATACATCAAAAAATGTTTGAGAGCCGTTTGTTTTTTGTGGATAAGCTTATAGATATGGGAGCCAAGATTATTCTTTGTGATCCGCACAGGGCCACGGTAATAGGTCATGACTTTAAATCTACTTTAAAGGCTACTACAATGAGTTCTCCGGATATTCGTGCCGGAATTTCTTTGTTAATAGCGGCTTTGTCTGCAAAAGGAACCTCGGTGATTCATAACATTGAACAAATTGACCGCGGTTATGAGAATATTGATGAACGTCTAAAAGCAATAGGAGCCAAAATTGAGCGGATAACTTAAAACAACAAATATCAATTAAAAAAAGCGAGGGGCTGAAAATTGCAATTTTCAGCCCCTCGCTTTTAATATATCCATATGGATTATTTTATTTCTGCTTTTTCGGTTTCTGCTTTTTTCTTATTCTCTTTATAATGAAAAAGGTTTAGTTCTTTAATCATAGAAGCCGTGTTCTCAGGGAGCATTTCCTCCCAGCCTTCTTTGCCTTCGCTTATCATCTGGAGGATTTCGCGTGAGTAAATATCCAGGATTTCAGGGTTATAATTTTCAATATCTTCAACCCTGCCATTGTATTTAAAGAACTTGTACAACTCCTTCATTCTTGGATGTACTTTCATATCGTCACTCGTAGTAATCTTTCCTGTTTCAGGATCTTTGAGTGGGTATAAATAAACCTTCAGGTCTTTAAAGAATAGTTTTCCGAAGGCTTCGAGTATTCCGCCGCTAAGGTGTCGGTAGTATTTTTCATCAAAAACGTCCACAAGGTTATTTACACCCATAGCAAGTCCCATTCTTTGCTTGGAATATCTAGAGAAATACTCAACAACTCTGTAATACTCCTGGAAATTGGAAATCATTACAGTCTGTCCCAGGGAACAGAGCAATTCTGCACGATCCATAAAATCCCTTTCATCAATCTCCCCTTCGGCTCTAAGGTTGGAGAGAGTGATTTCAAAGATCACTTCAGTGTTCTCTTCAGAAACTTTATTCTCTCTGAGGAAAAGTTCCAAAGATCGCTCATACATGTCCATATTCACCTTTGTTACCGGACGAAAGCTTCCTCTTAACGCAAGAATGTTCTTTTTGTAAAGAATTTTGGCTGGTAAAACATTATTCCCGTCAGGAGCGAACATCACAGCGTCTGTCATTCCGTTTTTAACCAGTTGCAGACTCATAAGTCGGTTATCCACATTTTTAAAACGTGGTCCCGAAAAGTTGATCGTGTCAATTTCTATCTGATCTTTATCAATATGATCGTAAAGGTATCTCAGTAATTTTTTTGGGTTATCATATTTATAATAAGCTCCGTAAATAAGGTTTACTCCAAGTATCCCTAAAGTATTCTGTTGATGGCGGGCGTCATTTTCATGAAACCTTACGTGAAGGCTGATCTCGTTGTAATCTTCGTCTGGACGCACCTGGTATTTGATCCCAACCCATCCATGACCTTTATACTTCTTCGCAAAATCTATAGTTGCTACAGTATTTGCATAGGTAAAGAAAAGTTTATCGGGATGTTTTTCGCGGGAAATCCTTTTTTCGATGAGGTCTATTTCATGGCTAAGCATCCTTTTAAGTCGTGCTTCTGTAACATATCGGCGATCATCTTCAACTCCATAAATTGCATCACTAAAGTCCTTGTCATAAGCACTCATAGCTTTTGCTATAGTTCCGGAAGCACCACCGGCTCTAAAGAAATTCCTTACTGTCTCCTGGCCAGCACCAATTTCAGAGAAAGTTCCATAGATATTGTCATTTAAATTAATGCGAAGTGCTTTGCTTTTTATAGAAGGAATATTTTCAAATTCCTTGTCGCCCATTATAGTAATTGGCATAATTTTTCTTTTAAATGAATTTCATTTTCGTGCCTACCAAAGGTACTAAAAGAGGGAGGTAAACAAAAAAATATAATTACTTTTGTGATAAAAGTAATAATATATTGTAAATATACTAATAATAAGGTTTATCAGGATTGTGTAAAACAATTAAAAAATAAGTGTGAAACAATTAAATTCTTTATCATCTTTCTTGACTCCACATTATCAAAGGGTTTAGACCTCCTTTACTTCGAAACTAGATGAAATAGATTATCAATTAAATATTTCTTAAAGTTTTAAGGAGGTAAAAATTTACTACAGAAGAGGCTCAAACAGAAGAGAACTAAGACCTAAGCACCAAGAAAAGCTAATATAGAGCACCTCAGAATGGTCAGATAAGCTCGAAAGAACCATCCTAAGCCTTAACAGGATTACCTACCTCAGATACCCTCTAAAAACCTTAGGGAAATCCTTAAGGCAAAAGTTAAAAAAGTCACCCTCTCTTTCACCTTCTTTCCACTATTTAAATGAGTTTTTTAAAAAACTAGTCGTGACAAGTGGCTTTTTTAGATAGATCAAAGCATCAAAAAAAATTGCTTTGCTAATTTAAAAGATGAATATAATATGACTTCTATTCTTACAGATATTAATTTCTGCACGCTTTAAAATCTAAAAAAATTTGAAAAGGATAAATTCTTACCTTTCGCTCACCAACATTTCCCATTTCCACAAACAGATATTTATCATTGTAATATAGAATCTCCGAATTTTTTGTGTTGTAGCCCTCCTTGCCCAGAAAGCAATAGACATTTTCAATGTTGGTCATATTTTGAAGACTACTTTTACTATTAATAAAAGAAAAGCCATTTAAAAAGAGAAACAATCCATAAGTTCCTATGTACAGCCCATTAACTCCTTTTAGAGCATTCATTCTTAATCTATTCTTTTGTGGTATCAAGAAAGAGTATAAATAATTTAATAGAGTAAAACCTGTTAGAATGAACATTTCCATTTCCAAAGGATATTTACCCACTTTTATAAGCACAGGAATATGTATTATAGTTAAGAGCACTGCCATAATCCCATGGGGAATTTTTCCTTTTAAAGTTCTACTCCATAAGAAATAACAGAAAAGCAAAATTAAAAATGGAAAAATCATTAACAATCCATCTGATACCATTTGTGTTCCACTAAAGAACTTTAGAAAGCTAAAATTAATATTCAATAAATAAATCACCTGAAAAATGCCTCCTAATAAAATAGGAATTGACGAAAGAAAAGCGATGTTTTTTTTTAAAAAGATCACGAATCTTTGAACGGTAAGAACTACATCTTCCTCATCTGATTCTTTCTGTAAAGTTCTAGCTAGCTCTAAAATTCTATCAACACTATTTTTTTCTGCCATCTTTTAATCAAATGTGTCCTTTTCTTCCGAATGATTGGCAAATGAAAAAGAATTTTATTAGAAGTCTTTTTTAAACTGATATTGGTCTTTATGCTATTCGTTACCAATGGTTTATCTAATTTAAAATAAAACTTCCTTTACACGAAAAAAATGTTATTTTTCTGAAATAAAATCAACTAGGATACCAATATCCCTTTATTTCACGTCTATAAACATCAGGAAACTTTTTATGGCTACCTAAAATTAAATTCCTAATTAAATTCCTAATGCTGTTTATCTGGAATCCCTATGGCAGATATTATGCTATAAGTGGACATAGTTCTGAACGAGTGTTTTACAACTACATCAAAGCAGACCATCTACAAAAAAGCTTAAAAATTGCTGAGTATGATTTTTTCAAAGAGTAGTTTTAATTCTTAACAACTTCCAACCTGACGTTTTTCACCTTAACTTATCTAGTTTAGAGGAATTTGACAACCTTTTCTCTATATCGTTATGTTAATTTTAAGAAATTTTCTTATTAAAGTTCCTACAGAATTTGTTAAAATCTGTTTAACTTATCTAAGTTTAATTTCTTTCCTCTCATTTTCAATTAATTATCTTTTTTGTTAATTTTTTTAGCTGTTAATGTGCTCTTGCCCAGTTGCTTGAACCAAAAAAAGCAGCCATCTTGCTACCATAAGAAATAGCGCTATCTCTTATAAATTTTTAAACAGGAATGAACCTGAAAAATGTAAAACTAAAATTTATAACAGATGAAAAATTTAATGAATGAGGGCACATCGATAGATGAGCTAGTGGAAAGGTTACGTGAAGTTCTGAATGAAATAGAAGGACTTCAACAACCTTTTAAAGAGAACCAGGTACTATGGACGAAAGAAGAAACAGCTGATTTTTTTCAGGTTTCCCTCCAAACATTACACAATTTGGAAAAAGCATAAAATACTAATTCCAATTAGAGTGGGAACTAGGGTATACTACAAAAAAGCAGATGTAGATGCACTTTTAAATAAGAAAGGAGGTTCTGATGGATTTTAAAAATCTGAAGGCGCAACCAATAAAAAAACGTGTTGCTTCTATAAAACTTATTAACGAGCCATTTAAAAGCCACCTTTTGGTGGATAAATTTTTTACAGAAATTGATATTTGCAAAAATGGAGGTGAGATTATAAATTATTTCAGTTTAGAGGAACTTGAGAATAGAATCAATTCATTTAAAAAGGAAGGAAAGAGTAAAAATGAGCATCCTACAATCCTGAAGGGGATTTATACCGATGGTATTAAAAGTTCAGATTGCTCAAAGCCTTCACCCTTTCTGTTTTTCGACATTGATGTGAAGAATGTAATCAATAAACACCTAAAAAATCCATCAGTAAATCAGAGAGTATTTAATTTTTTTCAGAAGATTTCTCTATTAACCTATCGTTCCTATAGTCAAGAAGGTATTGCAGGAATTTTATATGTACCTCAATTAGTAAAAATTGGGGATTCTCATTCTCGTTCCCATCAAATTGTGGGGAATGCAATTTATAAGTTTTTGAAAACTGAATTAAAATCAAAATTGGAAATTGAAATAGAATTTGATGAATCTCAGGCGAACTTCAGGCAAGGACGTTATTTAGCGGAACAACAATATCCAGTTGAATTAAATAAAGAACCATTGATTTTTAATTATGAATTAAAGGAAGAATTAGAATTAGATGATTTAGGAGTAGTTCAGTATAAATTCACCTCTAACACTATATCAACTTCCATTATTGAAAAATACAATACCGATGCTGATATACGTTTTTTGGTTCAACAAGCAGGTTTTAATGAATTAAATAAGAGTAGTGATTCAATTCGATTAAGACATTCAAAGAGTTTAAGCTATTCCACAGGTTTTGTAGATTTAAAGGACAATACCTATATGAACTATAGCGAAACCTTTGGTGGTAAAAAGAAATATGATGCTTTTGAATTTTCTAAAAAGTTCTTATTTAATGGCGATTTTGAATCATTAGTAAATGATTTAAGAGTTCAAGGTTACGATGAAATAATTATTGATGAAAGGGATTTTGAAGATGGATTAAACTATCTCAGTAACCATACTTCGCAAGATGAAGTGGCTAAAGTTTGTTATCATTTGAGAAAAGGAACAGTAAAACAAAAATCAATGTTTTTTCAGGAAGTTCGTCAATTGGATATAGATGAAACAGTTCTCCGAAGTTACCTGGGCTATAATCAAATTGAAATTGTATATGACAAATCTTATAAAATTAAAGGACACATTGGTGGAAAAATAAAATCAATTATAGAGGACTATAAGAATGAAGATAAAATCATTTTAAGAGCTGAAACAGGTACAGGTAAAACCACAGCTTTTTTAAAATTTTTTCCTCAATTTTTTCCAGAAAAAAAGATTCTAATTTTAGAACCATTAACTGCAATTGTTGACCAATCCAAAAATGATTACCCTAACCTAACTGGATTGACAGGAATTAGTGGGTTAGGAGAATTTCAGCAAGCTTATGAAGATAGAATTGTAATGGCAACATATGAAAAAGGAATAACCTTATTAAAAGACCAAGTACCTTTTGATTACATTATAGTTGATGAAATTCATAATCTCCTTGTGGCTAATGGTTATAAACCAGAAACTATATCCCAACTGACATGGCTCTTAAAAGATAAGAAGGTGATAGGTTTAACAGGCACACCTTCTAATATCTTTAGCTCCTTAGGGTACAAGCTAATAAACCTGGAAAACACAGATAGGAATGTTACAGAGGTTATTCAAAGAGTAAGTAATAAAGAGGCTGAAAAAATTATCTTGAACCATTTAAATTTTGTTGAGGGAAAAGTTATCATCAGAGTGAATAGCGAAAAGGTCTTGAAAAGCGTAAAGCAAGAATTAATAGAATTAAAGAGATTTGAAGAAAACCAAATACTCATTTTACATTCTGATTTTGAGATAAAGAAAAGTGAAGATTTTAAATTAATGGCTGAAAAAGGAAAATTTAGAAATAATGTGAGAGTGGTTTTGACTACTGGAGTAATTGATGAGGGAGTTAGTCTCTACCAAGAAGGTTTTACAGATGTCGTCTTCATAGAAAATGATTACCGTCAGAGACCAGAAAGTATAAAACAATTTTTTGCAAGGTTTAGACATATAGAACCCCAGAGGAAAAATTATCATTATTTCAAAATGAAAAACAATCAGGATTTTAATGTTTTTAATGAGGCGAATTATTTTAAAAATCAGGAACGTAGTTTAAAAAGAAGATGCTCAGGAGATTTTACCACTTATACAGATTTGTCTGAGTTTGATAAGTATTTTTATGTCCATTCGTGTACAATCAATCCTTTTTTTTTAGCTTATAAAACCACTAATATCACTTATAGTTCGTTTAATCATGAGGAGTATAATTCCTTTCTTGAAACTAATTATGACCTAAAAGTAAGATTGGACGCTTCTTGGACGATGGAGGAAATTGACATATCTGAAATTAAGGAATCGAGGAAGGTCACAAAAGAGACGATAGATAGGCTCTGGTTAAAGGAAACAGAAATGTGTATTGATGCTGTTTTAAGCTACAGTCGTAATGAAGAAATCCAAAACTACTTTAATTTCAAAGGAATGGATAAAAAAATTTGTCTTTATAGTTTTGTTCAAGATGAGTTGAAGGATTTCGAAAGTTTATGTGTTAATTTCATTAAGCTAAAAAAGGTAGGTTTAAAAAATATTGAAATGTTTAGGAATGGTAAAAAAAGGGGACAGGAGGCAATTACAAACCTTATAAAAATTCAAAACCTAAAGAACCTATTGGATAATCCTAAAAATGATAAAGACAGGGATTTAAAGCATAAGTTTCAAGAATTTATTCTACAATTAAAGCAGAAAAAATCATTTGAAGCAAATGAAATGAAGCCTATCTGGTATAAAATTTTTGGCAAAGAGATTGGTCTTACCCAAAAGAGCCTTATTAAACTCCTTAAAGAGGACTTCTCACTTACTGAAGACAAATACCACCTATTTAAGTTTTCTGATAGCTAATGGTGCAATACCTTTTAGTTATTTATATAATTAAAAGTTAGTATTGCTTGCACCCAGATTGCCAGTAAATCAAGGCATTTCAGAGGATTTAGTAGATTTAAAGGAGGAGTGGCAAAGGCTGCTCCTTTTTTTGCTTAAAGGGCAGGGATAAATGCATCATGTAATCTTTTTAGTGGTCTCTTTATTTTTCCCATCTAAGCCATTAATCTTACATATGGAGCAACGTGTCCTTGAGGAGAAGAAAAGGTCTCTCGTGTCTCCATTTGAAGTCTCAGAGTCTAAAATAATGTTCCTTTAATGTGGATTGAAATTGAACAAAATGGTTAAACGGTTTTAAGGGGAGTTAAAATTACTTCATCATCCTTTTCATTGAAATATCGCACAGAGATTACACTTATGTTGCAATTAATATTTTTCTAACGATTAAAAACCCATTAGATTAGCATAACTTTAAGAAAACATAAAGGATATAAACCCAATAGTCTATCGGCACGTTGCCCACAATTCCCCACATGAAGAAACTCCATTAATTTCTTCGGCTAACGTCAAGGAAAAGAGGTAGAGAATTGAAGGAAGTAAAGACAGATTTTATATTTGTAACCAATTAATAATCACCAACAAAATTTGACGTTAGTCAGAATTGAAGAAACATCGAGAAATAAAATATGGATTACTTTTCAAATGATAAAGTCAACGAAGATGACAGAAGAGATATTGCGTTTCAACTTGTTAATGCTTTGCGAGAGGTCGTTAGTATTTCGAGAAAATTAAATCAACCGATTTCCTACGAGCAAACAATTGATTTAGTTCAAGATTTAAATCCAGAAATGTATGAATCAATTACGGTATTGTTGGATAGAAAGAATGAAAGTGATTGGGTTAAATATTACAAAGAATTAGCAGATGTACAATCAACACCTGAAAAAGAAGTAAATCCAGTTGACTTAATTGAAAAGGATTTGAAAATTTTGGATAGTCTTGCCCTAAATAAAGACAACAAGAGATTTTTAAAAAAACGAATTAGAGACTATAAAAGTGCGATTGAATATTTTCAACCAAGAAAAATATCTGAGCATAAAATACTCAATCGAGACACGTATCTCGCAGAAAGAGAAGACCTCAAATTAAAAAACAAAATTTACGAGCGAGAAGAATTCGTTGATTATAGATTAGATAGTGACAACGTTCTTCGTCTAAGACTTTTGCATCCAGACAATGCAGAAAATATTATCGGAGCGGATTTAATCTACGAACATTTGGACACAAAAAGCGGACAAATTCGTTTTTTACATATGCAGTACAAGACGTGGAATAATAAAAGTCTGAATTTTAAAGCTGGAAGCTTAAGCGCCCAAATAGAAAAAATGAGCAAAAACCTATGTCAAGCAGGTTATTGTGGAAATGAAAAAGGGAAAAAGAATATTAAAGGTTATAGGCTTCCTTATTGTTGTGCTTTTCTACGCCCTACAAGTAAGTTACAAAGTTCTGACAGCAAAATGGTAAGTACTGGGTTACACGTGCCAATCTGCGAAGTAAAGAAGATTATGGAAACTGAAAAGTCTCTGAACAAAAAGAACGTTAGTGGGAAAAATGTTTCTTACAGGATTTTTGATTAGCTTTTCAATGCAAGAATGATTGGCTCAAGGTGGTTGACTTATGAAGAACACACCAATTTTTATAAAGAGCGCAATTTATTAGATGTGGATAACATAATAAGGTTACACGCTCAAGAAATAATTTTATAGAAACTGTGGTAAAAATGATAACCGTTGCACAAGCCTCTTAATGGGCATCCTATATTTTTTGTAACGGGATATTTATTTTTTCCTTCTATACCTTTCAATATTTCCAAGAGAGCAACCATACCCTTCAAGAGAAGAAAAGCTCTCTCAAGTTCTATTTTAAAGCCTGATAGCCTTTAGAAATGGTTTGGACAGACAGAAGGACGGGGGGAGGGGCATAGGCTTCTCCTTTTTCTGTGACGAATTGTAACCCCCTCTTCTATTGAGGTTTAAGAAGGTAATTCTTTTGATAATTCTAGACCATTAAAAAATCGTTCCTAAGCCGTTCATTTTCTTTTCATGGTAACATCAGTCCTCTGAAACAAGAAAGCTTCAGGAGAGAGCTTATTTGGCTTCTGACGAGGCAAAATGAGTTTCTTGAAAGGCAATGTGACGGACAGAGAAAGACGCTTTTTGACCCCTAATAACTCATGATTTTTTTTCCCTACCAGTACTTCACGTTATTACTTAAGTGCGGTTTATGGATTATAAAAAATTATTTAAGGTTTTAGGAAAGTTCCCTCACTAACCCCTGAAGCTTATCATCATTTTCAAGGTCTCTTATTACCTTTTGTAAACTAACAGGATTTAATATTGTCCTTTTCCTGCAATAACATTCCGAATACCACCTATAGGATTTTCTACATCACCTTTTCTGCGAGGAATGACATGCATATGGCAATGATTCACAGTTTGTCCTGCTGCTTCCTCAGCATTGAAACCTATGTTGAATCCTCCGACTGACGAATCCTTTGCAATTATCTGTTCTTTTACCTTTTGAGCTAACCCATATATGGCATTCAACTCCGCTTGTGTCAAATCAAAAAAGGTAGAGCAATGTCTCTTGGGTATAATTAAGGTATGGAAGTTAGTCACAGGATACCTGTCAAGGAAAGAAAAGGCAAGATTGTTCTCAAAAATCTTTTGAAAGTTTCCATTACAGAAGATGCATGTCGTATCCTTTGTATTATAATAACCCTCTAACTCTCTGAAGTCAGTATTATCGGTGTCACGTTTGTTCGCATTACAGGTAAAGCATAAAGCTTGATAGTTATTAATGGAGTCCTCACCTCCTAAATTTTTCGGAACTATATGGTCGACCTCCAAAGCCTTTTCTTCCTTAGAGACTCCACATAACTCACATCTCCCATATGCACGTTTTAAAACCTGATATCTTACAGATCCACTAATGGGTTTACGATTTCTTCTTCTGTGTTCCCAAATAGCCATTCCCCTCTTCTTCAAGTATTCTTGAATCTTAGTTTCGCAAAGTTGAATTATTTCTTCGATTTCCTTAGGAGAGAGATTTTTATAGTTCTTTAATGTGTAGTGGTTCTTTTCCTTCTCCACGATATCATGACTTCTGAGAACTCTGCCCACCATGTTATTTGTAACCTTCTCGTAATATTCTACTTGTGACGAGTCAAAGGAAAGTATTTCTTGAGCAATCTCCGATTTATGAGCTTTTCCCTCACTAAGCAACAGCTTTTTTATCATTACAGGCTGATAAATGTGAGACATACTCATTTTGTTCTAAATAAAGTTTTCTAGATAGTTCATGTTTTTGAAAATGAAATTTAGCTGGATTTCCCCCAATGGTTCAGACAGTATCCCACTATGTCTTCAATATCATAATAGTGAATAGAAGATGCCCCAGTCATTCTTACATAAAATTGTTTTTGAGGATTGACTGAGTTTTCGGTATCATTTAGCACAAAAACAGGTTGAGCACTTGGCTTCACTCTGAAAAAATAGATTTCTTTTCCATCTAGATTAACAAATTCCCCACTAATGTTGGAAGCTAAAGCTTTAAAATTGTTTTTAACGATGTAATCGACTTGAATTTTGAAGTAATCTTTAGGGTTATCAGAATTATCTCCTGAGAGGGAGAAGTCATTATCTAAACCTAATAATTTACCTATATCACTTACACCTACGAGTAAAAAGCCTCCTTTGGAGTTTAAAAAAGCAGCAATAGTTCGGAGGATTTCAAATCTGTTGAACTTCCCAAAAACCACCTTACCATCTCTTTCGTAGGACTGCAATGACGGTTTAAATTCTATCATCTTTCCCTCTCCTTTGTGGATTAAAATTTCCGCAAGTTCTGCCACAGACAACTCATTGGGTTTAATACCTATGGATTCTCCTTTTTCTTCTTCAAAATTGTCATCTTGTGGTTTATCCAATCCTGTCCAATCAAATGGAGTTTTTAAAATGACTTCATCATAAATTTCGTCATCCTCTTCATTGTAGAACCGTAAAGAAATTTCTTGGTCATCCTTATCATACCCAAAGTCGTTATAGTAGTTGATTTCTAAGTTGAGGCTGTCCATGATACTCAAGTTAGTTCCAAACAAACTGAAACCAACTCCATGTATCAGATGTTCTTCACCTTCCCTTTCTCCACCTTCAGGCTGGGTGAATTTTAGAAAAACTCCTATTCCTATTCTCTTCGACATACTTGGAGGTATATATAGCTCCTCATCATTTGAGATATGGTCAAATTCATAAGGTTTATCCGCTCCCTTTATTCTCTCAGAAAGAAGTGCTCTCACCTCTTTATGCGAAAGATTAGGTTCTAACAAGGTATCAATGTAACTGTTGTAATAATCTAAAGCTTTTTCTCTTGCCTTAATGGGACTTTTATCTATAAATTCCTTTTCATCAGAAATAAAATCTATGTTATCATCTTTAATAAATCTGATAAGTTTCACCCTTACTAGATAATAAAATGCTGCTTCCATTTGTTAGTTTTTGCTGTTTCTCAATTGAGAAAGTAATACTCTGAAATTTTTATTTTTTTCAGATTTATTGGCATCAAGATTTAATGGGGGATTAAATTCTTCAATTAGTTTTTCTTCTAATTTGTGGCAATTCTCAGTTTGATAGAAAAACATTAAAATATTTTCGGACAACCAATTGGAAAGTTCTTTCTCATCCACCTGAGAAAATTTTGTTTTTCCTGATGTAGGGTCTGAGTCTCTTGGAATTAATTTATAGCCAAATAAAACCCCTAAACTTTTTCTTAAGGTGGAACGCCCTGCATTATTCCCATAAAAATGTGTTCTGAAAATTCTCGTTCTTAGGCTCTTTCCTGCTATACCTGTATATATAACTTTATAATGGTCAAAGCTTTTAAAAAATGGAGAGATAGCTGTTACAGGTAAAGATGAACCTTCTTTAAGACACATTATATAATTACCTGATGCATGGGGAATGGTAGATTCAGAATTTACTTTAGGGTCGAAACAGTTCTTCCTAAATTCGCTGAGAATTTCTTCTAGAATAATAATGTCGGTTGAATTATCAGCTCTCGTTTTTTCTAAGGGTTGAGATTTTGGGTTTCTGTCTCCTATTACTTCAATTTCTCCTACTGCAATGAGATTCTCGACATCCTGAACAGTATAACCTCTTTTACTTGGACTAAAATCAGAATAATAAAATCCTATTTTTCGAATTTTGTCCCTGATTTTTTTTTGTTGATTGGGTAAGGCATTTTCTTTTTCAAAAACAAGTTTTTTTATTTCTTCTATTTGTACTACAGAAAATTTTCTATCCCCTTTCATGTAATTTTTGCTGACAATATAAGAAGTTCTATTAATTTGTGGGACAACCTTTTATTTCTTAAAGGGAAAAACTTATATTTGGTCTTCATACATCAAGAGACTTTTTCAAGTCACCAACCTAGAGCAACACTCCAAGGTGGTAAAAAGATGGGGACTTTCTGTCAAAATAAAATGGCTTCCTTTTCTCTCTTGATGTAATATTTTTCAATTATAATAAATTACATCTATGAACTATCTATCTGATTTAAAACCTCCAAAACCTGAAAAAATTGAAATTCCTTCTGAATTAACACAAGTAGAGGAGGAGAGGCAAGTATTTATTCATGGCTATATAAATTCATGGAAAAATACAGTTCGTATTCATCCAAAGACCTACATAATTTGTAAGCAGACAGGAAAAAAGATAAAGCTTCTTCATTTTTACAATATCGCTGCTTATCCACAATGGACAGAAATCATAAAATATGAGAAATTTACCCTCGTGTTTTCAGGCTTACCTAAAGAATGTAAATCCTTCGATTTTTTAGAGAAATTAAATGAGCCAAACATTTTTGAACGGTATGATATCACTAGGAATGAATCTGATGTTTATACCCTATTTTTTTAATTTTAGTGCAATAAATCGGAGTAAAAATAGATGTTTACAGTTTTTCTTTCGGTCAAAATTTTTTTTCCCAGGAAAAGCTAAAAGAAGTGGTAATTAAATATGAGAGAGAACATGGAAAAAGAAATTATTGAACAAAAAAAGGTAGCGAAATTCATTCGGACTCTAGAGGGGGAGTTGGAGGTTCTACAGAAAAAGGAAAGAGCAGCAGGGTGGTCACAGCGCAATGCCCTAATTGAGCACGTCTATTCAAACTATGACAGACATGAGAATTTAATAGCCAAAAAAGAAAAATGGGAAAACATTGGTTTTCAATGCAGGATTTTGGAAGATATTTTGGAATTAATGATTAGGCATAGGGATATCTATGGTCTCTACAATATTTCAGGTATGAAAAGGGAGCTAGACAATCAACTTTCTTTGGCAGAGCGTCTAAATGAATTTGAAATTGCTGAAGTTATTTTGGATTATAAAATTAGATTAGAAAAAGTATCAAAAGAGCCTGTATAAGCCACCTTCATTCTCTGAAGGATTGATGGCATCTGGAAATAAAGAAAGCGGTTAGCAGAGGCTATTATAGCCTCCTGAATCACATAAAATTAGGTAGCTCCCTGATGGATTAACTTATGACTAACTTCGTCATTAGCTTGCCTGATGATTGTAAAAGCTTCCATTTGCAGTGCCAAAGAGTGGGACTTGGAAAGTCTATGATTTTGAGAGGAATGATGGGGATATAAATATTCTCATTATTAAAGTTGGTCTCTTGCCACTTAGAGATATATTTGAGTAAGAAATAGTTTCTACTTTTCTTTAAATCCAGCCATTAGCTGCGTATATTAGATATCACACAAATCCAACTATAGCTGCTATAGCAGTCATTATCATAAAAGCATTCATTTCTTTTTTGTCCTGTTCTTTCTTTTGATAATCAGGTGAGTTCCGATATTCTTTTTGTTGTTCTCGATATTTAGTATTCCTTTCCTTAATTAGACATATCTTTTTATCAAATTCTTCTCTTGTCAAAACTCCCGATGCTAATAGCTCTTGGAGTTGCCTATACTCAACCGATTTATTCACTTCCTCGTTTACCTCTTGCTCTTGTAGTTTTTTCAGTTTATCTTGAAATTCCGAAGAGCTTAAAACACCTTTGTCGTAAAGACTTTGAAGTCTTTCCTTCTGTTCTGAAATCGTAAGATGATTAGACTCGTGATTTGAGGCAGGTTCATTCCCCTTATTAATCACTTTTTCATAAGTATTGATTTTCAATAAATTACTGTTTCCTTTAAAGTAAAGTTTCGGATTATCATTTCGTACTTCTCCTTTTGAAAGAGACAGTAGATAAGCTCCCAAAACAAAAAAGGTAAGCACCATTGGATTTAGTGCCAAAAGATTCAATGCTCCAAAAACGAAACAAATCCAAGCCCATATTTTATAGCTTTTTCCGCCATCAGTAGGTTTTTCCTTTGCAGATGGACTTACCATTACAGCAATTATTCCACCAATGAAAATCGTGGTTGCCGATAGAGCAAAAGTCCAACCAAAACCAATATGCTTTGCTCTACCAAAGAATTCAGCAATTGCCCAGGATATTAAAAGGGTTACAACTAAGGCAACAATATAAATTCCTACTTCTTCCATTTTGATGTTTTATTATAATAGAAACAACTTTTTATAACTGAATATTTTCCTTAAACCTAAACCAAATTGGGGAAAAGGAATTGTATTGGTTTAAATGACTTGTCAACGTAAAAGTGAATGTATATCTTCCTTTTTGAGTTTGATATACCTTTGAATACATTTTTGGAGAATCTGTAGTGTAGTTATACCAAAAAGCATCATGACCATCAACTTTAGTCTTGCCATATTTTAAGAACTGAGGGTTGTTCATATATTCCCTTGCTCCATATTCCCACTCATCCCCATAGGTGTTTAGGTCGCCCATAATTTCCCATATTGAGTATTGAGCATATTCGGCAGGAAGAGCTTTGACTACAACAATTATGGAGCTGCTGCCATTTTCAGCTTTGAAATCAACATTCTGACCAATGGCTGTAGTTTTTTTAAAACCTTTAGGGACTTCAATTGAATAAGCCTGAGTAGAGCTACTCCATATAGACTGAGCCGAAGCTTGAGATATAAATAGTCCAACTACTACAACAAAGGATTTTAAGAAATTAGCCCTCATATTTTCTTAGTTTTTTTACCTTCTCTTCCTCCATAAATTATACATTATCCAAAAAGTTTTTTCTCATAAGTGAAATGGAATCTGCTAAGTGACCTGAATGATTATATAATTTCATAGAAAAATTACCATAAATATCCATAGAGGATTCCAACATACAGCTCACCTCTCCTGCTAGTTTAAGTGGTAAACTTGACACTTTTAAAACATTGGTTAGGCTACCATTTTTTTTAAACTCAAATGGGTGATTTTGAGGGGAATATTCACTTTCTCCGTAAAACATTTTACAAGTAACATTCTCTTGATTATCCTCTTTGGTAATATAAGTTCGTTTAGTAGTACAGGGAACTTCTAATCCTTTTGCCAAACATACCGAAAACTCTTTATCGTCAACCTCTATTCCTATTGACTGTCTAATTTTTTTTCGAGCTACCAATCCTAGTTCCACCATCTTTTGCTGATATTCCTCAATATCAGGTGAAATGGATAACATTTCTTTTAAAACCTCGTTATTTCCTGTTTCAGTTGCTTCAACCAAAGCATCCTGCGCCAACTGGTTTTTGAGAAATTTATATTCCTCCAAATCTGTATCAATGGATATATAATCATTTACCTTTTCCACTTCTTTTAGCTCAGAAATAAGTGATTGGAAATTTTCTGTGAAAGCATTTATTACCTCTGCATGGTTCTTAATTATAATGATATTTTCTTTATTAATCCCTTCTGCATTATAAGTCCAATTGTAAGAACCATTAATTAAAACTTTAACATCTATCACACAATACTTATGATGCATTGGATTCGTGAAACTGGAAAAATAGAATTTCCCTTTTAAATCAATGAATCGTTGAAAATCCAATCTCCTTATACCGTTATTAGTAAGGTCATTAAATATTACAAGGGAAACTGAAACATCATTTTCTAATTTCTCACATAACTTATTAAATAATTCCTTGTGAGTAAACCAGTAAACAGCTACTAAAATCGTTTCCTCAGCTTTATCTAATTCCAGAAGAATGTGGGATTTGAAATCTTTAAAAACAGGAGTTATCAACTTATTGTTTTTTAAATTGGTTCTTATCGTTTAAAGTCTCCGCTGTTTTCCTGAAATTATTTAATCCTGACTTAAGATTCTCAATAATCTCCTGAGCTAAAATTTCAGGTTCAGGTAAGGAGTAATAGAAATGTTTTTAATAATTTCATTCATACCTCTTTTAAAGACTTCTTTGAATTACTTTTCCTGCATTTTCATACCATTCATTTCCCCAAATGGCTGAGGGGTGAGGAATCTGAACAAAAACAGTTCTGTCGCTTTCTAAAACACGTAAATAGTACCGACCCACCTTAGTTGTTTTTCCTTCTTTTTGAAAAGAATTAGGCACTACTTTATTCCAATATTTCATCATTGAGCTACCATAAAAAAAGACTACTTTAGGCTCGTTTAATTGAATTTTTTCTTGAAGGTAATTTATTCTTCTCTCAGCTAATTCTTTAAAGTAATCTGAACGTGTAGTAAGGTAGGTTAGTTTTGACCATTTATCATATTTCCAATCCTTGACAGAAGGGGAAGGAAGGGGAAATAGGTCAAGAATTAAGTTTTCAGAATTTTTCTGTCCCCAATTATTTCTTTGCATGTCTCTTAATGAGGCTGTTGTAATATCTTTTCCTTCTATAGCCTTTCTTAGCTTCATAAGTCCCCACCAAGTAGGTTGATGCTTGCCCTTCGTAAAAAACTGGTGGTGACCAATATTTGAATGGTGTTCTTTACAGTCTATGAGGTCTGTTCTGTACCCATTCCAACTATTTATGCGTGTTATTGTATCCTCAATTGTATATCCTCCATTTTCTTCGATTCCTACGAACCAATAATTGGCACTCCAAATACCATATCCGTAGAATGAATTAATATAGTCTTCAAGAATCTTATTCTCAATCATAGTTGCAGTTTAAAATGGAGGAAATCGTAAAGACATACTAATTTCCTGTAGTGTGTACCTAACCTACTGTCATTTAATAATTCTACATTTTCTTGTAGAAATTCTATTAAATCCTTCAAATCTATTTTATCTACTTGCAGTAGTGGAGTATAAATCAAGGTATGATATAATTCGCAATCATTTTTTAGTTCATCAAAAGAAGCATATTTCTCATTAATAATATACTCTTTCCTCAGATAACTTCCTTTAGGTTTAAAATCTTCTAAGGACAGAGCATTTACTTTTCCAATAAACCCAGGAGAGAACTCCTTAATATCTGACTCCTCATCAATTCCGTCCTCATTATTTAGGAAATTTCCTTCTCGCAAATGCTTAAAATAAGGTATGTAAGTGGCTGTAGTTGCTAAGTAGGGTAAGCTAAGTTTAGCAATCTTTTCAGGATTATAGTTCTGCGGTATAACGGCATCGGTTAAAATATCTACAAGTTCTAATCCTTTAATTCCTTTTTCTGAAAGTTTGTCCCTTAAGCCAACCCCATAAACAAACTCAGCATTGTGAACATCTTCTAGGTTTTCAAGGTTATCTGTGACGTAAACTTTATGCTTCGAATCACTTGTCTTAACAAAATCATATACCATACCTTTCATTTGTCTCAATACCTTTATGGGCATCTTTTTTCTGTTATTTGCCAACACAGTAAACAGTTCGTTGTAGCTTTCAAGGCTTACTAATTTAATTGGTATAACGGTTTCTGATATCAGAATAGATGAATCAGTAATTGTTGGGTTTTTAACTTCAGGAGACCATTGGCAAAAAACGAGTCTATCTTTAAGCTTTTCTACCTTTTCTTTGGTCAAACATTTAAGGATAGATTTTAAAATTTCTTGAATATTGGAGTCATCCAAGCTGTAGCCTATAAAAACAATGGGGTTTTCAATAAAAATAGTCAATAGCTTGGCAGCCAGATAGGAATTTCTTTCGTGGTAAAGTTTATAATCTTCTTCAGTTAATATTAAGGTGTTAGGGTTTGAAATGCAACCATGAATTTTGTAAAGTTCACCTATTGAAAAAAGCTCCGAAAAAATTAATTCTTCCTGACCAATGTACTTGTTGAAATCAGGAAAAACTGATTCTATGAGACAATCCCAATTTGTAGTTATAACGCCATCGATATTGACCTTTTTTATGAGTTTCAACTCTTTTTCGAGCTTCTCATCATCTAGAAGGTTTCCTTCACCTCTAATCCTTTTGCTTATCTCATATTTGAGAGGAGAATACTCAGTTTGCGCTTTATCTTCAAATTCGGTTCTACTATCAACAAAACTTTCAGACTCCCACCAAACAGAATTAAAATCTTTACCCATTAAGCTAGCTACTCTAGGTAAATTGGAATTTGCATTGGATTTATAGTAATTAAAAGGCTTCGACAGTCCCAAATTGGCACAGGATTCCTTCAATAAATCCTCCCAACATGGCAACCCCATGTACCTTCTTGAAAAGCCTGAGCCGATGAAAAGAAAAGGAGATGTATTAAATTTAGAAAAATGTTCTTTTAGTTCTTCTTTAAACATATTCTACCTATTAGTTGAGTTTTTCCACTATCTCCTTAAAACTATTCAGTCCTGATTCCAAGTTCTCAATAATCTCCTGAACTAAAATTTCAGGTTCAGGTAAGTTATCTAAATCAGTTAGACTCTTGTCTCTTAACCAGAAAATATCAAGAGAGGTTTTGTCTCTTTTTAGAACCTCCTCATAACTATACTTTCTCCATCGTCCTTCAGGATTATCCTCACTCCATGTCTCAGTTCTGTTGTGCCTATTCTGAGGATTGTAGAGCTGAATAAACTCTTCCAGATGAGCCAAGGTCATTGGCTTCTGCTTTAGGGTATGGTGAACATTGGTTCTGTAGTCGTAGAACCATATATCTTTCGTCCAGGCATCCTTATTTGCAGGTTTGTTTACGAAGAAGAGAACATTCGCTTTTACTCCATGAGCATAGAAGAGTCCTGTAGGTAAACGTAGAATGGTATGAAGATCAGTAGTTTTCATTAGCTGCTTTCGAACTTCTTCTCCTGCACCACCTTCAAAGAGAACGTTATCTGGTAGGACTACTGCTGCTTCTCCATTAACCTTTAGCTGAGTTTTGATGTGCTGAAGGAAATTAAGCTGTTTGTTGGAAGTAGTTTCCCAGAAATCCTGACGATTATAGCTCATATCCTCTTTCTGAACCTCTCCTGCTTCATTAGTAATGGTCATGCTGCTTTTCTTGCCAAAAGGTGGATTTGCAAGCACATAGTCGAACCTCCTTCCATCATCAGAAATAAGTGCATCATTAGGCGAAAGAAAAGGTTCTCCATCAATTTCTCCAATGTTGTGGAGGTACATGTTCATCAGACACATTCTACGTGTACTGGCAACAATTTCGTTCCCATGAAAGGTCTTGTTCTTTAGGAATTCTTTTTCTTCTCTGTCCAACTGATTGTTCTCAACAATCCAATCGTAAGCAGCTAAAAAGAAGCCTCCTGTGCCACATGCAGGGTCTGCTATGGTTTTCTTTGGCTTTGGCTGAACACAAGCTACAATCGCTTGTATAAGTGCTCTGGGTGTGAAATATTGACCTGCTCCTGACTTTGTATCTTCTGCATTCTTCTCAAGAAGACCTTCGTAGATTTTACCCTTTATATCTGCACCCATCAAACTCCATTGCTCTTGGTCAATAAGATTGATTACTCTCAACAGTTTGGAAGGGTCTTGAATCTTGTTCTGACTCTTAGTAAAGATTTGACCTAACATTCCTTTTTCTGTGGAGAGGGAACGTAGTAATTGAGAATAAAAGGACTCTAATTCAGCTCCTCTCTTGCTTGAAAGGTTTTCCCAGTTACAGATTTCCCCATCAGGAATTTCGTTTCCTTCTACATCTTTTAGTTTAGGAAAGGTAAGTCCTTTGTTGTATGGAGGCTTGTTAAGCTCGTCTGCCATTTTGAGGAATAGGAGGTAGGTTATTTGCTCCAAATAATCTCCATAGCCAACTCCATCATCACGTAGTACGTTAGCTAAATTCCAAATCTTTGATATTATTGTTGAGTCTGTCATCTAATTAAAAATAAATCCACTTGTAATATTTCTTCTATATCTCCTAATAGCTTCGACCTTCTAGCTGCAATAGAATCTATATCCCATTTCTCAATCTTCTTCTGGTTGAAAGCATCGAAAATATTCTGCGTTATCCTGAAGGAGGTTATTTTATCGTCTGAAGTACCATGCTTTCCTTTACCTTGGTAAATTCCAATTTTATTCTCAAAGGCATCATTACTAGCTTGAATATTCTTTTTTCCACTAATTAAGGTGAGGTTACCAAGAGAATTTACCCATTCTACTCCGTCTCTGTCATCTTCAATGACGTGTTTCCACCCGTATACCTCGTGAAAATTTTGAGGAAGTATATGTTCCACATGGATATTTCTATCTTTTAAAGAAATGTATTCAGGATTATCAATTTGATTATACTCTATTAGTATTAAAAGAGGTTTACACCATTGTTCGTGGTAAATATTACCTGTAAGTGCACTTTCGATTCTATCTTGAACTTTATTTTCTTTTAAGTTCTTTTCTAGTTCATATTTTATTTCATTAATTAGTTTCCCTTCTTTAAGCCATTTTATTAAATTAAATGTAGTCTGCTTGATTCGAGTAAGAGTAAAACCTGCAATCCAGAAAAGGTAAAAGAATCTTCTGACGGTTTGCTTTAATTCATCAATATCAGGATATCCTGTATGCAAAGCAGTAGTTAAAACTGTTTTCCAGTATATTGACCACCGCAAATAAAAGAATGAGTAATCTAACTTATTTTTTGAGTTGAAAACATGTTGTTGATATTCTAATATAAAAGCCTTAAAATCTGAAATTACATCTAACGGGTCTTCATTTTCGAATTGACGTTCTAATTCGTCATACAATGATTTTTTTGGGTTTGCAGCTAAGAGAAAATATTCATACATAACGAATAATTCGTTCATACTTTCTTCTACATCAAGCGCAATGTCTTCACATTTAATCCAATCTTGTAAAAACTGGTTTTCCTTACTCTGAACAACCTCAGAGTCATATTTCATATGAAGCTTCCCAATTAAAAAGCTCTTTATTAAATCAGAATTAGTCAAATCTAAACCCCTTGCATTTAGAACTTGGAAAAGCTTAATGGCAAACCCAACATTGGAACAATCAATCCTAATTATTTTAATTTGATTGAAAATGTAATTCAGTAATTCACCCGCCTGTGATTCTCCTAGTTCCTCCAACCGATGTCTAAACTCAACAGATGTATTAATAAATTTATATTCGGGAGCTTCATCTTTCCGAAGGTCTTTTTTATAAGGTTTCCTATGTTCTAAAATATTTCCTTTAATGATATATTTGTCAAAATCAGTACTATGATTAGAGTGAGTTGCCAAACGTAATCTTCCAAATTTATCACTAACCATAATGGCATTTTTAATTTGTTCAATCCCAACGGCAAATGGGTCTTCCTCACATTGCTTACGGTTAATATTTGGGTATAAATCCCTAATAGTTGCCATTAATATAATAAGAGTTGTCAGTCTTTGTTGACCATCAACTACATCAAGATATTTTGTTCCATTTCCTGAAGCAGCAGTAATGATAGAACCAAGAAAATAATTAGGTTCTTGGTTATAAAAACTTTCTAAAATATCATCCCATAATTTATCTATCTCATCGTCTGACCATTTGTAAGGTCTCTGATAAATTGGTATTTGATACAATGCATCAGAATCCGTAAGGAGCTTATTAATTGTAAGGCTGTTGGGTTTAAAACTTTCTTCCATAACTTATGCAGATTTCATTTTTTCTTCTTTAATACGTTTCAATAGGACATCAGCAGATTCATAATCTTTTTCTTTTTTACACTTTTCAATTTCTTCCTCTGAAAGTAATTTCCCATCAAAGGCTTTTTTAAGGATACTTTGTTGAAGCGCTGTTACTTTTTGAAGATTTTCTTCGATGCTTCTTTCTGTTTGGTCACAGACAGAAATTCGTGATTCAATTTCTTTAACAATTAAAGCTTGTTCTTTAACAGAAGTCAAAGGAAAATCAAAATTCATAATTCTACCTTGATTTAATGCCTTCTGATTGTTTCCTGAACCTACTCTGCGATTCTTTTCATACTGCATAAATAGATAATAGAACAGAAACTCAGGTAATAAAATCTTCTGGTTAATCTGAATGGCGGCAGTATTTTGATTATGACAGGCAGGAATTTGTAAAATTGCTGCTTGACCACGTGTTTTGCCTTCTCCAATCATGGCTAACAATACTGTCGAAGGAGGATGTACTATTGTGGAGGCATTATCTAATCCTTTCTGGGTAATTTTTTCTGTGGTGTCAAATATTTTATTAAAGCTAACTTCCCCACTACTTACCCAAGGTATATTTCCATTTTCCCAATATTCTTTTTTACTTCTACTTGGTGTAGAACCGACAAAAACTGAAGAGATGTTTCCTAATTTCGTCCAACCCCAATTTCTTGGTAAAGTAGGCAAGGCTTCTAATTCCTTTAAAGATAAACCAGGAACTTCTGCAAGCTTTCTAGGCTTCCTGGGTTTTTTTCTACCAGAGGGTTTTTTTTCATAGTCCTGTAGAGCAGCTTTCCAATTCCTAAGATTTTCCTCGTAGTAAGATTCCCTTTCGATGAAAACAGTTTCTAATAAGTCCTCAGTCTTAGGCAAATCCTGTTGCTTTATCCTCCATTCTTTGGTGAATTCACCCTCAAAAGCCTTTTTTAGAACAGCCTGTCTATAAACCTTCAACTGCTCCTGTGCCTTCTTTAGATCTGCAATACCACTATCTAAACTGCTGAAAAGCTCCTCAGTCTTTGCTACAATGGCTCTTTGAACAGGAAGGGGAGGTAAAAGAAATTCTTGTTTGGAAGAAGTCGAAATCCAATATCGCTTATGGGTGTCACTCCTTGTTTTATGCACTTGTAAGGCATAAAAAGTAAATGGCAGGTTCAACAATCTGCTTTTAGGTATTAGAAACTTCATAGCTGAAGATTTAACTTTAAAAGGAAAATTTACATATTGGGAGGCAGTAGTAAAATCGTCGAATATTATAGTGGGTAAATTTGTAAAAATCCCATGTTTTTCATTCGTGTGCCCTTTAATAAAAGTCTTGCCTGCTGTCAAAACAGGAGTTTCATAATGGTCACTATACTCTGTACTGCTAACTATGTATTTTGAAGGTTGTTCATAGTCTAATAAATCTTCAAATTTGCATTTCTTCCAGTCTTCTCTCATTATGCAGCCAATACTTCATTAAGTTCATCAATAATTTCATTCATCTCATTCCCAAAGAGCTGATACATTTTACCTCTTCCACCTTGAGAATCAAAAGGCGTGTAATCCAAATCATCCAATTCTATATGGTAGCTGCTTACTACGTGTTCTTTTATCATTCTTAACCAATCCATTTGTTCTGAGGTAAAGCGATTGTGCTTTCCTGCATTTTGTTTAAAAATCCAATTTTTGAAGTTCTCATCTATGGTCTTGTCAAAGGGTTTTAGTTCTTTATCAATTCCACAGGCTCTTCTAATAAGTGAGACCAAAGCTGTAAGTTCATCCTGAGGTGCTTTACCTTTTACTTCCTCCAGAGCAGCATAAGCATTCCACACATTATCTGGTGCTAAAGTAGGTTTATCCATTCTCAGTTTTTCCATAACATCCTGAATCATTTTGAAGGTAATGTCCCTTCTTTGATAAGGCTGATTATAAAAGATACTGAGAGCTTTAATTTCATCTTTATTAGCTTCAAGATATTGCGTAAATTTTTGAATAGTTTTCTTTGCCTGGTCAACAGAAGTTTTCTCCCATTCAGATTTAGTGACTGTATCAATATTGATATGGTCGATTATCTGCTCGTGCTCTTTTCGAACATTTTCGAGATAATCATTCAATTGACCATTAAAAGTTTTGGCTGCTTCAAGAGCTAATTTTTCCTGAGCTTCTTTTTTAGCTTCTTCATATTGTGCAGGAGTACGTTCTGCTTCAGGAATATTTTTAATTAGCTCCTGTGCTCCATTCTCAATGGCATCTGGGTCAAAAGCTGTAATAAGTTCTTTGGTTATTTGTTTCAGATTTTTTCCTCCTGAAAACTCCAAAATCTTCTCCTGTTCTTTTTCAGTAATCTGCTTCTCCAGACGAATTAATCTGTTTGCTAAAGACAGGAACAAATCTTCATCTGCTACACCTACTGTGACTGCACCTAATAAATCCTTCATTGGTGCAGAAGGTTTTCTCTCTAAAGGTCTGCTGTCTGTTTTTTTAGATTTGGTCGCTCCAATGGCATCTACAATAACGAAATGGGTTTTGCTTCTGGCTGTTGCTGAAACTTCTCTTAGTTTTTCAGAATCTATGGTTCTTGTTCCCCTACCTTTCATTTGCTCAAAGTAATTGATGCTTTTCACATCTCTCATGAACAAAAGAACCTCCAGAGGTTTTACATCCGTACCTGTCGCAATCATATCTACTGTAACCGCAATGCGTGGATGATATGAATTCCTGAATCTATTCAAAACTGATTTTGGGTCTTCATCAATTTTATAAGTAACCTTCTTACAGAAGTCATCTCCTTCATTAAACTCCTCTCTTATGATTTTGATGATATCATCAGCATGGCTGTCAGTCTTGGCAAAGACAAGAGTTTTAGGTACTTCATAATTTCCCTGTTCATCAAACCTATCTGGAAAGATGGTGGTGCGCAGTACCTTCTTATATTCTTTTATGATGTTCCTGATTTGACTTGGGTTTACTACCTTTTTGTCTAAATCGTTTCTCTTGTATTCTGTATCCTCGTCCTCCTGTTGCCATCTTTTTGCTCTGGTGAGTTTGTCCCTCCTGTCGACAAACCATCCTGATTCAATTACACCTCCTTTTGAAGAAATCTCTGTTTCAATATTGTAAACCTCATATGGTACGTTTACACCATCAGTTACAGATTCTTCATACGTGTACTGGCTTACTACATTCTCATTAAAGAATCCAAAGGTTCTTTTATCTGGAGTTGCAGTAAGACCTATTAAAAAAGCATCGAAGTAATCCAGCACCTGTTTCCATAAGTTGTAGATGGAACGATGCGCTTCATCAATGACAATAAAGTCGAATTGTTCTATGGGAACTCTGGGGGTGTATTCGACAGGAACAGGTTGCTTTTTATTCATCTGTTGTTCCATCCAAGTACTTTCGTTGGGATTAGATTCCTCAGCACTTTCTTCCAATTCCTCACCTTTAAGAATGGAGTATAATCTTTGGATGGTAGAGATGCAAACCTGACTGTCTGATGCTATGTAGCCTGAAGTAAGTCTCTGGACATTGTACAATTCTGTGAATTTTCTATTATCGTCATCGGGCTGATAGGTCATGAATTCCTGCTCAGCCTGCTCTCCAAGGTTACGTGTGTCGACTAGGAAGAGTATCCTTTTGGCATCAGCATATTTTAATAGGCGATAAACAAAGGTAGCAGCAGTAAAGGTCTTTCCTGCCCCTGTAGCCATTTGTATTAAAGCTTTAGGTCTATTGTTTTTGAAGGATTGTTCAAGATTATTAATCGCAACAATTTGTGCAGGACGTAAACCTTCAGGATTTAAAGAAGGTAGTTTTGTCAACCTATCTCTCAGGCTGTTACCTTTCCTTATCCATTCTGCTATGGTTTCAGGTTTATGAAAGCTGAAAACGTTCCTTCCTCTTGGCTTTGGGTCTCTGAAGTCTCTGAAACGAGTTATAGTTCCTGTGCTTTCGTAAACAAAAGGCAGAGGGTCGTTCTTCAGGTACTTTAGCTGTGCCTGAGCATAGTCTTTAGATTGCTCTTCAACAACTGTCAGGCGATGACCTTCATCTTCCTTTTTAGCTTCGATTACTCCAACAGGAATCCTATCTACGAAAAGTACATAATCAGCAAATCCTGCATCAGTCTGGTATTCTCTTACAGCTACACCTTTGGAAGCAGAGAGATTTATTTTGTCCTTTGATTGAATTTCCCATCCTGCATCAGAAAGCATCTTATCGATTTTATCTCTTGCTATCTGTTCAGGATTCTGGTTGACAGTTTCAGCCATTCCTTATTTTTATAATTCAACAGAAATCAACGTAGGGAGTAGATTTTGTAGGAAATAAAGATATAAAAATTTGTTAAGGAAAAAATAAGTAAATTCATGAAATGAAAAGAGAAGTGCGGTAAACAGACGGTTTATCGTAACAAACCCAAATTTGACCATGGCAAAACTTACTGAGCCTTGTGTAGAAGCATCTGCCATAGAGCATCTAAAACAATTTTACTCTTCAAAACACAAAACTGAAACTATTTATGCAAAGTCGCAGGCCTACACAATTCCGAAGTATAATGGTATAGCTGATGGTTTCCTTTGCTTTCATTCTCAGAAGCAAACGTTTCATTCTGTATCAATAGAAGCTAAATCATATAAAACTTTAATGAATTTAAAACCGTTTGTAAATTATGATAAACTAATTCTCCACGTTTTACTGACAGCTGTAGTAATAGGTATTAGTGTTACTTTTTTTAATTGGAGGTTTGAATGGTATTGGTTGCTTTTACTCTTCCTAGGTATCTCTATAGCAAGTTTTTTTATAATGGGCTTACCATTAGATAAATATGAACCAGATAGATATAAAACTGCTGATGTTGTTTCACAAATTAGCAGATATCCTGCAAATGAGAAGTGGATAGCAATTTCAAGCGATAGTGTAAATCTTTTAAGGAACAGGAAACCATATATAATAAGAGGATGTAGTTACGAAAATCTCTTCAAAATTTGCCAAAGAAAAGGTATTGGGTTGGTCCTAGTAAACCATTTGAGTCCGAATATTGTTCTATATCCTAAATTTCGCAAAGGGAAATTTTTGAACTGTTACAATTTCAGTCGTGAGGTAGAGGCGCATATTTCCCAATCATGACTTTGTAAAGGAGGAAAGCACCTGCCCATGTTACTGAAGGAGTAGGTTTTCTTTAGCTTCTATATGAAATCTAAAATTCTCATCTGTACCATCGACCAAAGAGGGTTGAATGGCTATAATCTCAGTTATAACTTCTTTTTGAGGAATAAATAGGTGGTCGGATAAACTCCATCAGGGGAGGTGCAGTCATAGATTATGGTAGGAGGTTTAGTCTCTCTGTTCAACTTCGATTCCACTATTTTTAAGACTTGGATATCAACTCCATTTTCAGTTTGAGTTTTAATTTGGATGAAGTTTTCATCAATGTTGATGGTTCTGTTTATTAATTCTTTTTCTCCTGTGTTTAAATATTCTGTCATGGGAGAAAAGTGTGTTTCTTGTCCGAAGAAATAACAAGAAATTAATAAAAACAAAATTAAGAAGGACAGATTCTTTATATAAATTCTTCTCCCGATTTTAATTTTAAGCATCTTTATTCACTTTAATTTTATAATGTAAACAAAAATATATATGCTAAAAAAGGGGAAAAACACCCTAAAACATAGTTGGCTTTTTAACTACATTTGATTTAATGATTTGTTGGGGAACTGTCATTATTTTAAAATGGGGGTATTGTGGGGGCAATATCCCTTTTTTATTTATGGATTATTCTTTAGTAGGAGCACTTTCTGTGGCAATATATAGCTGAAAAGGATTTCCTTCAGAATGCCATAGTAAACAACCACAATCTCATGTAAATTTGTTCTCTTCCTTCCCTTTCTAATTCTGAAGTTGAAGTTTTATTGTTAATGGTCATCTTCCTGTTGTGTTGGATTTGTTCTGCTCTCCTTAATTATACTATAAAGTTCCTTTGGTGATTTATAATCCAATTCCTTTAAATCTCTATAATTAGCTAGAAAATCTAAAATACTTATTCGAGGTATTTTACCATTCTTGGTGTTTAAGGTTTTTCTCTGAAGGTCAAGCTTTGTTAATTCGATGGCATGATTCCTCCATTGACTTTCTTTGTCCTGTTTGTCCCTTTCTTTAGCGTACATATGGGAAATAATACCTCCTGCTATTCCAATAATAAATGCAGAGAATAAGGTTGCAGAGGCTGTTATTAATGCTGCAATAATATCGTTCATTACCTTCTTAAATATCTAACCCTAACTTCAAATTCTAAACTTTGAGATTCACCTTCCGAATTGCTGTAATTAATTAAAATTTTTTCCGAAGCATAATTAGGATCAATGTGTATCATTTCATGACAAGGTGGATCATCACATTCATCCTCCTGATTATATATTATCCGATTATTTACTGAAGCTAAAATTTTATGCTTTACTTCATCCCCACCTTCAAGGACATACTCAAAGTCTTCCCCTGCAATCGGTTCTCCAATAAATTTTATCATGTTTTTAAATATTTGATATATAAACACTTATGCTTCATCTAAGATAATATTTTTTCCAAAATATTGCGAATTTAAATAGCTATATGTCTCCCATAGAAGTAATTTTATAATAATAACCTATAGAGGGGTTATAATAAAGTTTAGACCTTTCCGTCTGGATAAAAACAATCCCTGACATTCTAAAAGAGGTGCGGATACTTTATTTTAATTCCTCCTGTAGTTCTCTGGCAAGAGCTATTTTCTAAAGCTGTTTGAGAATAGAAGCCTTATGTTGTAGTGGCACAGTATAATAATTACTATAGTTAAACAGATTTAATTAAATGCTGGCAAGAAAAGTGCTGAAAATTTTCACACCCCCTAAAGAGAAAACAGGAAAACTTAATTTTTGAAATTCATTATGTAAAAACAGGTCGCAATCCACCCCTATGAGAACCCCCTCCCTTGGAACGAAAAGTGGCGTGCCCCCCCTGTTTGTAAAGTAAAGAATTTTTGATATAAAATAATGGAAGAGTAGTTCGAGTTGAGAGATTTTTCTTCTTGCACCAAGGGTAGGAGTAGATGATATCTTTTTAGTAATTAGTTCAAGAAGACAGTAAAGGGAAGAGTAAGATTCCAGAGGCCTACTAATTTTTTGGGATAGATTAAGCCCCTTCAGATGAAGTTCTGGAGTTTTTTATACAAAAATATTGAATACAGTATATGGCAAGTTACTCACAAACAAAAAGTTATTGACAGTCAGATTTAAGAATGAAATATAAGTTATTGATTATTAATAGTTTGACATCGATTATAATGTTTTTTCTGTTAATAAGAACTAAAAGATAGTTTTCAGATACATACCTGTAACCGTTATATTTGTTTCAATTACGAACTGAGTAGCTAAGGAGGTGAAACTACTCAATAACAGAAACAAATGGAATTCTTATATTTTTTTGTAGTACCCATGACAGGCATTGTAGGGACTTTTGTGGCTACTGTCTTTAGGGCGGAAGTTAGGCAATATTTCAAGAACTTTAAATTTAGTGAGCAATGGTACGGATTAGTTATGACAGTCATAGCTCTTACTGCACTTATTTTAGCAATTCTGCTTGTGGAGTATACCCCATAAAAATTCCGCAAAAAATTGTATTAGCAGCATAGTCATTCCCTTTAGAGATCCAAATAGGTTCTTCTGAGTTCATAGGAGACCCTGAGTAAGCCTTCTAATTTATCCGAAGTAATATACCGAAACATACCTAAAGCTTTACTGAGAGCCAGTATAGCAAGGGATAAGAGAAAACAACAATGAACATTGATGGGGTATTTTCCACGTTTTTCACCCCTTGACCAAACTCCTCCAATTATTTTTATTGTTCAAAACCACTCAGAAAATCCTGAGAATCCACAAAAAAACCCTAAACCTACAACAGTCTAAGGTAATAGAACACCCTCAGTAACAAAGTAATTTAATGTAGAGCTTCTTTACAATGTTCAGAAATGGGATAAATGAACATTGCGAGGGTTTATAGGTAACTAATATAAATTTTTATTCCCTAATGTTCAGAAATATATTATATTTGATGTAAATCAACATAAAAACCATATATCATGACAGGAAGTACATACATAGATTTTGACAAAGCACAAGGAGTAGGGATGAAGTTAATCAGGAGTGGTGAGAATCCTACTTTTGGTTTACTCATTATAGCAGGTATTAACTTAGGACTGAGGGTTAGTGATTTGTTAGACCTTTCTTTTAGACAATTAAGGAATGATACCATCACTATCACAGAAGGTAAGACAGGTAAAAAAAGAAACCTCAAGACAAACGATAATATAAAGGCTGCTGTCACTTACTTCTCTAAGGAGAATGAAGAGTTCCATGCCTTTAGAAGTAGAAAAGGTACAGTCTATTCTATTCAGCATGTAAACAGACTAATGAAGAAGCATTTTAAAGGTTCTAACATCACCTCACACAGCCTTAGAAAAACTTTTGGAAGAAGAGTATGGGATAATAACCAACAGTCTGAGAAAGCTCTTATGTATCTTTCAGAGTTATTTAATCACACCTCCGTATCCATTACAAGAAAATATTTAGGAATAAGGCAGGAAGAGCTTGATGATATTTATATGAATCTATAACTATTTAGAGTGATATATTTTTTTTGCTGTTTGTGATATTCTCCTAATCGCTGCTTCTAAATCTAATTCTATAGTTTCTCCCTTTTGCAGTCTAGAGAGTTCCATGTCATATTCAAAAACTAATTTCAGAAGTTCCTTTGAATTTTCATCTTCGTCTAACATTAACTCTACCTTGCTAAATCTTGAAATTAGTTCACTCGTGACAGCCTGTATTTTACTTCTTATTTCATCTGTCGATTTTTTATTGGCAAAAAGTTCTTTCCATTCTATAGTTAAATAAGTGAGCTTGATATACGATTCGATATATTCTGCCATATGGTTTCTGAAATCTTCCTTCCATTTATTTTTTGCCTGGAGTTGAATGCTGTGTCTAAGATTAAACAAAGCAAAAATACCTGCAAGAATTACAGCAAGTACAGGTATCATAATTTTAATTACATCAAGCCAAGTAACTTCTTCCATCTAGGAGTTTTTATAGGGGTCAATATAACCGTATTTTTTATTTAAGTTCATCCAATTATTATGAGTCGGTTTTCATGGATTTTGCCATAGTTTCACCTTTAATTTATACATTATATTCGCATTTATATTACAATTTTTGTTGACCTGTTTTATGGATTTAAGATTCTAAAAACAATTAGGCAAGAAAAAATAATTCCCTTTAAATTATCAGAGGTTGTGACTATTCCTTCTTACCTAGGTAATGTTTTAAGTCGAAGAGCTTCTTTTCATAGAGTTCAGGCTTCAGGCTTGATATATTTCTCTTGGGTAATCATAAAATATCTGGTTTCTGATTTAATCAAATTTACTTCAATATCTATTTCTCCCATCATTTTATATAGTTGATCCTTTATTACTTGCTTCCAAGTGCTCCTATTGCCAGAATAGGTACAACAACGCATGTAAAGGTTTTCGTCATGATCTATTACCCAGGTGCTCACTGATAATTCTATTTGGGTTTTTTGCTTATCAATGTATTTTCCAGTATAAATAAAGTCCCAATTGAAGCCCAATAGGGTATTCTTTATTCTATTTTGGGCAAACATATCGTCTTGACTTCTTAACAGCAGAGGTGGGTTGTATATCATCATAGCATTTTTTCCAAAAATATGGAAATATTCCTTTTTTTCAAGAAGAGATTATGTTATATATTTAAGGAAAATAAGCTTATGTGCTACCATACTGCATTAACCAAACGACCTGAAGTAATAGAGCAACATTTACGTATTCCATTCATAGATGTTGATGTCTATGAACCTTACTATTATCAGAACGGTTTTACTCATGATTACATGTACATAATTCCACAGAACGAAAGCACACATATTTATCCTGCTAATTGGGGTTTAATTCCAAAGTACCAATTAAATGATCCTGAAAAATTCTACAGTAACTTTAAGTACAATACACTTAACGCCAGGAGTGAGGACATCTTCAAAACTACTACCTATAAAAACCACATCCATGAACGCTGTTTGATTTATTGTGATGGATTTTTTGAGCCACATGCTCATCCAGATGGTAGTAAACAAGCCTATTTCTGCTATATTCCTGATGCAACTGAGCAGGATGGAAGGAAATTATTCTGTTTTGCTGGGCTATATTCGAGTGATGGGAGAATGAGTTACTATACAACTTTACTGACAACTGAAGCTGATGCTTTTTTCAGTGAAATACACAATGAAGCTAAAAGGATGCCTTTTGTTTTAGATGACGAGTATTTAAAGCAATGGATAAGTAATGATTTATCTGATAAGGATGTAAAAGAAATAATAAAGGAGGGCTACACGAATGATAAATTTTCAGCATATCCAGTAACAAAGGATTTTTACTCCAGAAAAAAAAGTATAGATAAAAACTCACCCAATATTTTGAAAGAAGTTCGAACCACCTTGTTTTAATCCCTTCTATAGTTTCTTGACATAAGCTATCTCTCAAATTAATTACGTTCGTAAAAAAGAATAACCATCCCATTAAGATACAGGTGCAGGAACAGAAAAAGTGGTATCTCCCTGCTTTCTTAAAAATAACAATTTGAATTAAAAAAATGAGAAGCTTCTTTCTTTTTAAGGTTTAATTCCATTGAACTGATAAGTCTCTCCTAAAAAATAAAGAAGAAAAATGAATACCTAAAAATGGGTATTTTTATGCAAAATGCTGTTTTTGAGAATTCTACAGATGATTTTTAATGTAATTTTGTTTTATCTTCCTAAAAAATTAGATTAATTTCAAAGTGATTAAACCATTCTGTAATAAAAATGTATACCTATGAAAAAATCAATATTACTGCCGTTGTTTATTTTTTCGATCAACTTTTCTTTTGGTCAGCTAACCAATAGCGCAGAATTCACCTATGCAAATTTCTATAATGCTACTAGTACAAATTTTAATTTGAATACCTCTGGAGCAACAATTGAGTTTTTAATAGATTCCACGCAATTAAGGTATAAAGGTAAAGTGACAGGGGAAATCACCGCTGAAAAAATAAACGGTCACTTTATTAAATTTGGTTTAACTGAAACTGATAAATTTTTAAAATTAAATGATGTAAACTTTGAAGAAAAGAATGGAATTCAAGTAGGATATAGTTTTGTGCATTCCACAAATAAATTTTTTGATGTTGAAAATGATGTATACAGAACAAACGATCTATGGACATATAAATTCGATTTAACTGTCGGGTATAAAAGATTAAAAGTTCTAAATCCTATCAGTTTTAAAAGTTCTATAGAACATCCAATTACAGGTGCACTGGAAGGTGGAATCGGTTACTACCTTTTTAACTGGCATCGAAAAAACATGATTCTTTATCCCCAACTTAATGCAGGTGTTGATTTTGTGACTTATAATAAAGAATCCTTAAAAAGATCATTTATTAATTCCAGTGACATAGAGAATGCGGGTGAGTTTATAGTTTCTTCGAAAAGTTTTCAAGGTGCATTTGGAGATTATAAAAACAATGTCCAAACATATTATTCTTCAATCTCGTTACCTCTATTGTTTGATTACCATTGGAAATATTTTCCCAAAATAATGCTAATACCATATTCAGGTGTACAAAAATACTCATATATAAAAAATCCTACCTATAATATCGGTGGTTCAATTAATTTATTGGCAAAAAATTATATTGAGAAGCCTGGAAAAACTAACAAAAAGCTTCTAGAACCTTATCTACAGAAAATTTATGATGACCCAAATATATCTAATGAAGCGAAAGAAAGGATTAGACAAAATATTGATTCTTCAATTCAAATTGAAGAAAATAACATTTCTAGAACATTAAAGAATCCTACGTTTTTAACCTTTGGGGTGGATTGGATTTTTCAAGAGGAGAGGAATCCAAGTAAACCCAATTTTTTCATATCTGGCGGGTTTAGTTTATAGCAATAACTGAATATTAGTAATTTTTGTTGAAATATTATTTTAATTTCTTTTACTGTCGTGAACCAGTACTTTAAGGGAGAGAGGATATCCTCACACAGCCTTAGAAAAACGTTTGGTAGGATAGCGAGGGGCTCACGATAGAAAAATAGACAAAGCTCTTCTGAAGCTCTTCCAAGCATTTGGTCATAAAGATGTAGCTACTATAAGAACCTACTTAGGTGCACAGCAGGAAGAGATAGATGACTTATGCATGAGTGTCTAAGCAGATAGACTCCTGAATTCAGTAGTGAGACTTATTTTAGTTTCTATATCTAATTCAGGGTCTATGGATATCTTCACAAATTCATCAAAGTAGGAGCTTTTATCTACCTTCTTCAATAACTTCTCAATAAACCTTTGGTGAGTTATTCCACCTACTTTACCTAAATAATGGAAGGTATAGGTCATTTGCTTCAATGCTTCATACCATTTCTTTTCTCTTGCTAAGATATCTGCCATTTGGTGGTAGAGCATGTACCACATTTCATGACCTTCTTGAACAAGTTTTAGCATATACTCATTAGCTTTTCTCCATGCCAAATCATACTGCTTTTTCTTCTTCAGGTCTATGACTTCTAAAATATAAATTTCAAAATTATTCATAAAAGTAGACTTATAAATTTTCTCTAAACCAACCCTTTATAACATCATATCAGCCTATTACATGCTTTAAAATGGATTTTCTTTAGTCAGTGACCTACTTACTTGATCCTTCTGAACATTCTTTATCTTAGTACTCTCAGATCGTCTTTGTCATAATCCTGCTAAACTCCTCTACAACATCCATAGCATCATCTGTCACAAGCTTCTCCCTGTAGTGTTCAGTAATTTCTAAAGAGGAGTGACCAAGAGCAAGACTGACATGGTGAAAATTTGCACCTGCTTCAAATAACCTTTGAGCAAACACATGACGAGCTTGATGATTAGTCACAGGAGTTTTAATATCACATTCCTTTCCCATTATTCTTAGTCTGTAGTTGAAATGTTGTTTTGCATTTTGAGCTTCACTATAAGATTGACCATCTCTAAGCATTGGATGAACAGTATCTTCAGGATATTTATCTTTAAATTCAATTATTTGATTACCTAGAATACTCAGAAGAATATCCTCATTAAATATTAAATCTCTTTTCATTCCTTCTATAAGCTGCTGTAAAGTAATCTTTCTTTCTTCCTTCTTACTTTCCTGCTCAACTAACGTATGCCACTTATCCATTAAATCAGCAAAAATATCATACTTAAATTCACTAAAGCTCCTAAGCTCAATCTGACTTTCCTCATCAATAGCTTCTTTTAATTTTTTCCTCATGTTTTTCTGCTTCTTTTCAAAAATTCGAAAGGAATTTACAGCACTTTTATCATATAATTCCATAAAAGGAATAAGAAACTGTAGAGCATCCAAGGTGAGTTTAGTCTTCATCAAGGTTTTGGTTTTATTCATATTAAACTCTACATAGTAGTTACCATTAATTTCTTTAAAATTTTTCCACTTAAGAGTGACGAAATCAGAGACTCTCATGCCACTAGCATACATCATGAATCCAAATGCTTGCTGTACTAGATAAAAGTCTTCCTTCTCAGGTTTATAGCCAAAAAACTTTTCTACCTCATAATATTTTAGGACTGGTAAACTTCTCTTCTCCTTTTTCTTTTTGAGTCCTCTGAAAGGGCTTATAGTGTAGGAATGATATCCATGTGCATCTGCATGAGTTAAGAAGTACTTGAAGACTGTGAGGTATTCATTAGCAGAAGAGTTTGCTACATTTTCTAATAGATATCCATAGTACTCTTTAACAAAGAAGGTATCTATGTCTTCAAAAGCTATGTCATCTTTATCTTTAATTTTTAAAAAGTCTCTAAGCTTGTTCAAACCATTATTTCTACTTCTTTTAGTTCCTTCCTGTGAAATTACTTGAATGACCTTTTTAGCATATCTGACAAAAGACTTACCTTTTACTTCTTTCTTTTTCTTGACAGTATTGTATTGAGCTTCAGCTTTTACTTCCTGAATTTTCTCATTTATTCTATCTGAATTAGGTTCTTTACTCTTGACATATTGTTTGTCAGCATTCCAATTACTAACTTGCACCTTAAATCCTAAAGGAGTGTAGGTAGGTTTTCTATCCTTTGTAGTTCTAAGCTTTAGATAACCTTCTTTATCCTTAGCATATTTTTTAATTAGAACAATTTTATGAGTAGTAGACATAAAAATAGTATTGTGATTCAAAGATAGGGATAAAATAACGTGTATAACAAATAGACTCCGAAAGGGGTCGTGTGTAAAACATTTTTAACTTTAACCACATAGTATTCAGATAATTGTATATCTAAATATTTTTGTGATAAAATAAACACTTCTTGAAGGTAACATTTTTAGGCACAGGAACATCACAGGGTATCCCAATTATAGGTAGTGACCATCCCGTTTGTTTAAGCCAAAATCCAAGAGACACACGTCTCAGGGTTTCGGTTTTGGTGGAATGGGCAGGTTATAATCTGCTTGTAGATTGCGGACCTGATTTCAGGTCCCAGATGCTGGCCAATCACGTAAAAAAGCTGGATGCGATTATTTATACCCATGAGCATAATGACCATACGGCCGGCCTCGATGATATTCGTCCCTTTTTTTTTAGGCAGGGTGACATCCCTATTTTTGCTCACAAACGCGTACTGAAGGCATTACGTAGCCGCTTCGATTATATATTTGCTTCAGAAAATAAATATCCCGGAGCTCCGGGAGTTACAGAATTTGAAATAGAAAATAAGCCTTTCATTTTTGAAGGATTGACTATAACTCCCATTGACTTTAGGCATAACCGGCTTCAGGTTTTTGGGTTCAGGTTTGAAGATTTTGCATACTTAACAGATCTAAAGTCTATTGAAGATGAAGAGGTAGAAAAGCTTCGGGATGTGAAGGTTATGGTGGTAAATGCGCTGCGCAGGGAACCACACCATTCTCATTTTAATCTTGAAGAAGCCCTGGAATTTATTGAAAGGGTGAAACCGGAAACAGCCTATTTAACGCATATTAGCCATCTGCTGGGTTTTCATGACGAGGTTGAAAAGGAACTTCCTGAGAACGTTCACCTGGCTTATGATAATCTTAAAATAGAAATTTAGCATGCGGAGTAAAATATTGATGTATTTATTCATTTTCACGCTCTTGTTTACCATATTTATTTATGTAAATGATAAAAAAATTCTCGATGCGCGGGACGAAAGTATAGCTGGTCTTGAAAATCAAATTGCTGAGGTACAAGGAGAGCTGGACTCGCTGAAAATGTCAGGTACTGAAACTGATTATTTTTCGATTGATCGAAACGAGGACGCGTTTAATTACTTTGAAGAACGGGGAATTTCACCTGAAGATGTAAAACTAAAAATTCAGGATAAACTAATTAGTGGAAACAGTGCATCCCAGGATAATCCGTTCGTTCCATTTGCAGGAATGGAAGGGAATATGAGGATTAATAAAATAAAAATTGTTAATCACAAATGGGTGTTGGCAGACTTTACCGACGGTACTTACTGGGGAGAAGTTTTCTTCAGCTACTCTGTAGAAGAAGATGGTGAAGTTTCTCTTGTTCCGGAAAAATCATTTTTATATCCACTGGACTAAATCCTCTTTTTTAGCCACTCCTGTAATTCAAAAAAGTTCTGCGGAGCCACACCGTGACCAACAGGAAATTCAGAATATACATTTTCGATTTTTAGACTATCGAGAAAAGGCTTTGTTCTTCTCGCCCATTGCACAGGGAGAACCTGATCCTGTGTACCATGGGAACAGTAGAATGATAAATGAGAAAAATCATTTTTTTCGTAACCTTCTTTCATAAGGTCTTCATTAACATATCCACTTAAAGCAATCACGTTTTTCACTTTTTCAGGATAAGACAGGCTTGCAGCATAACTTAAAATACTTCCCTGGCTAAAACCTATAAGGGTAACGTTTTCAGGATCTACGGGATAAGCAGCCACAGCTTCATCTATAAAACGGGAGATCGTTTCCCTGGATTCCCGTGCCTGATTTTCATCGCTGAATTTTCCGTCAGTATTATTCCAATGGATAGCGAACCATGCGTTTCCGGAAGGTTGCATTGGGTGTGGAGCGCGCACAGAAATTACAAATAGTTCTTCGGGAAGTTCCCCGGCAAAAGAAAACAAGTCATTTTCATTGCTTCCATAGCCATGGAGCATGATTGCCAACGGAGCATTTTCAGTCTTTGTAGAAGATTTTATAAGATGATGTAAGGATAAATCTGCAGTCGTCATTAAGTAATACTTTTAAAAATTGTTTGAAAGAAATTACCAACAAGAGGAATTTCTTTTTGTTCACCCTTTATTGCAATTATTAGACCGTAAGCCCAGAGAACGAGCACGAAAATGTAAAAAGCTGTCGGGATCATATATCCTGTAAACATAGAAGCTAATACTCCCATTAGATAAAATAATAAATGTGTACCAAGTGCCTGCCTGATATGGAAACTTGCCACAGGATCTTTCTTGTCAAGATTCATAAAGTAGGCAACTACGGTTCCTATAATAGTAATATAGGCTGTAATTGCTGCTATTTTTCCTTCTTTCATATTTAAAATTCAGTAGGTAATTAGACCATTTTTTGAAATAACACCGTAGGCTTTTCCTTTTAATTGATTTCCAATAAAAATGCTGTTTTGGGAAGTGGAAAAAATGTCTTCTTTAGAGAAGTTGTATTTATCTTCAGTAGTAAATAAGCTAAGATCTACTCTTTCTCCTTCTTTAATTCCGGATTCGTTTATGTTGAACCTGTTTTTTCCTGAAGTAAGGAGCGAAATAGCTTCTTCTGCAGAAAAAATATTCATTAGCGCTCCATAAGCAGATTCAAGTCCAATGGTCCCATAAGAAGCATTTTCAAACTCTACTTTTTTATGTTCAATATCTATGGGTTGATGATCGCTCGTAACCATATCTATCGTACCGTCTTTAAGGCCTTTTATCAGTGCTTTTATATCTTTTGAAGTTCTCAAAGGAGGCAGCACTTTCGAGCTGGTATCGAATTCTTTTAGTAGTTCGTCTGTAAAAATCAGGTTGTGAATAGCGACACTACAGGTTACATCCAGTCCCTTCTTTTTGGCGTCTTTGATTAGCTTAACCGACTTTTCTGTGGAAATTGTGGGAATATGAAGTTTCCCACCGGTGTATTCAAGGATATACAAATCCCTAGTAATCTGGAGTTCTTCAGCAAGATTTGGAATTCCTTTTAGCCCTAGAGAAGTGCTGTGGTGATGTTCATTTACCTGTCCGCTCCCGGCTATTTTGTTTTCCTGCGGAAAAGACTGCACCAGCGCATCAAAATTTTGTGCGTATTGCAGGGCAATTTTTAAAAGATTCGGATTTCTAACCGCACTTTTGTAATCTCCAAAAGAAGCTGCTCCGGCCTGTTTCATATCATAAAGCTCTGCTAGGTCTAATCCTTCACTTTTTACGGTTAAAGCGCCTGTAGGAACCAATGTTACCGGGTGGTTGGCAGCTTTTGATATCAAAGAATTTACCGCGCTGTTATGGTCAATGACTGGAGAAGTACTGGGGTTCACGCAAACTGTGGTAAATCCGCTTTTTCCTGCGGTATCAAGTCCGTTCGCGATAGTTTCGCGCTCCTCAAATCCCGGTTCCCCAAAACTTACACTACTGTCAAACCAGCCTCTGGAAACGTGCAGATTTTCTTTAGAGATTTCCTTCTCTGCCTTTTCTTTTAGAGAAGCACCAATTTTTTTAATGATACCATCCTGGATAAGAATATCAACCTTTTTATTATTAAAATCCGATTCTTTATCGATGACTGTGGCCGATTTTATAAGTAGCTTCATTTAAGGTATTTTAACAGGAGCATTTCCACGATTAGAAAGATTAATGCAAAAATAACAAACCATTTCCAAAGCGCAGTTATTTGCCTTACTGCATTTGTATTTTCAAAATAGTTATTGATGTTGTCGTAAATTTCGACATTTTCGAAATCTTCAGGATTAATATAATTCAGATTACTTTCGTGGCGGCTGTAGTTATAACTTACGTTCTCAATTATATTATTTCTGTAATTAATTTGGTAATTTCCAGCCACAGCAGGTAGTTCAGAGGTGTTTATTCTAATTTTTTCTGAAAAAGCTTGTTGCTGCGGAATAAAATTGTCTTCTTCTGAAGTAAGATGAACAACTTCATCATTTTCTGAAGTAACCGGAATATCAATTAGGTTATTTTTACCAATTTCGTAATAGATTTGCCTTGCCTGTAGCGCCATCCTGCCCATATTGTAAAACGTGGGAACGACTAAAGGTGACTGCTGAAAATTGCCATTTTTTGCACCTGATGCTGAAGTAAATAAAAACAACTGGTCACTTTGCGTGAGAAACGGTGCATTATCCTGATATTCTAGAACTGGCGATCCAGGCCGATTTAATGTAAAATAGGATTGTACTGAAGGATATTCAAAATTCTCTACCTGTTCTTCAAAAACTGAAGTGTATAGGGGATGATCAAAGCGGATATTTGTAATTTTTCGCTCTTCACTTTGGAAAGCTTCAAAAGCTGGTGCTCCGGAATTTTGTAAAAATGTATTGTAAGAGGCAATTTCTGCATCAACTGAAGGGATAAGAACCACAATTGCCCCTTCCTCCATTCTCTTTTGAAGAATAGTGGATAATGAAGGGCTAATTTCCTTCAATTCATCCAAAATAATGAGTCGTGAGCTCGAAAGCTGATTGTAATCTACTCCGGAAAATGGAAAAACTGCAAGATCAAATTCGGGTTCGGTATAAATTCTTTTCAAAAATGAATCGGAATCTTTAGAAATAAGAGCAGCCTTAATTTTGGCAATTTTCGGTATGCTAAAGAACAGTTCGTTGTCGTATTGGAGTCCGTTATCTTCAATTTCTATTTTTCCGTCACTTATAGAGTCATTGGAAAGACTAAAAGTTACTTCAGCCTGGTTATTTTCGCTAAAGGCCACTGAGGATTTCCCTATGAGTTCGCCTCCTGCCATAATAGCGACGGGAATCTGATCTTCATTGGTTGAAGAAGTACTTAATTGCACCTTCAGGATGATATTTTCTCTGTCTCTTTCAGCAATAAAAGCGGAATCGAGGCTGATATTCGTAATATTTACAGGCTGGTAGGGGAGAAGTCGAAAATTGAAGTTTTCGGCATCAGGCTTTACAGGAAATTCGGAATTTTGCTGAAAATCTGAAATTACAACCAACTCCTGATCGTCTGCCGGATTTTCCTGAAAAAATCTTTCAGCTCTTAACTTGAGGTTTTCAAAATCCAGCGGAGTAGCAGTGTAATTTAAATCCTGTAAAATTCTCTGACTTTCTGCTGTTTCGATATTAAAATAATCTTCATCATTAGTAAGCAAATTAAGAGTTTCCTCTTCAGGTAAGCTTTCAAGTACACTTTGAATAGCAGCCGGTAATAATTGACCTTTTTGGCCTGTAGCCTGCATGCTAAAAGAATTATCCAGGTAAATAAGCGTGTTTTTCGATCTAAAAGCTTTAGTAGAGGCGGGGAGGTAAGGTTGCGCAAAAGCAAAAATCAAAAATCCCAGGGCGAGTAACCTCGAACAAAGGACCAACCACTTTTTCACTTTGGAACTCTTTCGGGTTTGTCTGGAAATTTTTTTCAGAAACTTTACGTTTGTAAATTCCTCCTTCTGAAATTTCCGTAATTGAAAAAGGTGAACAATAATTGGAATAATGAGCAAGAAAAGGGCAAAAAGAAGTTCCGGGTATTTAAAATACATGCTCGGCTTGAATATTTTTCAAATATAGGAAATGAAAACTATTCTAACCTAAGTACGCCTGATCTTAAATGAAAATTTACTGCCATCTCCAGGAACAGACTGGACCTCAATTTTCCCATGCATATTCTCCACAAGTTTTTTTACCGTGGCGAGGCCAATTCCGGTGCCGGGATTCCCATCCCTGTCATTTTCATCCAGGGTGGTAAAAAGATCGAAAATTTTTTCCAGGTCTGATTTAGAAATTCCTTTACCGTTGTCTTTAACTGCAAATAAATAAAAGTCATTGGTCTCGTCAAAACCTATATCAATTCGGCGAACTTCTTTATCGTTGTATTTTAATGCATTGCTTATAAGGTTCATAAAAACCTGAGTTAAAGCAGATTTGTTGACGTTGTGCAGCGTAACATCTTCAGGATATGTAATTTCAATATTTTCGGAAACCTGATAGAGATCAGAAACTTTTTTGAGAAGATCGCCAAGGTCGACATTTACATAATCTTTCTCGCTAATATGGTCACTTCGATAATAACCCAGGATTCCATCTACGTAATTACGAAGAGAATAAGAAGATTCTACCAGGTACTGCAAGTATTGTGAAGTATCCTCATCGAATTTTCCTTCATTTTCGTCTTTTAAAAGTTCAGAAAGGGAGATAATATTAGCCAGGGGGGATTTAATATCATGGGAAACCACGCTTGTAAATTTTTCCAGCTCCTGATACTTCAGCTTCAGCTTTTTCTGAACCTGGTAAAGCTTGTTATTTTGTTTTCTGAACTCAAAAAGATTAAGTGTTTGATTTGCAATTGCTTCTAAAGAACGTTGTTCGGTTTGAGAAAAATCATGAGGCTCAGTATCCAGAATATTAAAAACTGCAATAACATCACCCTTAGGGTTAAAAAGAGGAATTCCGGCGTAAAACTGAAAATCTTTTTGATAAAGTTTATTTAATTCTTCAAAAGCATCGGGAGCATCCTTCTTGTGGAATACAGAAATTTCGTAAGGTTTGCGAAGCGTTCTTTCTAAAAGATCTGTTTCATGAGGTATTTCAGCTATAGAGGCTCCAAAAATAGATTTAAACCAGATCGATTTTTTACCAATAATTCCTATTTGAGCAATAGGAACCTTACATACTTGTGAAGCGAGAAAAGTTAATTCCTCATAATCTTTATCCACCTCTCGTTTTACGAATTTATATTCCGCTAGAGAAGACCGGCGGTTATTATTCTTAGTTGTAGAAGTTTTAAAATTCATGCCCCGATTTTTGCCTGCTGTTTATACTCGCAACTGTAAAACAAAATTTTGGGGGTTAAGAAGTTAAGTTGCTAATATTGTAAAAGTAAATTTAGTGCCTTTTTTTAATTCTGACTCGATTTTAACAGTGCCCCCGAGGTTTGTTACCAATTTTTTAACAGTAGAAAGACCTATCCCATGTCCATTATTACCTTTCCTATCTGTTATGGAGAGGGTGGAAAATAGTTTAAAAATAAGTTCCTGTTCCTCCTGTTTCACGCCTATTCCGTTATCTTCTACAGTAAAAACGTAGTAATCTGGGACTTCTTTAAAACCTAAATTGATCACGATTTTTTCCTTATCGTTATACTTAAGGCTGTTGCTTATCAGGTTTAAAAGTATTTGCTCCAGAGCCGATCTGTTTACTCTGATATTAACATTTTTCTTCGGGAAATTTATCTCACAATCTTCTTCTATTCCTAAAAGATCAATGATATCCTCCAGAAGATTATGTAAATCAATTTCCTCAATTTCTACTTTAGCCAGCTTTTCACTTTCGTAATAATTGAGAACACCTGTTATATAATCGCTTAGGTTTAGTCCCGATTTTTTAAGTTGATTGAGATATTTCACCCCTTCTTCCCCAATAAGGTCACCATACTTTTTTTTAATTACATCTGCGGTAAGTACCATGTTGGCTAGCGGCATCTTCATGTCGTGCGAGACTACTCCTGCAAAATCTTTTAAAAGAACATTGTGATCATCTAAATCCTGTCGGGCTTTTTCGAGAAGGAAATTTTTATGCCTGGCCTCAATAAGGATTTCTACCTGCTTTGCCAGTGCTTTTAATGCTTTTATTTGATTCTCATTTAATTTGTTAGGTTTAGTATCTATAACGCAGAGGGTGCCCAATGGCACTCCGGCGCTGTTTACCAACGTCATTCCCCCATAATATCTAATAGCCTTTTCTCTACCATTTGCTAAAGGATTATCATGAAAACGTATATCTTTATGGGAATCTTCTACCTCCATAAAATTTTGAGGCTCCATGATTGCATGACCACAAAAAGAAACATCTCTGTCTGTATCACAAATATTTGTTCCTATTTTAGATTTAAACCATTGTCTCGTTTCATCAACAAGGGTAATTAAAGAAATAGGCATACCGCTAATATAAGAAGCCAGTTCGGTAATATTATCGAATTCTTCCTCAGGATCGGTATTTAAGATGTTTAGTGCGTAAAGAGCTGTAAGGCGCTCTTCCTCATTCACAGGAACAGGAGGATGAATCATGCAATCAGAAAATTAGAGGTGCGTATCATATGCTAATATAGTAAAAATTCTTAAAAATGTGTTAATTCAATTTTTCGAATACCCCAAGACCAAAAAGGGCAAAATCATATTTTACCGGATCGTTTGGATCTAAGGTTCTTAAGACGGTATCGAGTTCCTGAAGTGCTTTTGCATCGTTTTGTTTCCTCTTGAGCAGATTCAGTTTACGGGCAACATTACCCGAGTGAACATCCAAAGGGCAGGACAGTTGGGAAGGTTTTAAAGTATCCCACAACCCAAAATCTACTCCGCAATTGTCTTTTCTCACCATCCATCTTAAATACATATTAATCCTTTTTGCTGCGGAATTCTTTAAGGGATCACTCACGTGTTTTTCAGTTCTTGACAGATGAGGAAGTTCAAAAAAGATTTTCTTGAAGTGATGAATTGCAGGCTGAAGGTTATCTGTTTCAGCATATTTGCTAAAGATTTTTTCTATTCCCGAATGCCTTAAGTAGATATTCTGAAGTGCTTTTATAAAGTATTCTAAATCCAAACCGTTAAACGTGCGATGGACGAAATTTGCCATTTTTTTGAGGTCATCTTCAGAATGATTTATGACAAAATCATGCGGACTCCTTTCCAGAAGGTCCATTAACCGGTTGGCATTGTTTAGGATACTCTTCCGGTTACCCCAGGCTATGGTTGCAGTCAAAAAACCGGCAATTTCAATATCCTCTTGTTTAGAAAACTGGTGCGGAATCTGAACCGGATCGGTTGCAATAAATTCCGGGGTATTATATTGTTCAGCCTTAAAATCAAGGAAAGACTTTAACTCGCTTTTTTTCAATGGGAATAATTACTTTCAGATTATACAATTTCGCCGTCGACCATAGATAATTTTCGGTCTGCCATATCGGCAAGTTCTCCATTATGAGTGACAATTACAAAAGTCTGATCAAATTCGTCTCTTAGTCTAAAGAACAATTTGTGAAGGTTCTCGGCAGATTCACTGTCCAGGTTTCCCGAAGGTTCATCTGCAAAAATCACCGCAGGATTATTTATTAAGGCCCGGGCAACAGCAATACGTTGTTGTTCTCCACCACTCAATTCTCCGGGCTTATGACTGGCCCGGTGCTCAAGACCTAAAAATTTAAGCAGTTCCTTTGCCCTTTTTTCGGCTTCTGCTTTCGATTTATTCTGAATATAAGCCGGGATACAAATATTCTCCAGAGCAGTGAATTCCGGTAACAGCTGGTGAAACTGAAAAATAAAACCTACGTGCTTATTCCGAAATTTTGAAAGTTCTTTTGAAGACAATTTATCAATTTGAATATCATTAATTGCCAATTCTGATGCCTTGCCTTTTTCAGGTCTTTCCAAAGTCCCCAGGATTTGTAAAAGCGTGGTCTTCCCGGCTCCGGAAGCACCAACAATAGAGACAATTTCCCCTTTTTTAATATGCAGGTCAACTCCTTTTAGAACATGAAGATCTCCGTAATATTTATGGATGTTATTTGCTGAAATCATTTTTTACTGTTAAAGTTGGAAAAGTACCCAAATAGTAAAGAATTGGCAACATTTGAGATTAGAATAATATATTCTATTACTCCTGATTGTCATAGATTTTCAAAAAGATGGCAAAAAATGAACTGTGGAATGGGTTTTGTCTATTATAAAAGAGAAGTAAGAAAGACATAATTTATAGTTAAATGCATAGTATTTTGTTTATTATAAAGCTAAATTAGCTAAACAAAAAATTTATTTTAAATGGAAAGAGAAGAGTTAGAAAAAGCTATAATTGCGGGTGGATGTTTTTGGTGTACAGAAGCGGTTTTCCAGAGACTCGACGGAGTCGAAAAAGTAGTTTCAGGATTCACCGGGGGCAAAATTAAAAATCCTGCATACCGCGAAATTATTACTGGAAGAACCGGCCACGCAGAGGCTATAGAAATCACGTTTAATCCTAAAGTAATTTCTTTTGAAGAACTATTACTGGTATTTTTCGCAACCCATAACCCTACAACCCTTAACAGGCAACAAAATGATGTGGGAACACAATACCGAAGCGCAATTTTCTATAATTCTGAAGCACAAAAAGAGACTGCAGAGAAAGTAATTGCAAACCTTGAAAAAGAAGCCGTTTTTGATGATCCTATTGTGACTGAAGTTACTGAAGCTTCACCCTTTTACGTTGCAGAAAAGGAACATCAGGATTACTATAATCAGCACAGGCAGCAGCCTTATTGCCAATATATTATTGATCCTAAAGTCACTAAACTGAAAGAACATTTTTCAGAAAAACTAAAGAAATAAAAACTCATGGCGTACAAACTTTTCGAAGAGTACAACCTGGAAGTCACAGATAATCTAAAGGGTAATTTCAGAAGCATTATTCAGGAGTTGGGAGAAGATCCCGAAAGGGAAGGGATAGTAAAAACACCTGAACGTGCTGCAAAAGCAATGCAGTTTTTAACGCAGGGCTACGAAATGGATGCTAAAACAATTCTGGAAGAAGCCATGTTTAAAGAAGGCTACAACGAGATGGTGGTGGTTAAGGATATAGAACTTTATTCTTTGTGCGAGCACCATATGCTTCCATTCTTCGGTAAAGCTCACATTGCTTATATACCTGATGGGCAAATCGTTGGACTAAGTAAGCTGCCACGGGTTGTTGATGTTTTTGCCAGAAGATTACAGGTACAGGAGCGTTTAACTCATGATATTCTGGAATGTTTAAACGAAACTTTAAAACCTAAAGGAGTGGCGGTGGTTATTGAAGCACAGCACATGTGTATGATGATGCGAGGAGTGCAAAAGCAGAATAGTTCTACAACTACTTCCGGCTTTAGAGGTCAATTTGAAAAAATAGAAACCAGGAATGAATTCCTGAAGCTCATTAGCTCAGATCTCAAATGAGTTTGGACCTGGCACTTTTTTTGATTTATTCATAGAAAAAGTATCAATGAAAATTTTAAAGAATAAATTATTTATTAAGGGAATTATTTAGGATGCAATAGGTATGGCTACCGTTGCAATCCCGTTTATAGGTCCTTTTCTTGATTTATTATGGGCACCTTATGCTGCAAAGAAAATGAGAAAAATGTATCCTGGAAAGAAAGGAAAACTGGCTTCTATTATCGTATTTATTGAGGAGATTTTACCAATAACAGATGTAATCCCTACGTTCACCTTAATGTACCTGTACACGCATGTTTGGAGCAAAGCTGAACAACCAAGGGTAATTGAGGTCGAAAGCTACTAAGGATAATAATTTGGGTTCAACCTAAGGATTAGAAGAAAAGAGCTATTTGATTGATCGTTTGGGTTTTAAATTTAATAGCTGGTTTAATTTTAAGATAATTTTGCTATTTTTGATAAATTATCTGTTAATAAATAGCATTATGAAAACCAATCTTACTCTTTTGGCCTCTTTTCTTTTTATTCTTTTTTCCGGAGAGGCCTTTTGTCAAAGCGGATCCATCACCTTAGCAGATGCTCAGAGAATTTCAGATGCTGCCCAAGAACGTGCACAGCAGGATAACTGGAATGTAGTAATTGTGATCCTTGATGATGGAGGAAATCTTATTTCTTTAAGGAGAATGGACGGAACGCAGTTGGGAAGTATAGATGTGGCCCTCGAAAAAGCGAAAACCGCAGTTTACTTTAAACGATCAACCAAAGTTTTTCAGGATATGATTAATGATGGAAATTCCGCCCTACTCGGTTTGCCGAATGTAATGGCTGTAGAGGGAGGTTTACCTATTATGAGAGGAGATAGGATCATAGGTTCAATTGGCATCAGCGGGGTGACTTCTGCCCAAGACGGCATTATAGCAGAAGCCTCGGTTAAAGCAATGTAATTGTCTACATACAGGGAGGTTACTGAGTGAAGAACAGACTTGTGGTCATTTTAAAAGACCTGTTGCGTTACATTTTACCAGATTAATACCTCTTGATTAATCAAAATAAAGGCTGTCCTAAATTCATGTATAAAAACAGAATTAGGACAGCTTCTTTTTTTAAATGTTCCAGAGAAGAGATACCAGGATGTTTCTTCCGATATTCGAAATTCCATCGGGCTTTAACCTGGAGAGGTGGGAAATGTAATCTTTATTAAAAAGATTATTCCCGCTGATGTTGATTTCTACAGAAGAAGCTCCTAATTCAAGTTCTCCTCCTAATCCTGCTCCTAAAAGTCCGTAACCTCCGGTTCTTGTTTCAAAAGTACTCACGTTGTTTTGATCAAACACGTTCTTCAGCCTTATAAAAGCGTACTTGTTGGATAATTGCTGATCACTGTCGAATTCTACTCTAAAAGTATTTGTAAGGGAATTGGCCGGAATAAGAGGAAGGTATTCATCATTTTCCAATTTTCCTGTCACGGTTTCAAAACTGCTTTCCAGGTGCAGCCAGTCTAGTGGGTGTGGATGAATGTGGAAGCCTAGTTCCCCGCCATACAATGTAGCATCCCCTTGCGTATAATTATAAACCAGATCATCTTCAATGAATTCTCCGGAAGGATTTATAAAGATATAATCGTTTACCGAATTGTGGAAAGCATTTGCAAAAGCTTCAAAATGTTCATTTCTCCATTCCAGCGAAAGGTCTACCTGGAAATTCTGCTCATTATTAAGATTCGCATTTCCAATTTCGTACCTGTTTGCGCCATGATGTGACCCATTGGAAGTCAGTTCGGCTAAATTAGGAGCCCGGAATCCACTGGCGAGGTTTAATCTTACAATAAATTTGCTCTGGTATTGGTATTTAGCTCCAATTGCACCATTTATACTATTAAAAGAGCGATCCACAGCTGTAATAAAAGATTCTTCTCCTTCATGCCCATAGTTTTCGCTGTTAATCGTTCGGTTGTCATACCGCAGACCACCCTGAAAATCCCAGCTTTCGAGATGAAAATGTGCTGTACCAAAAACTCCGAAGTCTACCATTTCTGCATCAGGAATTAAAATTTCTTCACCAAAGTTGGAATTTGTCTGGTGCATGCCCTGCACACCAAGTATAGTCTCAAAATTCCCTGTTTTCGGCAGGTTATACTTCAAATTATAGTTTAGGGATTCCAAATGCATTTCTAAAGCAGGATGACCTTCTTCGTGCTCCTCATGCTCCTCATGTTCATCGTGTTCTTCTTCACCTTCATGTTCTTCTTCCTCTTCATGAGCATGCTCTTCTTCAAATTCCTTCCTGTTATTAAACTGATATCCAATTTTAAGGTCGAGGCTCGAATTTGGCAAATACAGGCGATTGTCCAGGCTTACAATATGATTATCTATTTCCTGGTAGGGGAGAAGCGGTTCTTTTTCAGTATTCTGAATACCGATCTCTTCAGGGATTCCAATATTGGATCGGTTGAAATTATATCGTAAATCTGCTTTATACCGGGCATCCTGATAGCCAAAACCTCCCTTAAAGTCCGTTTCATTAAATCTGGTATTTGTGACTCTGGTGCCGTCTCCGGTTTCATAATCACTATGTGCAGCATAACTTCCGCGGGCAATAAACTTCAATTTATCACCAGATGTTTGGGCCATTGCACTTGCCTGATAACCTAAGGTATTGCTAAAATAACTTCCATCAACTTCAGCAGTAGTGGTATTTGCCTGCGCATACCTTTCCGGATTGAGATAGAGCACACCGCCAATTGCATCGCTTCCGTAGAGAAGGGAAGCAGGGCCTTTTATCACCTCTACACTTCCTATTCCTTTAGAGCTAATCCCAAGGCCGTGTTCATCCCCATATTGTTGGTTTTCCAGCCGTACGCCCTGGGTGTAAACGAGAACGCGGTTAGAACTGAGCCCTCTTATTACAGGTTTGCCAATCCCAATTCCGGTGGTGATACTTTCTACACCGGGCATTTGGGAAATACCATCGGCTAGCGTAATAGCTCCTTTCCGGTTCAATGTTGAAACGCTTTCGCGATCTACTTTCATCACGTTCTCACTTTGGAGCTGGTGGAAAGGTGTAGAGACGATGACCTCTTCCATTTCTATGGCAGAAGGTTGAATTGTAATGCTTATTTCTTCGGAAGGAAGTTTAATTTCCCTTGAAAATGAGCTGTAACCCACTGAAGAAATTACAAGCTTGTAAGTTCCTTCAGGTATATTGCTAAAACTGAAATTGCCATTAAAATCTGTAAGTGTTCCTTTTTCTAACTGAGGGAAATAAACAGTCGCACTAATAACCGGCTCTCCTGATTCGGCATCGGTGACGGTTCCTGAAAATTGATTTTGGGCATATATAAACGGTGTGACTGCCAGAAGCAGCACAAATAAAATTTTGCTTTTCATGTAATATTTTAAATGATTAGTATAACATTCTACCCAAAAATTTTTTTGGGTTTAAAATTGGAAGTTATACGTGCTGTGGCGGCCCTCTCTGTTCAAAAGGGAGCTTTTGATAATCACTTAAAAATTGATAATAATTGAAGATGACATTTTGCTGAACCTTTATTTCTACGGGTTCTAAAGTCAGAAATTCTAGCTGAAGTCCCGGAGTTTTATGAAACTTATAAAGATCACAATCCACAGGTTTTGCATGATAATGGCTTTCAGAATAATTATCACATAGTTGATGCCCGTGACTACTAAAAATATGTGCAAAGCTTATTGCTGATGGCAATAAAATCAGCACAGCAGAAAGGACCAGAAATATGTTCTGAAAAGATTTCAAATTATAATCGAAGAAGTTTAGCCATTCCTAATCTCGCAAGCATTTTTTTCTCAAACGCCCAGAAAAATTGAAACTGACCAAATAACCAGCCAAAAGAAACGAGAAGTACCTGGTAAACAGGAAAAATAAGTAAAATCCTAAGAGACCAGTAAAGTAGCCAGTGAGAAGTTTGCTGGTGTAATCCAAGAAATTCTACTAAAGGTCCTGCAAGTTTTGCAGAAGAGGAACCCGTAACAGCAAATACGACCAGGATCACAAGAATTTGCCAGTTGGAATCTATGCCCCAATGCTTTTTTAGTTTCTCCATGCTGCAAATATATTAAATGAAAAAAAACTTACCTACTTCTGTGAGTTAAATACGTGTAGAAACTGAAAACCGCTGATTATATTGTCGACTAAAATAGACAAAATAGTTGTAAAGCAGATAGTTTACCTCGTAACCATAATCTATACGGGGTTCATAATTTATTTCATTGACATACAAATTGGGATCGAAGCGCTGTGGCTGCATAACGCGATTGTTGTATTCTATAACCAGTTGGCGGTTTTTATTCTCCAGGTAGTTTTGTGAATAGTAGCCTTCTGGTTGTGCAATGGAGTTAATGAAAAGATTAAAACCGGGTTCAATAATAATTATTTCATATTCAAGGCTGTCGTTAGCAATTCTAACGGTGTCATTTTTAGCGTTTGCAAGTCGCATACTCCTTTTTGAAGACCCACAGCTATAAATAAAAAGGCCCAGAAGGAGCACGTAAATTATGTTCTTCATCACTGTATTTTAAAATTTCTGTCCAAGAATTATTCCTTAATTATTTTCCGCCGGTGAACCCACCAAGAATACTTCCACCTTCTTTTCCTTTTTTGCCACCGCCAAGCACCATACCGGTAACATCATCAATAATATTTCCATCGTTGTTTTTGTCAATCAGGCTATTTATAAGAGAAGAGTCGTGAGCTGAGCTTGCTCCCATTAGTGATTCTATTAAACCGGAAAGGCTATTGGCTTTCACACCATCTTTTCTCTTCTGGCTTCCAAGCAGGCTCATAATTACCGGAGCTGCCAATTTTAGTATGGTGCTAATGGAGTTTTTGCTCATTCCCAGGGTTTTCGACAAAGTTTCCTCAATAATATCTTTTTGTCCTCCCAATACATGGCCAATGATTTTTTCTCCCTCTCCTGTTATCTTTCCCGTTTCTGAGTTCTGAAGGTTTTCCAGAAGGTCACCATTGTGTTTTTCGTTAGTCAGGGCTTTATCGAGAGCTTGAGCGCCTTTTTCTTTTTCTGAATTATTTTTTAGCGCACCAAGGATTAACGGCATTCCCATCACTAAAGCTGAAGTGATATCGTCCTTACTTTCATTGGTCTCTTTATGCGCTTTTTTAATTAAGTTTTCTCCCGGTTGCGTATTAAGAATATCTAATATTGATGCCATAACTTTTAATTTTTAATAAAATTCAATTTACAGCTTTCAAAATAGGGAGAGCGTTAAAAAAATCCTACAATCACATTTAACAATAAACAATGAACAATAACTTATAGAATTAGCTTAAGAAGGTTTATGAATTATTTGAGGGCGGCAATAACTTTTTCTGCTAATTCTACTCCAATCCTATCCTGTGCTTCTATTGTTGAACCACCGGTATGCGGACTAAGTGAAACTTTTTCGTTCATAAGCAACTTGATTGCCGGAGAAGGTTCATTTTGAAAAGTATCAAGCCCTGCAAAGGCAAGTTTTCCGCTTTCCAGTGCTTCCAGAAGGGCTTCTTCGTCTATAACACCTCCACGAGAAGCATTAATAATACCTGCGCCATCTTTCATTGCATTTATTTCCTGCTTGCCGATAATTGGTGTTTTTTGTGCAGGAACATGAAGCGTAATAAAATCTGAATGTTTTACAAGCTGATGGATAGGCTCTGTTCTAATAGGAATTGTTATACTTTGATGATTATAGAATTCGAGGGTGATTTTTGTTTCTCTAACTTTAATATCGCTGGCGATAACCTTCATTCCCAGTCCAAGGGCGATTTTTGCCACTTCCCGGCCAATTCTTCCAAAACCGATAATTCCTAAGGTTTTATCACGCAATTCCCGTCCCGGGGCATAGGATTTTTTTAAATCTCTAAAGCGGGAATCCCCTTCCAGAGGCATATTTCTGTTAGCATCGTGTAAAAAACGTATTCCGCTGAACAAATGGGCAAAAACAAGCTCTGCCACGGCGTTGGAAGAAGCTTCAGGAGTATTAATCACTTTAAGCCCTTTATTTTCGGCATATTTTACATCAATATTGTCCAAACTAACTCCGTTACGGCCAATAATTTTAATATTTGGGCATGCATCTATAAGTTCTTTTCCTATTTGTGTGCCGCTGCCGACTAAAATCACGTCAATTTGATGCTCATTAAGGTAACTTATAAGCTGTCCCTGCGCTACTTTGGTTACAATGACTTCAAATCCTTCTTTTTCAAATTTGTTAATGCCATTCTGTGATATTCCGTCGTTTGCTAATACTTTCATCTTTTTCTTTTAAAAATGGTGAGGGTCCAAAAATGCCAATTATCGACCTGCTGAATTTCTTCAGGTAATTAAAAACGGCAAGATTCGTCCTATTCGTTTTACTACGGAAGAAAATTTACGCTTCCTTTTCCAGCTTCTGCATCACATCCACCAAAACCTGAACACTTTCTAAAGAAAGGGCGTTGTACATGGATGCACGATACCCTCCAACACTTCGGTGACCGCTTAAACCGTTAATATTTGCGTCCTTCCACATGCTGTCGAACTTTTCTTTTTTACTTTCATCGGTTAAGTTGAAGGTAGGGTTCATTGTAGAGCGATCTTCAGTAGCAGCGAAACCTTTAAAAAGAGGATTTCGGTCGATTTCATTATAAAGAAGAGCTGCTTTTTTGTTGTTCAGTTCTTCCATAGCCTTGATTCCACCTTTATCTTTAATCCACCTAAGGGTAAGCAGGGAGACATAAATGGCGTAGACCGGCGGAGTGTTAAACATACTGTCCTTCTCGATATGCACCCGGTAATCCATCATTGAAGGAATTTCCCTTTTTACTTTTCCGAGGATATCTTCTTTTACAATTACAAGAGTAGCGCCTGCCGGACCCATGTTTTTCTGTGCCCCGGCATAAATAAGGTCGAACTTAGAAAAATTCAGTTCGCGGGAAAAAATGTCACTACTCATATCGCATACCAACGGAACATCTACAGAAGGAAAATCCTTCATCTGAGTTCCAAAAATGGTATTGTTACTTGTGCAATGGAAATAATTTATATCCTGCGGAATCTTATAATCCTTCGGGATATAATTGAAGTTTTTATCCTTAGAAGAAGCGACTTCTACTGCTTCTCCAAATAATCTTGCTTCCTTAATTGCTTTGCTGGACCAGGTGCCAGTGTTAAGGTAAGCTGCTTTATCCTGAAGTAAATTATAGGCGGTCATTAAAAACTGCATGCTGGCACCTCCTTGAAGGAAGATTGCATTATAACCTTGATTTTCTAATCCCAGTAATTCCAGCGCCAGGTGCCTGGCTTCTTCCATAACACTTACAAAAGCCCCACTGCGGTGGGAAATTTCCAAAATAGATAAACCTGTATTATTAAAATCTAATATAGCCTGTGAAGCTTCCTGAAAAACTTCCTGTGGCAGCACGCATGGACCTGCGCTAAAATTATGTTTTTTCATGAGTGAAATGGTTGATTTTATTTAACAAAGATGAGAAAAATTGAAGTGCCAGTAGTTATTGAAATTGTAATTATAGGCTTACAACTTCAATAAAAATTCCATGGTATCTACGTCGTCTGCATAATCCCAAAGTTTGGGATGTTGGGTTTTGCCAAATTTGATCTCATTTTCCATAAAACCTTCAGCAACCACGCACTGCAACTTTTCCTTATTCTCCTCGAGCTTTAATTTTAAATCTTCTTTTGAAGAATAACGCTCGTAAAAAAGAGTGGCGATAGGAGAGCCGAAGCTTTCGTCTTCCTTCAGAATTAAAAATCCGTTGTCCAGAATTTTAAATTCGCTCATTAAATATACTGCTTTGTTGTAATCGTAATTGTTGGCATATTTTGCATGGTTCATTATATCTTTCCAATCGAACATTGCAGGATAAAATTGCTCAAAATTATAATCTTCCGGTACATATAATTTTGAAACATTGCGGCACCCTAAACCAAAATATCTAAAGATATCCTGGCTTAAATTTTTTAGCTGCTGCTCACTTTCATTACCGGTAAGAACAGCTACAGAATTCCTGTTTTTTCTAATGATGCTCGCTTTATTTTTAAAATAATACTCAAAATAACGGGCGGTATTATTGCTTCCCGTGGCAATCACAGCATCAAAGTCTTTTAACTGATCTTCTGTGAAACGAATAAGATTTTCGAATTCGGAATTTAGCTGTATCAAAAATTTGGCAATTATCGGCAGTAACAGCTTGTCGTTACTGGATTGTTTTACCAGCACTTTGTGTCCCGACATAAGGACACACAAAAAATCGTGAAAGCCAACAAGTGGAATATTTCCCGCCATAATCACGGCTACGGTTTTTTGCTCCCTTTTCTGTTCCAGGTCGTACATGTGAAGCCAGGTGGCCAGATTTTCTTCCTTAAGTGCTTTGCTCCACTCGTTAATTGAGGAAATTATATTCTCACGGGTAAACCATCCGTTATGGTGAACCGCATTATCAATTTTATTATTCAATTCATTATATAATTCTTCATTTTCAGCTGACTTTTCTGAAGTTTCTTCAGTAGTAAGTGTGAATTGTTCAAGAAATCTTCCGAGTTCTATAAAATTTGATTTTCTATCGTGGAATGTCATTGCCTAATTTGGTTATGAATGCTTTTGACGTTAAATTTGCAGCGAAATTAAAATTTCCGCATGGGAAAAACTATTGATTTTTCTTAAACCTGCAGGGATCTTAATGAATGTAAGATTTAAATTTACAAATATAATAAGCTATGGCGATTGTTATAACCGACGAGTGTATAAATTGTGGTGCGTGTGAACCGGAATGCCCAAACACTGCAATTTATGAAGGAGCTGATGACTGGAGATATGCTGACGGTACAGATTTAGAGGGTAATGTGGTGCTACCTAACGGCAAAGGTGCAAATGCCGAAGAATCACAAGAACCGGTAAGTGATGAAATCTATTACATAGTTCCAGATAAATGTACAGAGTGTAAAGGTTTCCACGAGGAGCCACAATGTGCTGCAGTTTGTCCCGTAGATTGTTGTGTTCCTGATGAAGATCATGTAGAATCTGAAGAAGAACTACTCGAAAAACAACGCTTTATGCACGGAAGTGAGTAAGTATTGTTTTAATGAATATTATAGAAAACCTGTTTCATCTGAAACAGGTTTTCTTTTTTAAAGATTTTCCTTTTCTATGAAACAGTATATTTTAGTTCGTTTCTATATGCAGATGGAGATTTCCCCGTAAACTTTTTAAACTGCTTATTAAAATGACTGAAGTTATTGAATCCACATTCGAAACATATATCAGTAATGCTTATTTGCTTCTCATGTAAAAGTTTTGCCGCATGTGCCAGGCGGTATTCATTTACAAACTGTGTAAAGGTCTTCCCGGTAATTTTCTTAAAATATCTACAGAAGCCAGGAACTGTCATACTTACCTTTTCTGCAATTTCGTTAAGACTTATAGAGCGCTTATATTCCTGCTTCACAAAATTAAAAACAATATTTATCCTGTTATTATCCTGTAGTTCTGTTTCTAAAATGAAGCCATGCGCATTAAGGATCGTATAGTTTTCTGCTTGCTCCAATAATTTGAATATTTCTAATAACCCCATAAGTCGGTCGAAAGCATTTAGATCTTTGAGAGATTCAATTTTTTTTCCGATCCCCCTCTTATTTTCTCCGTGAAAAACTATACCCTTCTGAGAACGTTCTAAAAGAGCTTTTATCCCTTTCATTTCGGGAATATTAAAAAACACTTCCCCCAGGAAATCCTGTTTTATCTGAATAACAGTTTCTGCTTCGTGTTCTGTAAGACTATCGGTGAATCCGCAGTGGGGAAGGTGAGGACCAATAAGAATAAGATCTCCATTTCTGTAATAAGAGATATGGCTTCCAATTTGTCTCTTGCCGGTTCCTCCGTTAACGTAGACCAATTCAATTTCGGGATGATAATGCCAAAAACTATTGTTTTTATTTTGATGGTCCTTATTATAGGTTCTATAAGAAATGGAGCTACCAAAGGCAGGCTCTATTTTCTCGTACGTAGGTTTGAATAATTTTGACATAAAAGGGTTTTTTCATGAATTTAATGTAATTCTGTTTTACAGTGATGGTCTTTGCTAAATTAGCAATAAAATATAGTATTTAAACATATATTAAATATTAAATAATTATTAACGATAAAATAGAACATATTTTTGCATATTTAAGACAATTACGATAGGATAAATGGCTGTACATTTGATTATGTTATTATCAATGAATGAGGATTATTAACCTTTAAAATTATGAATTATGAAAAATGTAATTAGATTATCAGTCGTGACTTTTTTACTTTGTATGAGTTTACAGGTTTCTGCAGCTGAAGGATTGGCTGTAAAAGTAAGTGAGGAGTCTATTGTAGTGGAGGTGGGGAATTCTGTTAAAGGAGCTACCCTTACGCTAAAAGACATTCATGGAGCTATTCTTTTTAAGGATGGATTAATGGATGGAAAGTCCTACAATAGAGATTTAAGTTTTGAAGATGTACCTGAGGGGATCTATTATCTTCATTTTGAAGATGATTTTCACATCTATACAAAGAAGATTACCAAATCTAAAGAGGGATTGTTTATTGAAGCAAAGGCTTCAGGTATTGTTTTTAAGCCGCTTTTTAGAGTAGATGACAGGAAAGTAAAATTTTCCTTACCTAACCCTGAGGGAAGCCATACTGAAGTGCGTATCTATGATGCTTCCGGAGAGTTGATGTTAACAATGGTATCTAAAGATACTTTTGTTGCCAAGACGCTGGATTTCTCTAAAGTATCCGCCGGAGAGTATGAAATTGAAGTCGAAACGAAAAATAATACTTTTAGAAAAGTAATGAAATTGGGCTAATTCAAATTTAAATTCGTGATCAAATGACCCGCTGGAAAGCGGGTTATTTTTTTTCTAAACTTCTAAGAATTAGTTTAGAGTTTAAAAGAAAAACCATCGGCAGCTTTTCGTTTGTATTTGTCCTCGTCGAACATATATAAAAAAGATCCTTTTTTAGAAGATTCCATGTTCTTCTCATCTGTTTTATGAAGTATGTCCAGAGCATTAATCTTATTAATAAAATTCCTTTTGTCCAGTTTCTCGCCTAAAATTGCTTCATACATTTTTTGAAGCTGGCGCATTGTAAATTTTTGCGGAAGAAGTTCAAAACCAATGGGCATTGTGGAAGTACGATATCGTAATCTGCTAATTGCCTTTCTGACCATCCTGTCGTGGTCAAAAATAAGTTGTGGAGCTTCAGAAATGTTAAACCATTTGGCAGAATATTGCTGTGTTAGCTCTTCATTATGCTCTTCGATGTTAATCAGGGCGTAGTATGCGACAGAAACTGTTCTTTCTACGGGATCACGATCTATCTTGCTGAAATTGTACAGCTGTTCCATATAAACATTATTGATCCCAGTTAATTCATGTAAAATCCTACTTGCTGCCTGGTCGAGATCTTCGCTTCTTTTTAAGAAACCGCCCATAAGCGACCATCTTCCTTTTTGTGGTTCAAAATCCCTTTTAATAAGAAGAATTTTTAATTCTTCTTTATCAAAACCGAATATTATACAATCTACTGCGAGTAATGCTTTGTCTTCAGAGTTGTACCTGTGGATCATATTTAAAGATGTTAACTGGAAAAAGACAAAGATTGCCATTTATAATTTAAAGTAAAAACGAGGATAGAAATTAATAAAAAATTTCTAACCGAATGGCGAATGCGATAATTGAATACGCAAAAGTTAAAAGAATGTAAATTATAATTTGTTATTTTAAAAGAAGTTTAATTACATTTGGAAATGTAAAATTCACACTTATTAATTTACTGTAAAGCTGAATCAGGTAAACTAACTATAAAATCCGGAATATGAGAAAAAATAATTTTGTCGTTTACTCTTTTTTATTAGCGTTCTTTTTCATTAGCGCACTACACGCTCAAACGGCCATTAGTATTAAAAATCCTAAAGATGCTCCTGTTATCAGTAAACACATCTACGGCCATTTTTCTGAACATTTAGGTCGCTCTATATATGATGGCCTTTATGTGGGAGAAGATAGTCCTATTCCAAATACAGACGGGGTACGGGATGATCTTATTCAAGCTCTTAAAGATTTACAAATTCCCAACCTGAGATGGCCGGGAGGTTGTTTTGCAGATACTTACCACTGGAGAGATGGAATTGGCCCCCAGGAAGATCGCCCAACTATTGTAAACCAATGGTGGGGAGATGTTACTGAAGATAACAGCTTTGGTACCCATAACTTTCTGAACCTTTGTGAAGTACTTGGGGCAGAACCATATTTAGCCGGAAATGTTGGGAGTGGAACTGTTCAGGAATTCTCCAACTGGGTTCAATATGTTAATCACGATGAGGGTAGCCCAATGGCTAAGCTTAGAAAAGAAAATGGAAAAGAAGAATCCTGGGATGTAAAATTCTGGGGAGTAGGAAATGAACCTTGGGGATGTGGAGGTAATATGGACGCTGAATTTTATGCAGATCTTTATAAGCAATATGCAACTTTTTTAACTTCCTGGGATAAGGATACAGAAATGTACAGGATTGCTTCGGGACCTAGCGGGAATGATTATCACTGGATGGAAGTGCTGATGAAAGAAATTCCGGCTGAATTAATGGAAGGGGTTGCATTACATTCCTATTCGGTAATTGACTGGAGTAATAAAGGTCCTGCTTCAGAATTTACTGAAGATCACTATTTCGCTACCATGACCGAAGCTTTAAAAATGGAGGAGTACATAACCAAGCACACTGCTATTATGGATAAGTATGATCCTGAGAATAAAGTAGGTCTTATTGTAGATGAGTGGGGTGGATGGTATGAAGTTGAAGAAGGAACTAATCCCGGTTTTCTCTTTCAGCAAAATACTATGAGAGACGCAATGATTGCCGGTGCCACGTTAAACATCTTCAATAATCATAGTGAAAGAGTATATATGGCAAATCTTGCCCAGGCGGTGAATGTGCTCCAGGCAGTTGCATTGACGCAGGGTGAACAAATGATCTTAACACCAACTTATCACGTGATGAAAATGTACACTGTACATCATGATGCTCAATTGCTTCCGGTAAATTTTGAATCTCCGGATTATACTTATAACGGAGAATCATTACCTGCTGTTTCTGTTTCCGCATCAAAAAAAGATGGGAAGGTTGCTATTTCACTAGTTAATATTGATTCAAAAAAGGAAAACGAGGTGGAGTTAGATCTTGGAGAACTGGATGTAGAAGGTATGACTGCGACTATCTTAACTTCAGATAAATTACAGGATCATAATACATTCGAGAATACGGAAAATATTACCCCTGGAGAATTTAAAGATTTTAAAATAAAAAGAGGGAAATTAGAGCTTACAATACCTCCTTTTTCTGTAATAGTCCTGAAATCTGAATAAGGTTATATAAGAAATTATCAGTTAAAATCTTTAAATGAGAGTCTTTCGAGAGTCACATATCTCTTCCTTATAAGCTTAGAGATCCTGCTGTTTAATAATTTCTATAGTTCTTTAAATATAAAATACCATGAGTGCATATGTAATAGGATTGGATTACGGAACAGATTCGGTAAGAGCGGTTTTACTCGACACAGAGAGCGGGAAGGAGCTGGCATCATCTGTTTACGAGTATCCAAGATGGAAGAAAAGACTATTTTGTGATGCGTCTGCCAATCGTTTTCGACAACATCCTTTAGATCATATAGAAGGTTTGGAGGAGACAATAAAAGGTGTAGTTGCAAAGAGTAAAGTAAGCGGAACAGATATTAAAGGAATCTGTATAGACACCACGGGATCCTCACCGGTTCCGGTTTCTGAAGATGGAACTCCTTTGGCTTTGCAGGAAGAATTCAAAGAAAATCCGAATGCCATGATGGTTTTATGGAAGGATCATACGGCCATTGAAGAAGCAAATGAAATTAATGAACTTGCCGAAAGCTGGGGAGGTGAAAACTTCACTAAGTATGAAGGAGGGATTTATTCTTCAGAATGGTTTTGGGCGAAGATAGCGCATATCATCCGGGAGGACGATAATGTGAAAAATTCAGCATACACCTGGATGGAACATTGCGACTTAATGACCTACCATATTATCGAAAATCAGGATCTAGAAAGTTTTAAAAGAAGTAGATGTGCTGCAGGACATAAAGCGATGTGGCACGAAAGCTGGGGCGGACTTCCTTCCGAAGATTTTCTTAACCGGCTGGATCCTTACCTGGGAGAGTTGCGCGGGAGATTATATACCGAAACTTATACTTCAGACGAGGTTGCAGGCAATCTAAGCAAAGAATGGGCAGATAAACTAGGTTTAACTACAGAATGTGTGGTTGCCGTAGGAACATTTGATGCACACTCTGGTGCAGTAGGCGCAAAAATAGACGAACATACTCTTGTACGGGTAATGGGAACTTCCACTTGCGATATTATCGTCTCTTCCAAAGAAGTTATTGCAGATAAAACGGTACGCGGTATCTGCGGACAGGTAGATGGATCTGTTATTCCGGGTTTTATTGGTTTGGAAGCGGGGCAATCGGCTTTTGGTGATTTGCTGGCCTGGTTTAAGGACGTTCTTTCATGGCCGGTAGATAATCTTGTTTTAAATTCTGAAGTACTTTCTTCGGAACAAAAAGAAAATTTAAAATCTGAAATTGAGAAGGATTTCATTAAAAAACTTTCAGAACAAGCTGAAGAAATACCTTTAGAAGAAAGTATTCCAATAGCTTTAGACTGGATTAATGGCCGAAGGACCCCAGATGCCAACCAGGAGCTGAAAAGTGCCATTTCTAACCTATCGCTTGGAACAAGGGCTCCGCATATTTTTAAAGCACTTGTTAACGCCATTTGTTTTGGTTCCAAAGAAATAGTAGATAGATTTGAGCAGGAAGGGGTCAAAATCAACAGTGTGATTGGAATTGGCGGGGTCGCGAGAAAATCACCGTTTATAATGCAGACTTTGGCAAACGTGCTTAAAAAGCCAATAAAGGTCGCAAAATCTGATGAAGCACCGGCTTTGGGGGCAGCAATTTATGCTTCTGTAGCTGCGGGAATTTTTCCAGATGTGATCGAGGCAAGTAAAACTTTAGGAAGTGATTTTGAAGCAGAATATAACCCTGAAGATGCCAAGATTTCTAAATATGAAGACTTAATGAAAGCATATAAAGATTTAAGTTCTTTTGTAGATAATAAAACAGGTAGAAAATCTCTTAACGATTAGGTATGAGTTTCACATTTAAAGAATTAAAAAGAGAATGTTACGAGGCAAATATGCAGCTTAATGCGCTGGACCTTGTAATTTATACGTTTGGTAACGTGAGCGCTGTAGATAGGAAAGAAGCAGTTTTTGCTATTAAACCAAGTGGTGTTCCATACGCAGATTTAAAACCTGAAGATATTGTTATTATGGATTTTGATAACAATGTTATTGAGGGAGAAATGCGTCCTTCTTCAGATACCAAAACCCACGCCTATTTGTATAAGAACTGGGAAGAAATTGGTGGTGTTGCTCATACCCATGCTACTTATTCTGTAGCCTGGGCACAGTCCCAAAAAGACATCCCAATTTTTGGAACTACGCATGCAGACCATCTTACTGCAGATATTCCCTGCGCACCTCCTATGCGAGATGACCTAATCGCTGGAAATTATGAATATAATACGGGAATACAAATCCTGGATTGCTTCAGGAATAAAAACCTTTCTTACAAGGAAGTGCAAATGGTGCTTCTAGGCAATCACGGTCCCTTTACATGGGGGAAGGATGCTGCAAAGGCTGTTTATAACAGCAAAGTTCTTGAAGAAGTAGCTAGAATGGCATATTTAACCCTTCAGATAAATCCTGAAGCGCCACGATTAAAAGATTCGCTAATCAAAAAACACTATGAACGTAAACATGGTAAAGATGCCTATTACGGTCAGAAATAACAAACTAACCTTATAATATATCAAAAAATGACAAATATTGATCATAAAGAAATCTGGTTCGTCACAGGCAGTCAGCAACTATATGGTGAAAAAACTTTGAACCAGGTCAGAGAAAATTCCAAAGAAATTGTTGAATGTTTCAACGGTTCTTCCCAGATCCCGTTGAAGATAGTTCATAAAGACACTGTTAAGACTCCTTCAGAAATTACGGATTTATGCCTTCAGGCGAATACCGAAAAGAATTGTGTAGGAATAATTACCTGGATGCATACATTTTCACCTGCAAGGATGTGGATTAATGGATTAAACATTCTTAAAAAGCCAATCTGTCATCTTCATACACAGTTTAATGCTGAAATTCCCTGGAATGAGATCGACATGGATTTTATGAATTTAAACCAGTCCGCTCATGGAGACAGGGAATTTGGATTTATTATGAGCAGGATGCGCAAAAAGCGTAAAGTTATTGTTGGTCATTGGAAATCAGATCGTGTTCAGAAGAAATTGGGAATCTGGACAAGGGTAGTTCTTGGCTGGGACGAATTGCAAAACCTTAAAGTTGCCAGGATTGGGGATAATATGCGTGAAGTAGCGGTAACCGAAGGGGATAAAGTGGAAGCACAAATCCGATTTGGAATGTCTGTTAACGGTTATGATTCTTCAGAAGTAGTGGAGCATATAGAAAAAGTTTCCGAAGAAGATGTGAACCAACTATTAGAAGAATACGAATCATCCTACACCCTTACAGAAGCCTTAAAAAAAGGAGGAGACCAAAGAAGCTCTTTGGTGGATGCGGCTAAAATTGAATTGGGATTAAGATCTTTCCTGGAAAAAGGGGGATTTAAAGCATTTACTGATACTTTTGAAAATCTTGGAAAGCTAAAACAATTACCTGGTATTGCAGTGCAACGTCTAATGGCAGATGGATATGGTTTTGGAGGTGAAGGTGACTGGAAAACTGCTGCTTTATTACGTGCTATGAAAGTGATGGCTGTAGGTTTGGAACCTGGAACTTCTTTTATGGAAGATTACACTTATCATTTTACACCAGAAAAATCTTATGTTCTAGGTTCGCATATGTTGGAAATTTGCCCTTCAATTGCAGATGGAAAACCAACTTGTGAGATTCATCCTTTAGAAATTGGAGGTAAGGAAGATCCTGTGAGACTCGTATTTGATTCTCCAGAAGGCCCCGCTTTAAATGCTTCTTTAGTTGATATGGGCAACAGATTTAGATTAATTGTAAACGAAGTTGAAGCAGTTAAACCACAAAAATTGCCAAAATTACCAGTAGCCCGTGTGCTTTGGGATGCAAAACCAGATCTCGACGTTGCCGCCACTGCCTGGATCCTGGCGGGAGGTGCTCACCATACAGTTTATACTCAAGCATTAACTACAGAATATCTGGAAGATTTTGCTGATATTGCAGGTATTGAGCTACTTGTAATAGATGATAAAACTGCGGTTAGAGATTTTAAAGATAAAATTAATGCCAATGAAGCTTATTATCATCTGTTTCAGCATGGCTTGTAATTTTTAACACCAACTACTACAATGAAAAACATTAGAAAAGGTCTTTTTGCTTTTGCCCTTATGGGATTCGCACTAATATTTGTGCAATGTAAAAATGAAAAAAAAGATGAAAACAATCAGGCAGAAGACACTGCCGAAAACCAGAAAGTTTTGATAAAAAAATCTGATTTTGGAACTACTCCTGAAGGAGAATTGGTAGAAATGTTCACGCTTACAAACGCCGGGGGAATGGAAGTTAAGGTTATTACTTATGGTGGTAGGATTACCAGTCTTAAGGCTCCAGATAAAATAGGCAATTATGAGGACGTGGTTTTAGGTTTTGATTCCATTGAACAATATACAAAAGACAATCCCTATTTTGGGGCTCTTATTGGGCGCTATGGAAATAGGATTGCCCAAGGAAGATTTTCTCTTGACGGGGAGGAATATGAGCTTGCCCAGAATAATGGCGAAAATCACCTGCATGGAGGAGAGAAAGGATTTGATAAGGTGATTTGGAATGCCACTCCTGAAGAAGGAGAAAACTCATCTTCCCTGGTACTTACCTACACCAGTGAAGATATGGAAGAAGGTTATCCTGGTAAACTGGATGTCACCGTCACTTATACCTTGTTCAACGATAATTCCTTTGATGTAAATTATGAAGCTACTACAGATAAGAAGACAGTAATCAATCTTACCCAGCACGCATATTTTAACTTATCAGGAGATTTTAGTGAGACAATTCTTGACCATATCATTAAGATTAATGCTGATAAATTTGTGCCGGTAGATGAAAACCTGATTCCGACAGGAGATTTGATGGATGTCGAAGATACTCCATTTGACTTTCTGGAGACTAAAGAAGTTGCTGAAGGTATTAATGCCGATAATGAGCAAATCCAGAGAGGTGGTGGATATGATCATAACTGGGTTTTGAACAATCAGGATAGCGGAATGAGATTCGCAGCTTCTGCTTATGAGCCTGAAAGTGGAAGATTTATGGAGGTTTACACAGATGAACCTGGAATGCAATTTTATACAGGAAATTTCCTGGATGGAACGTTGCCCGCACAGGGAGGTGGTAATTATGAGAAAAGAACGGGATTCTGTTTTGAAACTCAACACTATCCGGATTCTCCAAATCAGGAAAGTTTTCCTTCTGTAGTTCTTGAACCGGGAGAAACCTATGTATCCAATACCAGCTTTAAATTTTCAGTAAAATAAATTTATGCAGACTTTAGATACTTTTGACTGGATCGCCGTAGGTCTATATTTTCTAGTACTTGCAGGTATTGCAATTTGGGTTATACGTAAAAAGCAGGAAAACACTGCAGATTATTTTCTTGCCGGAAGAAATGTAGGGTGGTTTGTAGTTGGGGCTTCAATTTTTGCTTCCAATATAGGTTCAGAACATGTTGTAGGTCTGGCAGGTGCCGGTGCCGGGAATAAGCTTCCAATGCTTATTTATGAAATTCAGGCATGGGTAGTACTTATCCTTGGTTGGGTGTTTCTTCCTTTTTATGCCAGGAGCGGAGTATTTACAATGCCGGAATTCCTTGAAAAACGTTTTGATGCGCGTTCACGTTGGGTACTTTCTGTATTCTCTATTATCGCTTATGTACTTACCAAGATTTCGGTAACGATATATGCCGGTGGGGTAGTGGTTTCCGCTTTACTTGGTATCGATTTCTGGACCGGTGCACTTTCTACAGTAATCTTAACTGGATTATATACCGTACTGGGAGGAATGCGAGCCGTAGTTTATACAGAAACATTGCAGGCCGTGATGCTTGTAGTTGGTGCTGCAGCGCTTACTTTTATAGGTTTAGATGAAGTTGGTGGATGGGCGAGTATGACGGAAACAGTTACTCCGGAATATCTTAACATGTGGCGTTCAGCTTCAGATCCTGAATTTCCGTGGCCTTCATTGTTAATCACAAGTACTATTGTGGGAATCTGGTACTGGTGTACAGACCAGTACATCGTACAGCGTGCTCTTACTGCGAGAAATATTAAAGAGGGTAGAAGAGGTACTATTTTTGGCGCATTGCTAAAATTACTTCCTGTCTTCCTTTTCCTTATTCCTGGTATTATAGCCTTAACACTTAAAATGAGAGGTGAACTACATTGGGACAGCCCAGATCAGGCCTTTCCGGTATTGATGAGTAATCTCCTGCCTTCAGGTTTACGTGGGTTGGTGGCAGCAGGACTTTTAGCAGCTTTAATGAGCTCTCTGGCGTCAGTATTTAATTCATGTTCCACTTTATTTACAGTGGATATCTATAAGAAACTTAGACCAAATACTCCTGAGAAACAACTTGTGAGAACAGGACAAATAGCAACAGTATTTATTGTTATTATCGGTATTATCTGGATTCCAATTATGGCTAATATTTCGGGTGTATTGTATGAATATTTACAGAAAGTTCAGTCGTATATAGCACCTCCAATTACAGCGGTTTTCCTACTCGGAATTTTTTATAAGCGTATAAATGCACAAGGAGCATTTATAACCCTTATGGTAGGTTTTATCGTAGGTGCATTAAGAATTGTGCTGGAACTTATGAAGGACTCATTAGATCCTGATGGATTCCTGTTTTTGTTGGGAGATATAAACTTCCTTACTTTTGCAGCCTGGTTCTTCCTTTTCTGTGTGGTACTAATCACAGTGGTGAGTTTAATGACCAGTATACCTTCAAAAGAGAAAATCTTTAACCTTACCTTCCAGACTATTTCTCCGGAAGAAAAAGCTAACAATAAGAATAGTTACAACTGGGTAGATGTTGCTGTCTCTATCCTAATTATTATTATTGTGGCTGGTGTAATGCTCTTCTTTAACGGAAAATCAGGATTTTTCTAGAACTGAAGCTGTTTTAATAGCTTTAAAGATTATAAATTCCTTTTCAGAAGCTTATTTTGTAAGTAACTGAAGAGGAATTTTTTTATGAGCTGTTGTGAGTTTTTAAAAGTTTCAGGTTTCATGTTTTATTGAGTTTTACAAAAAAGAGAGGCCGCTCAAACGGCAATTTTCGAAATTATGTTTCACCACCACGAATTCAAGAATAATCTCTGAGACTTTCCGCAGAATGTTTCCAGCAAGTGTCCTGATTCTTTTCTCCTGATCCCTGGTTCAGTCTAAAGTGAACGATTCAAAATGGCAATTATCGTCCTCAAGTTTCACCACGAATTCAAAAATAATCTCGGAGACTTTCCGCAGAACGTTTCGGCGAGTGTCCTGATTCTTTTCTCCTGATCCCTGGTTCAGTTTAAAGTGATCGATCCAAAACGGCAATTTTCGAAATTATGTTTCACCACCATGAATTCAAGAGCAATCTCTGAGACTTTCCGCAGAATGTTTCAGCGAGTGTCCTGATTCTTCTCTCCTGATTCCTGGTTCAGTTTAAAGTGATCGATCCAAAACGGCAATTTTCGAAATTATGTTTCACCACCATGAATTCAAGAGCAATCTCTGAGACTTTCCGCAGAATGTTTCAGCGAGTGTCCTGATTCTTTTCTCCTGATCCCTGATCCCTGATTCATCCTAAAGTGAACGATCCAAAATGGCAATTATCGTCCTCAAGTTTCACCACGAATTCAAGAATAATCTCTAAGACTTTCCGCAGAACGTTTCAGCGAGTGTCCTGATTCTTTTCTCCTGATCCCTGGTTCAGTCTAAAGTGAACGATCCAAAATGGCAATTATCGTTCTCAAGTTTCACCACGAATTCAAGAATAATCTCTAAGACTTTCCGCAGAATGTTTCCAGCAAGTGTCCTGATTCTTTTCTCCTGATCCCTGGTTCAGTCTAAAGTGAGCGATTCAAAATGGCAATTATCGTCCTAAAGTTCCAACACGAATTCAAGAATAATCTCTGAGACTTTCCGCAGAATATTTCCAGCGAGTATCCTGATTCTTGTCTCCTGATTCTTGTCTCCAGGTTCTTGTCTCTTGCTTCCTGTTTCTCACTCACTCCTCATCATCAAATTGAAATCCGCTGTTTTTGCTTCGCTGTCTTCGTTGATTACTTTGTTCGTCAAAAGCATCTTCCAGCACTTCATCATCGCTATGAAAATCAAGCCTGTAAGAGAATCCGCCGGCTATCTGCCACCTGGATGGTGTATCTTTAAAATTTATTAGACCGGAGACGTCAATCTGAAGATCATCTAATAATAAATAAGCGGCACCACCACGCAAAATATCATCGGCATATAAATCACTGATATACCCCTGATATTCACCAAAAATTGCAAACTTTGGAGTAACAGCATGAGTGACGGTAGCTATCGCACCATAGCTTGGAAATTCTTCTGTAAATTTATCTGCAATAAAATTCATTACCAGAACCCATCTCCCCCAGTTGTTCTGGGTAATAACCGCTGCTTTGGGACTAAATTTGGATTCCCCGGGATATAAATAAGGATTTTCGCCAAAAGAAAAATTAGCACCTCCATAGACGGAAATAGCAGGAAGGAGGGTTTTCCATTTAAAGCGCCTGTTTGCCTTCCAGCTGTATAGATTGGGTTTATCTTCTTCAGCATTTTTATGGGGATCATAAACCAGGTATTTTGCTCCAATTGTATTTGTCCTGAAGTTTCTGATTTGTGATTCCTGATCCCTATTACCTACACGTACGGTGGTTGTTTGATCCTGAAACGAACCAAAAAGGTTTAGTTCCAGGTTTTCTGTGAGAAATCCATATCTTAAGCCATACATAGCACCCAGGATGCCTGTTTCCTGCCGAAAAAGCGCATGATCGTCATTCCCCATGTAAGCCCCTGCTTCCAGTTGTACCACTCCTTTTCCTACAGCAAAACCTCCCTGTGACTCTCCGGGACGATTGGAATTGATGGTTTCAGTATATTGAGCCTGAACATTATAAGTTGCAAAGATAAAGAGAAGACAGATAAGGCTTTTGAGCATGATTGCCAGGTTTTGGTTCGTTCAAATATAGAAGAAAATTATTATTTTTTTAGGTTCTTAAAAACAGGAATTGTCTCCTCATCTTTTTATTTTTGCAAAAATTTCAGGACATGTACGACGCATCATTTTCGGGTATATTAAGAACGATATTAATTATACTTCTTATTTATTTCGGATTGAAAATATTATTTCGATTTCTTGGTCCTTTGATTTTACGGTATTTTATGAAGAAGATGGGCAAAAAGTTCCAGGATCAGTTTAATCAGCATCAAAAACCAAAAGAAGAAAAGGAAGGGAAAGTCAGTATCGAAAAAAAGCCCCGGAAGGGCGGGAAATCCAACAAAGATGTTGGTGAGTATATCGATTACGAAGAAATTGATTAATTTCGAATCATCCATCGGAGATGCATTTTTTAAAACAATCCGGTGAATATGGATAACTGGCTAAAATTGTCAAATTTCGGCCAACGTTCTGAAGCTGCTGTTCTTCAGGATTTCTTTTGAAACTAAAATCTTATTGATGGTTAAGTTTAAACGATTTCTCCCTCACCTGTTTGTTCTTGCAGGTTTTGTAATTATTGCCGTAGCTTATTTTAATCCTGTTCTCCAGGGGAAAGAAATTTACCAGAGTGATATTGTTCAATATCTTGGAATGGCCAGAGAACAGACTGACTTTAGAGAGCAGACAGGGGAGGAGCCGTATTGGACAGATGCAGCTTTCGGTGGGATGCCAACCTATCAATTAGGAGCCCGTTACCCTCACAACTACATAAAAAAGCTGGATTCGGTACTTCGCTTTTTACCACGACCTGCAGATTACCTTTTTATATATTTCCTTGGATTTTACATTCTGTTATTATGTTTAAAGCTGGACTATAAACTTGCTTTTTTAGGGGCGCTGGCTTTCGGGTTTTCTACGTATCTAATAATTATTCTGGGCGTTGGGCATAATGCCAAGGCACATGCTATTGCTTATATGCCTGCAGTTTTAGGCGGAATCGTGCTTATTTTCAGGTCCAGGTATATACTCGGTTTTATATTACTTTCACTGGCAATGGCCCTGGAAATTGCTGCTAACCATTTCCAGATGACTTATTACTTGCTGTTGCTGGTAGTCTGTCTCGGGATTGCTTACTTTATTGATGCTTTCCGAAAGAAAATTCTTCCTCACTACTTTAAATCCTTAGGAATAATGGTAGTGGCCGTTATTTTAGCGATAGGAGCAAATGCAACCAATCTTCTTGCAACGCAGGAATATACCGCCTTTAGTACACGTGGAGATACCGGTTTAACTATTAACCCCGATGGATCTGAGAAAACAGCTTCAGGATTGGATTTCGAATATATTACCAGTTACAGTTATGGAATTGCGGAATCTTTTAATCTTTTTATTCCCAGGTTTATGGGAGGATCTAATTCTGAGAACGTAGGTGAAGATTCTGAAGTATATAAAGCTATTATTGCTTTGGGAGCCTCTCCTGTACAGGCAGCAAGTTTTGCTGAAGGCGCACCAACTTATTGGGGAGATCAGCCATTTGTGGGAGCGCCGGCCTATATTGGTGCGAGTGTCTTATTTCTGTTTGTTTTTGCTCTTTTTTTAATAAGAGGCCGTTTAAAATGGTGGATCGTGGGGGGAAGTGCTTTAGCACTTTTACTTTCCTGGGGTAAAAATTTGGAGTTTCTCACGGAGTTTTTTATTAATTATGTTCCGCTGTACAACAAATTCCGTGCGGTTACTTCCATTCAGGTAATAATAGAACTCTGTGTTCCTGTTTTGGCAGTTTTCGGCCTGTACAAGGTTTTTAATAATTTTGACAAAGAAGAAGCGAAACTGAATGCTCTAAAATGGGCTACGGTTATTACCGGAGGATTGAGTGTAGTATTTCTATTATTTAAATCTGTGTTCTTTGATTTTAGTGGCGCGGGAGATTCTATGTTAATTGAACAATTAGGGATTGATTTTGTGCGGGCATTAAAAGAAGATCGGATAGCTATTTTTACTTCAGATAGTATAAGGTCTTTAATATTCGTCCTCTTATCGGCAGCATTGATTTGGTTTTATCTGAAGAAAAAAATTTCAGATAAACTGGTTGTAGCAGGTTTTGCAGTCCTATTTCTGGTAGATCTTGTAGGAGTGGATCGTCGCTATGTGAATAATGAAGATTTTGTGCTGGCAAGAAAAATGGAACGTCCCTTTGAAGCTACACAGGCAGATCAGCAAATCTTGCAGGATGATTCCCGATATCGGGTTTATGATATTACCGGAAATCCTTTAAGCAGTAGCAGGGCATCTTTTTTCCATAACTCCATTGGTGGGTATCATGGCGCCAAACCGGGACGGATTCAGGAACTATTCGATTTCTATATTGCGGGAAATAATATGGAAGTTCTGAATATGCTGAACGTAAAATATTTTATCGTACCAACAGAGGAAGGGGTGCAGGCGCAACAGAATCCTAATAATTACGGCAATGCCTGGTTTGTGGAAGATGTGAAATGGGTAGATTCAGCAAATGAAGAAATCTTAACTTTAAAAGAAGTAGATCTGCAGAATACAGCTGTGATAAATGAAGAATTTAAAGATATTCTTGGCGATAATGTTGGTTTTAACGCCAAGGCTGAAATTGAACTGGTGAGTGAGCAGCCTAATGAACTTGTCTACGAAACTTCTTCTGACAGTAATCAGCTTGCGGTTTTTTCTGAAAGTTATTATCAGCCGGGATGGCAGGCATATGTTGATGGAAAAGAAGTAGAACACGTTCAGGCTAATTATGTTTTAAGAGCGATGAATATTCCGGCCGGGAATCATACGGTTACTTTCCGGTTTGAACCTGAAGTCATTAATACCGGAAGTCAAATCACCCTTGCAAGTTCCATTATTCTTGGTCTTTGTATTCTGGGTGGAATTTTCTATGGTTTCAGAAGAAATAGAAAAGAGGAGAAGTAGTGGATGGAGAAAGTACTCATCATTACGTATTATTGGCCTCCTGCAGGTGGCCCGGGTGTACAGCGCTGGCTTAAATTTGTAAAGTATCTCAGGGATTTTGAGATTGAGCCTGTTGTTTACATTCCGGAAAATCCTACGTATCCTTTAACAGATAAAAGCCTTGTTGCTGAAATTCCTGAAAATATTCAGATTTTTCAACAGAAAATTTTAGAGCCTTATTCCGTTGCCAGCATCTTCTCCAAAAAAGACACAGAAACAATTAGCTCCGGAATAATTGCTAAGGAAGGGAAACAGAATTTTCTTCAGAAAATGATGCTGTACATCAGGGGAAACTTTTTTATTCCTGATGCACGCAAATATTGGATAAAACCTTCAGTTAAATTTTTGAAGAACCTTTTAGAAGAGCAGCAGATAAAGACAATTATCACTACAGGACCACCGCATAGCCTTCATCTTATTGGGCTTCAGTTAAAAAATGAATTAAATATAAAATGGTATGCCGATTTTCGTGATCCATGGACGCAGATTGGCTATCATGATAAGCTGAGGCTATCAAAGTCTTCACAACAGAAGCATATTAATCTGGAAAAGGAAGTGCTGAATTCTGCAGATCATATAATTACCACAAGTTTCACCACAAAGAAAGAATTTCAGAATAAAACATCTAAACCAGTATCAGTCATTACTAATGGTTTTGATGAAGAGCCTGCAGAAAATAACATTCAGCTGGATAAGAAATTCAGTTTTTCACATATTGGTTCATTACTTTCTGGTAGAAATCCGGAAAATCTTTGGAGATGCTTAGGGGAATTAATTTTAGAAGATAAAAGTTTTGCAAATGATTTTTTACTGAATTTGGTTGGAGCCGTAAGTGAAGAAGTTCTGGATTCCATTAAAGCTGCTGGTTTGGAGGATCACTTGAAGCTTCAAAAATATGTACCGCATTCTGAAGCAGTAACACTTCAGCGAAGAAGTCAGGTGCTTCTTTTAATAGAAATTGACAGCCAGGACACCAAAGGAATAATTCCAGGAAAAGTTTTTGAATACCTTTCTGCAAAGCGTCCTATCTTAGCCTTAGGGCCTGCAGAATGGGATATTTGCCAAATTTTGGATGAGACTTTGGCCGGTACTTTTTTCAGATATTCCGAAGAAGAAAAGCTGAAGCATCACATTTTGAAATTGTATAGAAAGTTTAAAGAAGAAAGGCTGGAAATAGATTCCAGAAACATAGAAAACTACCACCGCAAAGCGCTAACACGCAATTTAGCTAACTTGCTAAAGCAAAAATAGCTTATATGGGAATTATTATTAATCAGTCTTTTAAAAACCTGATCACTACCTACTTTGGATTTGGTATTGGAGCTATTAATACGCTGTTTTTGTTCACCTATTTTCTTGAACAGGAATATTATGGTCTCGTTAGTTTCTTGCTTTCTGCGGCTAATCTAATTTGGCCATTTTTAGCCTTTGGAGTGAATAGTACCTTGATTAAATTCTATACTTCTTATAAAACAACAGAAGAAAAGGACCGGCTTTTTAATCTTGCTTTACTGCTGCCGCTAGGGGTTGCTGTAATAATTGGTGTGCTGGGAATGCTTTTTTACGATTTTCTTCTTCAATATTTTTCTGACGGGAATGAGCTTGTACAGCCTTACATCTGGATGATATTTGTTATCGCAGTTGCTACAGCATATTTTGAGATATTCTTTTCCTGGTCTAAACTTTATTACAAAAGTGTTTTTGGAAATTTTATGAAAGAGGTTTTTCATAGATTCTGCATAAGCATGCTGCTTCTGGCAGTTTACTTTAAATGGATAGATGTTTCCGTATTTATTTACTGTATAGCCGGAGTCTTTGTTTTTAGATCTATAGCCATGGCAATCTATGCTTTCATGTTGTATATGCCTGAATTCGGCTTTAAGTTTCCACGGAATTTAGTGAGAGTTCTAAAATACACTTCATTGATTCTTATAGCATCTTCAGTAGCAATGGTTTTGCTGGACCTGGATAAAGTTATGATCGAATACTATCTACCTATAGAAAATGTGGCGGTCTACGGAATTGGAATTTACATCGCTACCGTCATCTCTGTCCCGCAAAAGGCAATGCACCAGATTACCCACCCTATGACTGCTAATTTGCTGAACACGAAAGACAGGGAAGGTTTAAGGGATTTGTATAAACGGAGTTCTGTAAATTTACTGATTATAAGCGGGATCATTTTCATTCTCATTATTACTAACCTTAACCAGCTTTATGAATTAATTCCTGAAGAATATGAACTGAGTGTATGGGTGGTTTTGCTTATTTCTCTGGTAAAACTCTACGATAATCTTTTGGGCAATAACAACAGTATTTTGTTTAACTCAGATTATTACAGGTTGGTATTGGGTATTGGGGTTTTTCTGGCAATATTGGCTTTTATCCTCAATGTGATTTTTATTCCAAACTTTGGAATCGAAGGCGCAGCCATGGCTAGTTTTCTGGCATTTTTTATTTATAACAGCACTAAAATCTTTTTGGTGATTAACAAGTTTAAAATTCATCCTTTTACAAATAAAACCTGGGTCATATTATTTTTTATAGGAATTTTAAGCGCTGCATTTTACTTCTGGGAATTTCCGTTTCATCCGATACTAAACATTGTATTGAAGTCGGTAATTATCTGTATTTGCTATTTGCTGCTGGCCTATAAATTCAACTTTTCTTCAGATGTTAATAAGGTTCTGGATAAATATACAAATCGCTAAATACCTAAAACAGAAAACCCCCAGGCATCTCTCGACAACCGTGGGGGTTTTCCAACTAACCAACCAAAAAATTAAATTATGAACATTTTAATTATTACTTCTCATATTTCGTGCCGAACTTCTCCCGGACGATGAAGAATTTGAACTATCCCTTCCAGACCTGGTAACTGTACGTTGCGTAGCTGAACTTCTTCCTGAAGACGAAGATCTTACAGTCGCACTTCGTTGTGCAGGAGCGCTTTGCCTTACAGAATTGTATCTTCTTGCAGGAGTCGAATTTCTCCTAATTGTTCTTTCTGAAACTTCAGGCCTTCTTGTATTGTTAGAAGTTCTGGCTTCGGTTCCTCTGGAACTACTATTACTTTCTATTCTAGAATTAGAAGTTCTTGCTTTTCTCATCTTTTCAATAGCCCTACTTCTGTTTTCCAGGTTTGTACTGGTTCTGCTATTACTTCCTCTTTCGGCTACAGTTGTTCTTTCTCTTGCAGCGTTGGATCTTCTATTCTCAGCAATATTACTTTCAGTTCTAGTGTTTGAATGACGAATCTCATTTCTAACATCACGTCGCTCTGTAACCCTTCGACCTTTGTTATAGGAAACCACCGTTTGATTAGGCCTATAGAAATCTTTAGTATAAGAGTTATTTCTGTAGTTATTATTGTAATAAGTTATATACTGATTATACGTAACCCTCTGTGGTTGATAATAAGCTCTGTAAGGCCTGTTGAACACTATACTGTAATTTGCATGAGGTCTTGTATAAAATGAGTGCCATGGACGTTGTACATAATACCTGTTGTAGTTATTTATGTATCCATTGTAATGGGAAATCCTATTAAACCTGTTGTAATGGACGATCAGATTTCCAACCCGGCCTACACGACCGTGATTATTATAATCAATCAAAACGTTTCCTGCCTGAATAATTCTTCCGTAGTAGTCGTAAAATACCGGAACATTTTCAATCTGAATCACTGCTCCGTAATCATCATACTGAATGTACGGATCGTAATTAAATCCCGCATTATAACTAATATTCACATTCGGGGTTGAGATGTTTACAATATTTGTTCTCCTAAAATCAGGATTATAGTAAAAATCAAATTCTCCATTTGGATATACAGCGAACTCAACTCCTCCTTCAACAAAAATAAAAGAGTTGTCGTAAGCCCGTACTGGCGTAATTCCTGCAGAAGCCGAAACCGACCATCCTGCAAAGAAAATTGCTATAAGAAGAGTAAAGTTTTTCATGATTTCCTTGTTTTAAGTTAAAGACTTGCGAAGTCTCTATAAATAAAACAAAGTACGTGCCAAAGTCTACTAGTGGAGAGTCTGTAGTTTGTTGTTCGTTGTCTTTTGTATTTTAAATGCCCATGCCAGTTTAGAACTTCGTGCTTCTAATTTTGTTCTTAGAAGCAAAAAAACTGAGTTTATTTTAATAAGCTGGTGCGGTATTTTCAGTTAGATACCTTCAAACTTCCCTCTTTGTACTTCTTATTTTCTTAGATTTTCTCCTTTAGGTATTTTGCGGTATAGGATTTTTTGTTCTTTGCAACTTCCTCAGGAGTACCTTGAGCAATTAAATATCCACCTTTCTCTCCGCCTTCAAGTCCAAGGTCAATCACATGGTCTGCACATTTTACCAGGTCCATATTATGCTCAATAACTACTAACGAATGTCCTTTGTCAATTAAAGCATTAAAAGACTGCAGCAATTTCTGAATATCATGAAAGTGTAATCCTGTTGTAGGTTCGTCAAAAATAAAAAGTGCTTTCTCTTTTGTATTTCCTTTTACCAGGAAAGAAGCAAGTTTAATTCGCTGTGCTTCTCCACCAGAAAGGGTAGAGGAGCTTTGCCCAAGCTGTACATAACCCAGCCCCACATCCTGAAGCGGCTTAAGTTTATTTACTATTTTATCCTGGTTTTTCTCGCTGAAGAATGCAGTAGCATCATCGATCGTCATGTTAAGTACATCATCAATATTTTTATCTTCAAAATTGACTTCCAGTACTTCCTTTTTAAACCTTTTTCCGTCACAGGCTTCGCATTCTAAATGAACATCGGCCATAAACTGCATTTCTATGGTAACTTCACCTTCTCCCTTACAGTTATCACAGCGACCGCCATCTACGTTAAAGGAAAAATGTTTGGCTTTATAACCTCTTATTGAAGACAACTTTTGATTCGCGAACAAATTCCGAATATCATCGTAAGCTTTAATGTAAGTTACCGGATTGGAACGGGAAGATCGCCCAATAGGATTTTGATCTATAAATTCCACAACTCCAAGATTTGCAAAATTTCCTTTTACTTCGGAAAACTGTCCTGCTTTTTCTCCATAGCCGCCAAGTTGTTTTTGAACAGCAGGATAAAGAATTCTCTTTACCAGTGTGCTTTTTCCACTTCCTGAAACGCCTGTAATTGCTGTAAATATTCCCAGCGGAAAGTTCACATCAATATTTTTAAGATTATTTTCCCGGGCACCAACAACCGTTATTTGCTGTTTTGACTTTCTTCTTTTCTTAGGAACTTTTATTTCCTTTTCCCCATTAAGATATTGTGCTGTTAGGGAAGAAGATTTTAAAATTTGCTTTAGAGTTCCTGTGGCAACGACTTCGCCACCGTGCGTTCCGGCTTCCGGTCCAATATCAATAATTTCATCTGCAGCATTCATAATATCTTCATCATGTTCTACAACAATTACAGTATTTCCAATATCCCGAAGACGCTGTAGAACTCCTATCAACCTTTCCGTATCTCGGGGATGTAGGCCAATGGAAGGCTCATCAAGAATATACATAGAGCCCACCAGGCTGCTTCCAAGGCTGGTTGCTAGATTGATTCTTTGCGATTCCCCTCCAGACAAGGTATTAGATTTCCTGTTCAGTGTTAAATAATCTAATCCAACGTTAGAAAGAAACTGAAGTCGGTTCTTAATTTCCGTAAGTAAACGTCGGGCAATTTGTTCGTCATATTCATTTAACTCCAGGTTGTTAAAAAACTCCCTTACTTGTTCGAGCGGTTTTTCGACCAGGTCCGTAATATTCAATCCGCCGATTTTTACGTAATGTGCTTCCGGTCTCAATCTTTTTCCTTTACAAAGGGAACACCTGGTTTTGCCACGATAGCGGGAAAGCATTACCCTATTCTGAATTTTATATGCTTTGCTTTCCAAAAACTGAAAGAATTGATTAAGTCCTTCAAAATATTGATTTCCGTTCCAGACTAATGCCTTTTGTTCTTCAGTTAATTCGAAATAAGGTTTATGAATTGGAAAATCAAATTTGTGAGAACTGTTCACCAGCTGATCTTTATACCAGCTCATGCTGTCACCTCTCCAGGGAAAAATGGCGTTTTCATAAACAGACAATCCTGTATTAGGAATTACCAGGTCTTCATCGATCCCGATGACATCTCCATAACCTTCACATTTTGGACATGCTCCGTAAGGATTATTAAAACTAAAAAGGTGAACGTTAGGTTCCAGAAAAGTCATTCCGTCCAGCTCGAACTTATTGCTGAAGTGGCGCAGGTTTTTGTCTGCAAGGGATTCAATATAAAGCTCACCTTTTCCTTCAAAAAAAGCTGTTTGTACAGCATCTGCAAGCCTGTTGAAGAAATCCTCTTCATCTTTGGTAATAATACGATCTACTACCAGGGAAATTTCCTCCGGTTTTACTTTTTTTAGCTCTGCTTCATCAATCCGTGTAACATCATCACCAATTTTTATCCGGCTGTAGCCCTGCTGTGCGAGAACTTCAATTTTCTTTTCTAATGACCTTCCTTCTTCAATGTGAATAGGGGCGAGGAGTAATAATTTTTCTCCTTCTTTAAAAGATTTGACATAATTGATAACATCGGTAACCGTATCTTTTTTTACTTCATTTCCAGAGACAGGAGAATACGTTTTTCCTATTCTCGCAAAAAGCAATTTAAGGTAATCATATATTTCAGTTGAAGTTCCAACAGTAGACCTTGGATTAGTGGAATTTACTTTTTGCTCAATTGCTATTGCAGGTGCTATACCTTTTATATAATCAACTTTCGGCTTATTTAACCTCCCCAAAAACTGACGCGCATAAGAAGAAAGACTCTCTACATATCGCCGCTGTCCTTCAGCATAAAGGGTGTCGAAAGCAAGACTGGATTTTCCTGAACCCGAAAGCCCTGTAATTACTACTAATTTATTCCGGGGGATTACAACATTTATATTTTTGAGATTGTGCAGTTTTGCACCTTTTATAATAATATTTTGTTTAGGGTTTACCTTCGCAACATCAATATTCATAGTCTCTTTTTCTAAAGTAAGAATGCAAAGGTACTTAATAACGAGCAGTGTAGAAAGCTGCTGAAATCTTATAAGAGTGTTAAAGAATTATACTTTTATTTGTATTTGTCAACTATATGTTCCTATATTTGACACTGTTCAATCTAAACTAACATTACGCCTATAGCATACAGTTACTTTAAGAATTAAAAAACCTAACCTCTGGAATCCTTTACTCCAGAACAATAGTAACTGTTATGAAGAACGTACAGATAACCGACGCTTATCTCGTAAGAGAATATATGCAGGGTGATGAGCATGCCCTCTCTCAATTAATTAACCGCCACCAGCACAGAATTTACAGTTTTATTTACTCCAAAGTTTTTGATAAAGATATCGCTGAAGATGTTTTTCAGGATACTTTTATCAAGGTAATCAATACCTTAAAACGGGGTAAATATAATGAAGAAGGAAAATTTCTTCCGTGGGTGATGCGTATTGCCCATAATCTTGTGATTGACCATTTCAGGAAAAATAAGAGGATGCCCAAATTCGACAACAGCGGAGACTTTAATATATTCTCTGTTTTAAGCGATGGAGATCTTAACGTAGAAACGCAAATCATTAAGGACCAGATTGAAAGTGATGTACAGGAACTTATTAAAGAACTTCCTGAAGACCAGCTTGAAGTGCTGACTATGCGAATTTATAAAGACATGAGCTTTAAGGAGATTTCCGAACGGACAGGAGTTAGTATTAATACCGCTTTGGGTCGTATGCGTTATGCTTTAATTAATTTGCGGAAGATTATTGAAAAACGTAACATAATTTTAACAAATTAAAAGGCAATTTGCAGGAATCGGTTGCGTTATTATTTAAAATAAACGCAAAAGATTTTCAAATGGGGAAAATTTACTTAAAACATTCTTCGGAAGAAGGAAAATTGAAAAAATCAGCACCAAAGAAAGAGACAATAGCCTTTCTTTTAAATTATTCTAAAGCCTTAAGTGTGATAGACGGAAAAATGAGGAAGTACGAATTGCTTCTGAATTAGGTAGAACTTAAAAGACCTGTTTTTAGCCTACAGGTCTTTTTTTATTCATAATACTTGCTTCATCCCAAAATTGCCATTTTTGAAGCCTCTTATTTTTTCGCTTTTTTAGCATATTCCTTTAAAACACTTTTTCTGCCTATTGTGCTGGTAATAGGATCTTTTTCCAGATCCCAGCCACGTGCCGGCGAAAATTGCCTGCCATACCAGATAATTTGAAGGTGCAGTTTATTCCACAGGTCTTTGGGGAACAATCGCTTTGCATCCTTTTCTGTTTGAACCACGTTCTTTCCATTACTCAGGTTCCAGCGATACATGAGGCGGTGGATGTGTGTATCTACAGGAAATGCCGGAATATTAAAAGCTTGTGACATTACCACACTTGCAGTTTTATGTCCTACTGCAGGTAGCTCTTCCAGAGCTTCAAAATCTGCGGGAACTTCTCCGTTATATTTTTCCAGAAGAATTTCTGAAAGTCCATGGATTCCTTTGGACTTCATGGGTGATAGTCCCACGGGTTTAATAATATCTCTTATTTCTTCTATAGAAAGTTTCACCATTTTTTGTGGAGTATCGGCCACCTGGAAGAGCAGCGGCGTAATTTGATTCACTCTCACATCTGTACTCTGTGCGGAAAGTAGAACGGCAATAAGTAAAGTATAAGGATCTTTATGGTCTAGCGGAATGGGAACTTCAGGATAAATTTCATTTAAAGTACGAATAACGAATTCTACCTTTTGCTGTTTGTTCATATTGTGTAATTTTAGGTAAAAATAAGAATTATGACAACATTAGAAGCCGGCGACAAAGCGCCAGATTTTTCAGTAGAAGACCAGGACGGGAATACAGTGAGTTTATCAAATTTTAAAGGAATGAAGTTAGTACTATTTTTCTATCCTAAAGCAAGTACTCCGGGTTGTACTGCAGAAGCCTGCAATTTAAGGGACAACTGGAAACATTTTGAAAAGAAAGGCTACTCAATTTTAGGAGTAAGCGGCGATTCGAAAAAACGTCAGCAGAATTTTAAGAACAAATACGAGTTACCTTTTCCGCTTCTGGCAGATGAAGAGAAAGAAGTTATTAATGCCTACGGTGTCTGGGGTCCAAAGAAATTTATGGGAAAGGAATACGAAGGAATCCATCGTACTACTTTTATAATTGACGAAAATGGGCAAATTGAAGATGTCATCAAGAAAGTAAAAACTAAGGAGCATGCTGCTCAAATTCTATAGTTAATATATAGTCACTGGTGCGCTGAACTTTTTGGTGTATTGGTGACTCCTTTTTATTCTAAATTTTGAATTTCAAATAGATGAATTGGAGGAACCAGGAACCAAGAATAAAAATCAAGAAAATTCACTGAAACAAAAGAGAAACAGATAGAGATAATAGTGAAAAGTTTAAGCTGGTTTGGAAGTTAGTAATGGATGTAAATTTTAGGCCGCGATAATTGACATTTCGGAGGATGATTTTTTTACCTCCTTCTTTCTTTTCCTCTTTCGCTTTTTTATAAGTTAATAATTGCCATTATAGGGCGTTGCTTTTTCCTGAAAAAGAAGATAAGAAACAAGAAGAAAGCAAGAAGCTTGCTAGAACCTTACTCTTCACTTCTTTTTACTGAAAGAACAGTAGCTATATCTTCACAATTTTCTATTTCGAGTTCCAGTTTGCCAGAATCCGTTTCTCCGGTTACCATATAAATTTTGCAGGTTTCCCGATCTGTGTCACTTTCGCCAAAATCCACGTTCCCTTTTTCTAAGATACTTGAAACTACAGCAGTGTCTATGCTGTTATTAGAAAAGAAAGTCAGGGATTCTTCAGAGAAATTTCTCTCCTTTATTCTAATGTTTTTTAAAACGCGGGCAGTGGGTGAGTAGTCACAGGAAGCTTTTTTGCCTCCGAGGAAAAACATTAAAATAATTATTCCCAATACCAGGCCAAAACCATAATAACCTAAACGGTGTGCTAAATTCATCTAAAAAAATTATGCGCAAAAGTATTAAACTTCAGTGACAAATTACTTAAATGTATCAGGTTTAAAACTGAATCATAACTGTAAAAGTGATAAGTTTCAGTTGACATTTTCCGAAAAAACTGTACAGCAGCTAAAATTAAAAAATTAGAAGATTAATATCTCTATAGGAGAGATCGAACCATTCTGCTATGGATTTGTTCGTCAAAATTCCGTGGTAAAAATATAACCCGCTTCGTAGTCCTTTATCAAAACGCAGCGTATTTTCCAGTCCGCCTTCTTCAGCAATGTGAAGTAAATAAGGCGTAAAAATATTACTTATAGAAAGGGAAGAGGTGCGTGCATAACGTGAAGGAATATTAGGCACACAATAGTGAATTACATTATGTTTTTCAAAAATCGGGCTATCGTGAGAAGTAACTTCACTGGTTTCTACGCAACCACCCATATCGATGCTCACATCTATAACTACGGCGCCACGTTTCATAGTGGCAATCATGTCTTCAGTAATTAAAACCGGTGAGCGGTTTTTACCACGAACGGCACCTATTAAAACATCACAACGTCTAAGAGCTTTGCTAAGGTTTTTTGGTTGAATCGTCGAAGTGTAAAAAGGACGTCCCAGGTTGGATTGAATATTTCTTAATTTGGTAAGCGAACTATCAAAAACTTTTACACTCGCACCTAATCCCAGGGCAGATCGTGTAGCAAATTCCCCTACAGTTCCTGCGCCAAGGATTACAACCTCTATTGGTGGGACTCCACTAATATTTCCGAACATGAGTCCGTTACCGCGGGCATGATTACTCATTATTTCTGAAGCGATAAGGACAGAAGCTGTACCTGCAATTTCACTTAGCGCCTTTACAATAGGGTAGGAGCCGTCTTCATCCCGAATAAATTCAAAACCGAGAGCGGTGATTCGTTTTGAAGCCAGTTTCTGAAAATATTCTTTACACTGTGTTTTTAACTGAAGTGCAGAAATTAACACCGATTGAGGGTTAATCATTTCCAGTTCATCCATGGAAGGAGGTTCCATTTTTAAAATAGTAGAACAGGAAAAAACTTTTTTTGTATCTCTGGTGATTTCAGCACCGGCATCAGAATAGTCTTTATCACTAAACCGGGCCCATTTTCCAGCCCCAGATTCTATAAGTACTCTATGCCCATTGGAGGTAATTGCTGCAACAGCGTCCGGACCAAGGCAAACCCGTTTTTCCTGATAAGAAGTTTCTTTGGGGATACCTATAAAAAGTTCTCCCTTATTCTTGTGAATTTCGAGCATTTCTTCCTGCGGAATTAGTTGCTCTTTTGTAAAAGGCGAAACTTGCTGGTCCATACTTATAGTGTACTAGTATTATTAAGTACGACTAATTTAATAAAATAAATAAGAAGAAAATTAATTATAGTTTACGGTAGTAATCTTCAAGAATGATTTCCTGGTCTCCGGTTTCATCATTTTCTACCTCTTGCTGAAAAGATTTAATTTCTCTTCGATCTCTTTCAGAAACATTAGAAAAAACGGAAATTTCTGTTTCTTCGAGTTCGCTGAGATCATCCAGACCATAGATGCGGTCGAAGATTTTTATACGAATTAAGTAGACAATGCAAAGAATAACAATGAAGAAGGGAGCTAAATAAACTAATTGATCATTATCCAAAAAATTTGAGTCTATAAATACATCATCATAAACTGTGCTAACTACCTGATAAGAATACATGGAAACTGGGACCAAAATTACATGATACCACCAATGCTTACAAGTGAAAAACCATATAAGAAGCAGCATAAGAGGTACTATTTTTCCTAAATATGTCCAGGCCGCAGTAGCTACATCAAGATAATATTTACTTTCATAGGTGAAAAAATAATTTTCCCAAACGGGACCGCTTGGGAAAATTTCATATAAATAAAATATATAAGGTGAAAATGCAATAAGAAGCGCAATAATGCTACCCGTTAGTAGGAATTCTGATTTTACTTTTTTCGACCGCTTGTGTTTTGATGACTTCTTTATCATTGTTGTTATCTGTAGTTGAAGTTACAAAAAAACTTGCTCCAAAGATTGCTGCTGCGAATAATACTGCTTTGATTTTCATATTTGTAGATTTTAAAAATTTGTATTTCGTTTTTGTTTCTGATACAAACCTATAAAAAACCTAACATGCTGCCGCCAAATATATTAGTTGTACTTTTGCAGCTTTTTTTAAAGCAATAAATTACCTGCTTATGAAAATTTTACTTTTCAAAAGTAAGATAAACTTCTTTTAATTTTCGTTCAGTTGTCAAAAAATATTCTCTGAACTTAAAATTATTTTTAATATGTAACTTTTTTCTTACACCCTCGTTTTTCAGTAATTCTGCCTTTTCCTTGATTTTTTAACATAATATTAACAATCTTAATTCCTGAGTTTTGATCGAAATCTCCACTTTTTGATCATTTTCATCCAATAAGCCACTAATTTTTTGTGGCCATTCAATGAATTTCCATGCGGGGGTGTCTAGATAATCTTCAATTCCCATATCTAAAGCTTCAGCTTCAGAGTTTATTCTGTAAAAATCAAAATGATAAATAGGTCCTTGTGGGGAGTGGTACTCGTTAACCAGGGAAAATGTGGGACTTGAGGCAGACTCTTCTGCGCCCAAAGCGTCTACAAGAGCTCTTATAAGGGTGGTTTTACCGGCACCCATCTCGCCATAAAAAAGCAAAGTTTTGCTTTTTGTATGCTCAAGGATATGACTAACGGCCATATCCATTTGGTCTAGATCGTAGGTTAACGACATTTAATAATACAGATTTAAGGGACGATAAAGATAGAGAAATATTTGAAATAAATTACATATTGCTGAATACCAGAATAATACAAATATTAAAAATGCACTTTACCGATAAAACAACGCTTTTTATCGGTTTTTTATTATTTTGGAGATAAAACGATGTAAGGGATTATCATTTCTTCCAGCGAAACTCCGCCGTGCTGGTAGGTATTTCTGTAGTAGCTTACGTAGTGGTTAAAGTTATTAGGATAAGCAAAGAACAAATCTCCCTTGGCGAAAATAAATGAGCTGCTCATATTTAAAGTAGGAAGATGGATGCTCTTGGGATTTGTAGCTTCCAAAACTTCCTTTTTTTCATAGGTAAGACTTTTTCCTGTCTTATACCTTAAATTAAGGCTCGTCTCTTTGTCCCCAATTACTTTAGAAGGGTTTTTTACATTAATAGTTCCGTGGTCTGTAGTGATAATTAATTTAAAACCTAGCTGCTGGGCCTGCTGAATGATCTCCAATAACGGGGAATTTTTAAACCAGCTATGTGTAAGAGAGCGGTAAGATTTGTCATTAGATGCTAATTCTTTGATCACTTCCATCTCGGTCTTGGAATGGGATAGCATGTCTACAAAATTGTAAACTACCACTGTAAGATCATTGTTCTTTTGGGACTTAAAATTTTCTACAAGCCTTTTTCCGGCTTTTAAACTGCTTATTTTATGATATCCGCAATTGTAATCCAGCCCCAGCCTTTTCATTTGCTCCTGTAGGAAATGTTCCTCATACATGTTTTTTCCGCCTTCATCAGTATCATTTTTCCAGTACTTCGGAAATAATTTTTCCATTTCACTGGGCATAAGTCCCGAGAATATCGCGTTCCGGGCATATTGTGTGGCCGTTGGTAAAATGCTAAAGTAGGGTGATTCTTTTTCCTTCTTATAAAAAGTATTTACCACCGGCTCAAAGGCTTTCCACTGGTCGTATCTAAGGTTGTCCACTACTACAAGCAGCGTTGGTTGCTCCTTACTTAGTTCAGGAACAATTTTTCTTTTAAAAAGTGTATGCGACATTACTGGAGCTTCGGTGTCCCGATCAAACCACGAAGCGTAATTCTTATCAATAAACTTACAGAATTGATTGTTGGCTTCCTGTTTTTGAGATTCCAAAATTTCAAACATGCTACTGTCTTCAATAGTCTCCAGCTGAAGTTCCCAATAGATAAGCCGCTGATAAAGCTCTGCCCATTCTTCATAAGAATTTACCTGTGACATGTCCATCGCTATTTTCCTAAATTCCTGCTGATAATTGGATGTCGTCTTTTCAGAAATCAGCCGGGAATGGTCCAGGTTTTTCTTAATGCTCAGGAGAATCTGGTTGGGATTAACCGGCTTTATAAGATAATCTGCTATTTTAGAACCTATAGCTTCTTCCATAATATACTCTTCCTCACTTTTGGTAATCATTACTATAGGAAGGTTTTCCCGCTTCTCTTTTATTTCTGAAAGAGTTTCAAGTCCCGTGAGGCCCGGCATATTTTCATCCAGAAATACAATATCAAAACTTTCTTCTTCTATTTTCTCCAGAGCTTCGGTGCCACTTTTACATGTTCTCACTTTATAATTGCGGGATTCGAGAAAAATAATATGCGGTTTCAGTAAATCAATTTCATCATCTACCCAGAGTATTTTTATATTATTCATTTTATTTAAATTTTACAGGCCAAAACATATTTCGTGGAATACGAATGGCTTTTTGGTTGAACAGATGCCTAGTATAGGCTTCAATATGTATATTTGTTTGAATTAAAATATAAAGCTTGGCTTCACAAAACAAACTCAAAATATTAAACGATCCAATTTACGGATTTATTACCGTCCCCAGTCAGCAGATTTTTGACATTATTGAGCATCCATACTTTCAAAGACTGCGCAGAATTTCACAGATGGGGCTGTCTTACCTCGTATATCCGGGAGCTAATCACACCAGGTTTCATCATGCTTTGGGTTGCCTGCATTTAATGCAGAAAGCAGTGTATATCCTTAAATACAAAGGTGTTGAGATTTCTTCGGAAGAAGAGGAGGCTCTTTATATAGCCATCTTATTACATGATATTGGCCATGGTCCATTCTCTCATGCAATGGAACATAGTATAGTAGAAGGAGTGGATCATGAATGTATTTCCCTTCTTTTTATGGAGGAGCTTAATAAAAACTTTAACCAGGATTTAACGCTCGCTATCAAGATGTTTAAAGGAAGTTACTACCGCCGGTTTATGAATCAGTTAATTTCCAGTCAGATGGATATGGACCGGCTGGATTATCTTAAAAGAGATAGTTTTTATACCGGTGCTGCCGAAGGTAATATAAATAGTGAACGTCTTATTACGATGCTTAATGTGGTAAATGATGAACTTGTTATCGAGGAGAAAGGAATTTACTCTGTAGAAAAATTTCTGGTTGCCCGAAGGCTTATGTACTGGCAGGTCTATCTTCACAAAACCAGCCTTGTGGCAGAGCAGTTACTTATACGCGTTCTAAGGCGCGCAAAGGAATTAATAGATGAAGGAAAAACAATTAAATCCAGTACTGCTTTAAGTTATTTCCTGCATAACAAAGTGCGAAAAGAGGATTTTAATGCTGAAATTTTGGAGATCTTTTCACGTCTCGATGACTATGATATTATTAGCGCCATGAAAGAATGGCTGGATTGTGATGATTTTGTTTTGAGCAATTTGTGTCGCATGATTATTAATCGCGAGCTACTGAAGGTTAAAATTAAAAGAAAGAAACCAGATGCATTAAAGATTCAAAATCACATGGAAAAGCTTCAGGAGAAATATGATATTTCAGAAAAAGAAGCTGATTATTTCGTTTTTAGCGGAGAAATTACCAACCTTGCTTATAAAAAGGAAAATAACACGATAAACATTCTGCATAAAAATGGCAAGATCAGCGATGTCATTAAAGTTTCAGATCAACTTAATTTAAAAGCACTTTCTAAAACTGTAGTGAAATATTATATCTGTTATCCTAAGTCCAAACATTGAAGCATTTTTTTTACTTTTGCCAGAATGAAGTTTACAGCATCACAAATAGCGGAAATTCTGGAAGGTGAAGTCGTGGGGAATCCCGAGGCTGAAGTTTCAGAATTGGCAAAAATAGAAGAAGGCTCTGAGGGTTCTCTTACTTTTCTGAGTAATCCTAAATATACTTCCTATATATATAAGACAAATGCTTCCATTACTATTGTAAACAATGGATTTGAAGTAGAGCAGCCGGTGAACACCACACTTATTAAAGTAAAGGATGCCTATAAAGCATTTTCTACCCTTTTGGAATATTACAATAAGATCAAATTAAACAAAAGCGGGATTGAACAGCCAAGTTTTGTTGCAGAAAATGTTCAGTATGGTGAAGAGCTCTACCTGGGTGCTTTCTCATATATTGGTGAAAATGTAAGAATCGGGAACAATGTCAAAATTTATCCCAACGTTTATATTGGTGATAATGTGAAAATTGGAAATGACGTTACGCTCTTTGCAGGAGTAAAAATATATTCGGAAACGCTTATTGGTAACGATGTTGTTATACACGGCGGCGCAATTATAGGTGCAGATGGCTTCGGTTTTAGTCCGGATGAAGGTGGAGTATATGCAAAGGTACCTCAAATTGGCAATGTTGTTATTGAAGATAATGTAGATATTGGTGCTGCAACGACGATTGACAGAGCGACACTGGGATCTACCGTTTTAAGAAAAGGTGTGAAACTGGATAACCAGATTCAAATTGCCCACAATGTCGAAATTGGCCAAAATACGGCCATCGCTGCCCAGACAGGTATCGCAGGCTCTACCAAAATAGGTAAGAATTGCCTTATTGGTGGTCAGGTTGGAATTTCGGGACACCTCACTATTGGAGACAGGGTGAAAATCCAGGCTCAGTCTGGTGTTGGACGAAATATTCAGGATGACGAAATGCTGCAGGGTTCTCCTGCCTTAACTTATAGTAATTATAACAAATCATATATACATTTTAAGAATCTATCCAAAACTGTAGATAAACTTAACCAACTGGAAAAAAAATTAAACAATAATGGCTGAAAAAGTGTCAAAACAAAAGACCATTGAAAATGAAGTCTCGCTAAATGGCGTGGGCCTTCATACAGGGCAGGAGGTGATTTTAACTTTTAAACCCGCTCCCGAAAATACAGGCTTTGTTTTTAAGAGGGTTGATGTGGAAGGTAGTCCTGTTATTGAAGCAGATGTTACTTATGTCGTGAATACCCAAAGAGGTACAAACCTTGAAAAAAACGGAGTGAGCATTCAAACTTCAGAACATGTTTTGGCAGCCTGCGTGGGACTTGATATCGATAACCTCCTTATTGAACTAAACGCTTCAGAACCTCCTATTATGGACGGTTCGTCAAAGTTTTTTGTAGAAGCTCTGGAAAAGGCAGGAATTGTTGAGCAGGATGAAGAAAGGATTGAATACGTTGTAAATGAAATAATCTGTTATCAGGATGAGGATTCTGGGAGCGAAATCATTGTTATGCCTGCAGATGAGTACCAGGTAACTACCATGGTAGATTTTGGAACAAAAGTATTAGGCACTCAAAATGCTTCTATCTCCAGCATTAGTGAATTTAAAGATGAAATTTCTAATGCGCGGACTTTTAGTTTTTTACATGAGCTTGAAGCTTTGCTGCAGCACGGATTAATAAAAGGTGGCGATTTAAATAATGCCATTGTTTATGTAGATAAAGAGATTGGGGAAGATACACTTCAGAAGTTAAGAGAAGTCTTTAAGAGAGATAAAATTGCTGTAAAACCTAACGGAATTCTTGATAATCTTACGTTGCATTATCCAAATGAAGCAGCCAGGCACAAGTTGCTGGATGTGTTGGGAGATTTAGCACTGGTTGGGACAAAAATCCGTGGTAAAGTAATAGCCAACAAACCCGGCCATTTTGTAAATACTCAGTTCGCCAGGAAACTGGCAAAGAAGATTAAGGAGGAAAGAAGGAATAAAGTCCCTAAAATAGATCCTGACCAGAAGGCTCTTATGGATGTCAATGATATTATGAATACTTTACCACACCGGCCTCCGTTCTTGTTAGTAGATAAAATTTATGAGCTCACTGAGACCTCTGTGATTGGTATGAAGAATGTGACGATGAATGAACCATTCTTTGTAGGCCATTTCCCTGGTAAACCGGTTATGCCGGGTGTGCTTCAGGTAGAAGCCATGGCGCAAACAGGAGGGATTCTGGCATTAAAGTCCGTGCCCGATCCTGAAAATTATCTAACGTATTTTATGAAGATCGATAATGTGCGTTTTAAGCAGCAGGTTGTTCCGGGAGATACACTTATTTTTAAATTGGAACTTTTGGCGCCTATCCGTCGCGGAATTTGTCAAATGCAGGGTTATGCTTACGTAAATGGTAAAATTGCCACAGAAGCTATTCTAATGGCACAAATTGTAAAAACAAAATAATATTATGAACCAACCTTTAGCATACGTTCATCCGGGAGCTAAAATTGCCAAAAACGTGGTCATAGAACCTTTTACAACTATCCACAATAATGTTGTAATTGGGGAGGGAACCTGGATCGGTTCGAATGTAACTATAATGGAAGGTGCCCGAATCGGGAAGAACTGCAATATCTTTCCCGGGGCTGTTATTTCGGCAATTCCGCAGGATAAAAAGTTTAATGATGAAGATACGGTGACCGAGATTGGTGATCACACTACCATAAGAGAGTGTGTAACCATTAACAGGGGTACTTCTGACAGGATGAAGACTGTAATCGGTAAAAATTGCTGGATTATGGCTTATTGCCACATTGCGCACGATTGTATTGTGGGTGATAATTGCATTTTTTCGAACAACAGTACGCTCGCAGGCCACATTAACGTGGGTGAATATGTTATCCTGGCAGGAATGACTGCAATTCAGCAGTTTTGCAGTATTGGTAATCACGCTTTTGTTACCGGCGGATCGCTGGTGAGAAAAGATGTGCCACCTTTTGTAAAAGCAGGAAGGGAACCTTTAGCTTTTGTCGGCATCAATTCTATCGGATTAAGAAGAAGAGGTTTTACTACAGAAAAAATCAGAGAAGTTCAGGATATATATAGAATTCTCTACCAGAAGAATTACAACAACACCCAGGCAGTCGCTATAATTGAAGCAGAAATGCAGGCAAGCGCAGAGCGGGATGAAATATTAGAATTTATTAAAAACTCGCAACGAGGTATCATGAAAGGATACTTCAGTTCTAACTAATTATAAAAATAATGGCAAGTACTAGTGATATCAGAAAGGGATTGTGCATTCGATATAATCATGATATTTTTAAAATAATAGAATTTTTGCATGTGAAACCGGGTAAAGGTCCTGCTTTTGTTCGTACAAAATTAAAAAGCGTCACCACCGGTAAAGTAATAGATAATACTTTTTCTGCAGGACATAAGATTGAAGATGTTAGGGTGGAAACTCACAAATATCAATTTCTTTATCAGGATGGGGAGTTCTATCATTTTATGCATGTAGAGGATTATACCCAAATTAGGTTAACAGAGAATGCACTCGATATGCCGCAGCTTTTAAAAGAAGGCGAAGTGCTTACTGTTCTCATTAACACTGAAGATAACGCGCCGCTCTCTACAGAGATGCCTGCAAGTGTTGTTTTGGAAGTTACTCACACAGAACCTGGTCTTAAAGGTAACACTGCCACAAACGCCACGAAACCTGCCACTTTAGAAACCGGGGCTGAGGTGAACGTTCCTTTATTTATAAATGAAGGGGATAAAGTTAAAGTAGAAACAGAAAAAGGCACCTATAAAGAGCGTATGAAGGAGTAGCTTTTTTCTTGGAAAGTGAAGAGTGAGAAGTGAAGAGTGAAAAAAATGAAAAATTTTAGAGGTCATTAGGTAACTACATATGTTAATTTGACTCAACCTGACTGTTTTTCAGTATTTTAAAATGAGCTCATTGTCTGTTCGAGCGCAGTCGAGAACTTTTCAACTAAAAAGCATAGGTTTCGACTCCGCTCAACCTGACAAACGCCTTATAAACTATATTTACGATATGAATATAATTACTGACCTCTAAAAATTTTTAATTTAAAGTTTTAAATTTTAATTCTGCGCTTATCTGCGTAATCTGCGGGAAAAAAGAGGAGAGTGGAGAGGTAGGTAGGATGTAAAATTTAAAATTCAGAATGTAATATAATTGTAGTCTAAAGTCTATCGTCTAACATCTATGTCTTAGAATGAAATTTCAGCAAAAACATACGCTTAAGCAAATCGCCACAATTCTTTCCTGTAACTATGTGGGAGATGAAGATTTTACGGTTGAAGGTATGAACGAAATTCACGTCGTAACGCCGGGTGATATTGTTTTTGTAGATCATCCAAAATACTACGACAAAGCATTAAAATCCGCAGCGACAGTAATTCTCATTAATAAAGAAGTAGACTGTCCGGAAGGAAAGGCGTTGTTGATTTCTGACGATCCCTTCAGGGATTTTAACAAACTAACCGATTATTTCAGGCCTTTTCAAAAGTCTGAAGAAAGTATTTCTTCTTCAGCTAAAATCGGGGAGAATACTATAATCCAGCCAAATGTTTTTATAGGAAACAATGTTATAATCGGCGATAATTGTCTTATTCATGCCAACGTTAGCATATATGATAATGCAGTAATTGGTAATAATGTAACAATACATTCCGGAACTGTACTGGGAGGCGATGCATTTTACTACAAAAATCGGCCTGAAGGTTTTGATAAATTGAAATCAGGAGGTCGGGTAGTGGTAAAAGACAACGTGGATATAGGCTCGAATTGTACTATAGACAAAGGAGTGACTGGAGATACCACTATTGGTGAAGGCACAAAATTGGATAATCTTATCCAGATTGGCCATGACACCGTTATCGGTAAAAAATGTCTTATTGCGTCGCAGGTAGGAATTGCCGGCGCTGTAATTATTGAAGATGAGGTGACTGTCTGGGGACAAGTAGGCATGCGTAGCGGAATAGTAGTTAAGAAAGGCGGGGTTTTAATGGGAAAGGCCGGTATCACTAAATCTACTCAGGAAGGAAAAACCTACACCGGAAATCCTGCTATGGAAGCCAGGGCAAAATTAAAAGAGTTGGCACTTTTACGACAATTACCTAACTTAATCGCTAAATTAAAACAGTAGCTATGAGTATACGGAGAAAGGAAATAATCGAAAAATTCTATGAATGTTTTTATAAAGATTCAGATGTTGAAAAGTACCTGCATCCAGATGCAGAATTAACCTGGAATAGTAGCACGGGCTTACGATTATTGAATTTTGAGGATATCTCCGCTTTTGCTGCAGAAATGGCCCGGTCTTATGAATCTTTACGACTGGAAGTAAGGGATATACTTATGGAAAAAGATCAGGTGGTTATCAATTTCACCTACCACGTAAACACTATTGAAAATCCCGAAGAGGAAATTCCAATGGCGCATTTTATGGCTATTTGGGAAATCAGAGATAATAAATTATACAAAGGTCACCAAATTAGTCAGTTGGCTGATTAGCTTATATATAAATGGTAATTAATCCCTGTTGAAATTTTTCGACAGGGATTTTTTTATTCCCGAAAATCATTTGTTCTATGTTTGTAGAATAAATTTATTATTCTACATTTGTAGAGGTAATTCTAATTCTGTGGAACAAATGAAGCTTTCTAATTCAGAAGAACAACTTATGCAAATCCTTTGGAAGAAGGAAAAAGCCTTTATGAAAGACCTAATTACTGCTTATCCCGAACCACGACCCGCAAATACAACAGTGGCTACTTTATTGAAGCGTATGCAGGATAAGGATTTTATAGATTATGTGCAATATGGTAGATCCCGTGAATATTTTCCACTGGTTAAGAAGAAAGATTATTTTTCCAGGCAGGTAAACGGCTTGATTAAGAATTTTTTTAATGATTCCGCTTCACAATTTGCTTCTTTTTTTACTAAAGAAACCAATTTAAGTCAGGATGAACTGGAAGATTTAAGGGAGCTTATAGATGAACAAATTGAAAAGAAGAAAACATGATTATTTATCTTCTAAAATCGGCTTTTTGTCTCTTGGTGCTCTTCTTTTTCTACAAAATGTTGTTAGAAAATGAAAAAATGCATCATTTTAAGCGTTTTTACCTTCTGGGAACGCTTTTTTTATCATTTTCTATTCCTTTAATCACCATTTCATACACGGTAGAGCCAGTAGAAATTCCGTCGTACACTCAGGAAGCAGTAGTGTTTAGACAGGATGTCGAAAATGGCAATTTTCAGCAATCGGCCGGGAATGTGACAGAATTTTTCAACAAAACCTTGTGGACGATCTATATAATAGGATCTATTATTTTCGGCTATAGATTTACTCACAATTTGCTTCAGTTTAGGAATAAGATCAGGATTAATAAAAAGATAGCTTCAGCAAAACATACTACAGTATTACTTTCCAAAAAAACTGCTCCGCATTCTTTCCTGAAGTACATTTTTCTAAATAAAAAGGAATTCGAAGAAGAACGTATCGCTCCGGAAATACTGGCCCATGAGCAGGCGCATGTGCTACAGAAACATTCCTGGGATATTCTTTTTATAGAATTTTTGCAGGTGATTTTCTGGTTTAACCCGTTGTTGTTTTTGCTGAAAAGATCGATCCAGACCAACCATGAATACCTGGCAGATGAAAAGGTGATTTCAGGAAAAAATTCGGTGGTGGATTACTCAAAACTTTTACTCAACTATTCGGCAGGTACTCATCATACCAGCATGTCGAGTGCATTTAATCATTTATCAATTAAAAAACGAATAATTATGATTTCAAAACCATTTTCAGGAAAAAGATTGGTGGCAAGACTAAGTCTTCTGCTGCCCGTAATTGCAGTTTGCCTTTTATTGTTTAATAACAAAATTGTTGCAAAACCAAATTCAGTAGAAACTATAGAAACTTCTGTTTCTCAAGATTTATTTGTACCCAAGAAAACATCCTTTTTTGAGGGGCGAAAATTGCCAAATTCAGTACTTTATCAAAATGGCAAACTTATCAGGATACATTTAAAAGGTGATCAAATCTCGCTGAATGGAGAAGAAGCGACTTTAAAAAATTTTAGTGTGAAATTGAATAAATTAACTGCGGAGTGGACAGATGAAGAAATAAGAAAGGCGAAATTGAACATTCAGATTAGTAATTCCACAAATCTTAGAGAGAAACTAAATCAGAGATATCTCAAAACAAGATTTGCTGAAGTAAGAGGGGGAGATTTAATTCCTCCTGCACCACCAGCACCGCCACGTATTGAAAACTTACCTTTACCACCAGTTCCACCGTCTCCTGACGACATGATTAAAGACGAATTACGTAGAGCAGGTACCAAGGAGAGAGTTCTATTTAATGATAGCGTACGTATACAGCAGATAATGGAAAAACGCTTGGCAGTAATGCAGGAAAAGGAGAAGCGAATGCAACAACTCCAGGAGAAAATGCAGCAAAAACAGCAGGAAATTCAGCAAAAAATGCAAGATCGCCTGCAGACAACTGAAGAAATGCGGGCAACGATGGAGGAGCGGAAAAGAGAGCTTGAGCAAAGAATGGAAGAGGTGGAAAATAAAGCTGAAAATCTACGTGAATCTGTGCACCGGGATTAAATTGAAAATCATCTGCTAACGTGCAGTTACATTTCAGGAAGCCAGGAAAGATTAATATAGAAATGCTTCTTAAATGCGAACAATTTTATTCCGGATTTACTATTGATTTCCAGAATTACAGAAAATTACTGGAACCAGACAGTTTTGGTTCAACTTACCCCAATAAACTTTCTAAAAGGCTTTAAACTTTATCTTTAAAAACTTACTTTTGTTATTCCAAAAAATCAATACATATTTATGAGCGTTTTAGTAAATAAAGATTCAAAGATAATCGTGCAGGGTTTTACCGGAAGTGAAGGTACTTTCCATGCAGAGCAAATGATAGAATACGGAACTAATGTGGTGGGTGGTGTAACTCCGGGTAAAGGAGGTAGCAAACACCTGGACAGACCTGTTTTTAACACAGTTTCTGAAGCTGTTGAAAAAGTAGGGGCAGATGTCTCTATCATCTTTGTACCGCCGGCCTTTGCTGCAGATGCCATCATGGAATCAGCAGATGCAGGGATAAAAGTAATTATTACTATTACTGAAGGTATTCCGGTTGCCGATATGGTAAAAGCTTCAGAATATATTAAACATAAAGATTGTCGCCTTATCGGTCCTAACTGTCCTGGTGTTATCACTCCGGGAGAAGCAAAAGTGGGAATTATGCCCGGTTTTGTATTCAAAAAAGGAAAAGTAGGAATCGTTTCAAAATCTGGAACGCTTACTTATGAAGCAGCAGATCAGGTTGTAAAACAAGGTCTTGGAATTACTACAGCAATTGGTATTGGTGGGGACCCTATTATCGGAACTACTACAAAAGAAGCTGTGGAGTTACTGATGAACGACGACGAAACAGAATGTATCGTGATGATTGGTGAAATTGGTGGACAGCTGGAAGCCGATGCAGCTAAATGGATTAAAGAAAACGGAAACAGAAAGCCTGTTATAGGATTTATAGCTGGTGAAACTGCACCTGCCGGAAGAACAATGGGCCACGCCGGAGCTATTGTTGGAGGTAGCGAAGATACTGCACAAGCTAAAAAAGCTATTTTAAAGGAGAACGGAATTCATGTTGTGGATTCTCCCGCTGAAATTGGTAAAAAAGTTGCCGAAGTTTTGAACGGCTAAACTGCTATAAAATTAGTTGAATCCTCCTGAGATTGTCTAAACTGGCAAATTTCGGGGGGATTTTTCATTTCTTAGCCTTTTGGTTTTGCTATATTTGAGCTACAATACAATCTAAGCAATCAATTTATGAAATTACTAGAAGGAAAAAATACCATCATAACAGGTGGGAGCCGCGGAATTGGCAGAGGAATAGCAAAAGTTTTTGCAGAACACGGCGCTAACGTTGCTTTTACTTATGCCTCTTCAGCACGAGCCGCCGAAGAGCTTGAAAAGGAATTATCCGGAATGGGAATAAAAGCAAAAGGATACAAATCCAATGCTGCCAGTTTTGAAGAAGCACAGGAGTTAATAAAAAGCGTTGCTGAAGATTTTGGAGCCATAGACGTGCTTGTGAACAATGCCGGTATTACCAAAGATAATTTGCTTATGCGTATGAGCGAGGAAGATTTTGATCAGGTGATTGAGGTTAACCTAAAGTCAATCTTCAATATGACCAAAGCCATACAGCGTACCATGCTTAAGCAGAGAAGCGGGAGCATTATTAATATGAGTTCTGTAGTAGGAGTGAAAGGAAATGCAGGACAGGCTAATTATGCAGCTTCCAAAGCAGGAATTATCGGATTTTCTAAATCTATGGCTCTGGAATTAGGATCCAGAAATATTCGTACAAATATAATCGCTCCAGGTTTTATTGAGACTGAAATGACGGAAAAACTGGATGAGAAAACTGTAGAAGGCTGGAGGGATTCTATTCCGTTAAAAAGAGGTGGTACGCCTGAAGATATCGCCAATGCTTGTGTTTTTCTAGGGAGTGACCTCAGTACTTATGTGACTGGTCAGGTTCTGCATGTAAACGGTGGAATGCTAACTTAGGAAGTTAGAAATTAGAAGTGGGAAGTACGAAGTACAAAATGGCAAGAATTACAAATCTTCACACCTCATTCTCCTAACTACGTTCGTACCTCTTCCTTCTGCCTTTTATACTCATATTCACCTCCAATGGAAATAAGCATTATTTTATTTATAGCCCTGGCTGCGATCTTCGCGCTGGGGTTTGCTTTTTTTCAATATCTTTTTAAAAGTAAAAGAAGAACCCGGAATGTATATATTTTCTTTGCTCTCAGGTTCCTTTCGGTTTTTGTGTTGCTGATACTGCTTATCAATCCTAAAATATCATCAACCAATTACGAAATCGTAAAACCAAACCTGGTTTTAACAGTAGATGATTCTCAGTCTATTCCGCATCTGGGCCAGGCAGACACAGTTCGGAATATTATTCAAAACATAAAGCAAAATGAAGAGATCCAGGAGCGGTTTAATGTGCAGCAAGTCAGGTTTGGAGAAAAGCTTTCTTCAGGCAGCGATCTGGAATTTAATGAGCCACAAACAGACATTTCCGCAGCTTTAAATCAGGTTGATAAATTGTACCGAAAGGAAAACACGGCCGTAATATTAATTTCTGATGGCAACCAGAGTTTAGGCAGAGATTTTCAATATTTTAAAGCTCGCGATAATGTTGAAGTTTTTCCTGTTGTTGTTGGCGACACTGCGCAGTATGCAGATTTGCAATTATCGAACTTAAATGTAAATCGTTATGCTTTCCTGAATAATCGTTTTCCTGTAGAGGCTATCATTAACTACACCGGTGAAGAGAATATTTCTGCAAATTTCGTTATCCGCTCCGGAGAGAACGTACTCTATTCAGAAGAAGTAGAATTTAGTGAGGCTCAAAATTCGGCAATTATCGGCACTACGTTACCTGCTTCGCAACTTGGCGTGCTTACTTATGAAGCGGAAATTGTTCAGTTAGAAAATGAAAAAAATAAGATTAATAATGCTGAAAAATTTGCTGTAGAAGTTATAGATGAAAGGACAAATGTGCTTATTCTTTCGGCTATTGCGCATCCCGATCTTGGCGCTCTAAAAAAGTCAATCGAGTCGAATGAACAGCGGGAAGCTACAATACAATATATAGATTCTAAAAATGTAGAAATACAAGATTTTCAGTTAATTATCCTTTATCAGCCAAATAATAACTTTAAGATGGTAATCGATGAAATTCAGCAGGAAAATATTAATTATTTTCTGATTACCGGCACTAAAACCGACTGGAATTTCCTTAATTCCAATCAGGAGCAGTTTCAGAAAGATGCATCTTTCCAGGATCAGGATATTTTTCCTGTAGTAAATGAAAACTTCAGTAAATTTCAGTTTGAAGATATTGGTTTTGAAAATTTTCCTCCTTTGCAGGATGTGTTCGGGATCATAGAATTTTCAGATAATTCCTTTACCAGTCTTCTTTTTCAGCAAATTGAAGGAATAGCAACAGAGCAGCCTTTTTTGGCAATTTCAGATGGAAATTCTTCCAGGCAAGGTGTGTTATTCGGTGAGAACATCTGGAAATGGCGTTCACAGTCATACCTCGAAAATGGCAATTTTCGGCAATTTGATGATTTTTTAGGAAAGATAATTCAGAATTTATCTTCTAAGAAAAGGAGGGATCGCTTAACCGTGGATTATGAATCTTTTTACTACGGAAATTCGGCTATTTCTGTTTCCGCACAATATTTTGATGAAAATTATCAATTTGATCCACGTGCTAATATAACAATTCAGCTAACCCATCAGGAAACTGGAGAAAATATCGAAGCTCCGCTACTGCTTCGCAACAATCTATACGAAGTTGATTTGGGGAATTTGGAAGCGGGAGAATATTCTTTTAAAGTGCAACCTGAAAATTCAACAATATCGGAAAACGGCAGCTTTACAATTATAGATTTTAATGTAGAGCAGCAATTCATTTCTGCAGATGTAGGAAAGCTTCAATTTTTAGCTGAAAACAATGAGGCAACGCTGTATTTTACGGATTTGACACAGAATTTAATTTCTGATCTCCTGCAAGATAAACGTTATCTTCCTGTACAGAAAAGCCGCGAAAAAACAGTACCTTTGATCGATTGGTACTTCCTTTTGTTTCTGCTTGTTCTACTGCTCGCAGCGGAATGGTTTTACAGGAAGTACACCGGATTGATCTAAAATTATCTTCGCTATGGAAAAAAGCTTAAAAAATCAGGTTGCATTGGTTACCGGAGCCAGCTCCGGACTTGGAAAAAGTGTCGCTATTTATCTTGCCAGGGCAGGAGCGAAAGTTGCAGTGAATTATCATAGCGACGAAGAGGGCGCAAATGATACTGTAGATACTGTTAAAAAGGAAGGTGGCGAAGCTTTTGCCGTGCAGGCAGATGTGGGCGACGAGCATGCTGTGGAAGAAATGTTCGAAAAAGTATTTAATACTTATGATAATCTCGATATTTTGGTAAGCAATGCCGGTATTCAAAAAGATGCACCTCTTGATGAGATGACTCTAAAAGATTGGGAACTTGTGATAAGGACTAATCTTACCGGTGCATTTTTATGTTCCCGTCTTGCGGTGCGATATTTTCTAAAACGTGGTGTGGTTGATGGCATCAGTAGATCTGCCGGGAAAATAATATTTATGAGTTCTGTTCACCAGGAAATTCCGTGGGCAGGCCATATTAACTATGCTGCAGCCAAAGGCGGACTAACAGAATTTATGCGGACTCTTTCCCAGGAAGTGGCAAATAAACAGATACGTGTGAACAGTGTCGCGCCCGGAGCTATAAAAACTTCTATTAATGAAGACGTCTGGAAGGATGAAAAACAGGTAAAAGAACTGTTAAAACTTATTCCCTACAATAGATTGGGAGAACCCGAAGATGTTTCTGAAGTTGTGCTTTGGCTAGCTTCAGATAAATCTGAATATGTAAATGGCACCACCATTTTTGTGGATGGCGGTATGTCACTTTATCCCGGTTTTATCGGGAATGGTTAAACACAAAAACAAATAAATTAAATACAAGAATGGAAAGATTACCAAAAATTGCAATTCCGGCATTTATTGTTGCCGTATTTCTAATTATCCTCATTGCAAAATCTGCGGTTACCGTAGATTCCGGAGAAGCCGGAGTTTTATATAAGACTTTTGGAGGCGGGGTTGTTACAGATGAACCACCTTTGAGTGAGGGTTTTCATATCGTGGCACCCTGGAATAAAGTTTTTATTTATGAAGTTCGCCAGCAATCTCTAGATGAGAAAATGCAGGTTTTGTCTTCCAACGGTCTGGAGATCAAATTAGATGCCTCAGTATGGTTCCAGCCGGAGTATGGTTCTCTGGGAAAACTTCATCAGGAAAAAGGGGAAGCTTATATCCAGCGTTTGTTGCAACCTGCAGTAAGATCTGCAGCTCGTGCCGTAGTTGGCCGTTATAATCCAGAGCAGCTTTATGCCAGCAAAAGGGAAGCAATTCAAAAGGAAATTTTTGAAGAAACCAATATTTTACTGGCCGAACAATATGTTCAGGTCAATGAAGTGTTGGTAAGAGATGTTTCTTTACCTGAAACAATTAAAGATGCAATAGAGCGTAAATTACGCCAGGAACAGGAGTCATTGGAGTATGAATTCCGTTTAACCAAAGCAGAGCAGGAAGCAGAACGGCAGCGAATTGATGCTGAAGGTAAAGCTCGTGCAAACAGGATACTTAGTGAATCTTTAACCGATAAGGTTCTACAGGAAAAAGGTATCCAGGCTACAGTTGAACTGGCTAAATCTGGTAATGCAAAAACAGTAATTATTGGTTCAGGAGAAGATGGGTTGCCGTTAATACTTGGAAATAATTAAAAAACAATTGATAAAAATTGAAAAGCTGTTTTGCTTTTTAAAAATTATAGTTAGATTTGTGACAGTTATGAAAGCAAAGCAATTACATCATCATCATGTTTACTTCTACGCTTAGGCGAGGTAAGTTTGGTATGCTGTAGTTTTCACCATATTTCAAAACCCGTTTGAGCCAATCAGACGGGTTTTTTATTTTTAATATTGTTATGTACTACTATTTAGAATTATAAAGAATTACTGAAATAGAAAAAGGAAAAAAATGAGCACAGAAAAACTTAGAATAGCAATACAAAAGTCGGGAAGACTTAATGAAGATTCCTTGAAAATATTAAAAGATGCAGGAGTTTCCATAGACAATGGAAAGGAGCAATTAAAAGCTTCAGCACGCAATTTTCCTTTGGAGGTAATGTACCTGCGAAATGGTGATATTCCGCAGTATTTAAGAGATGGAGTAGTAGATGCGGCAATTATCGGCGAAAATGTGCTTATCGAGAAAGGTCAGGATATCATTCGTGGTGAAAAACTTGGATTTTCAAAGTGTAGAGTTTCCCTGGCAGTGCCAAAATCTATGAAGTACAAAGGGCTTCAGGATCTTGACGGTAAAAAAATAGCTACTTCTTATCCAAATACGGTAAATGATTTTCTAAAGGAAAAAGGCATAACTGCAGATCTTCATATCATCAACGGTTCTGTAGAAATTGCGCCGAATATTGGACTTGCCGACGGAATTTGTGATATCGTTTCCAGCGGAAGTACGCTCTTCAAGAATAATCTGAAAGAAGTGGAAGTAATGCTGAAAAGTGAAGCCGTATTAGCGATCTCTCCGGAAATTTCTGAAGAACGAAAAGCTATTCTGGAAAAATTACAGTTTCGTTTTAAGTCTGTGCTGAATGCGCGCACTTCTAAATATATCCTGCTGAATGCTCCAAACGAAAATCTGGAAAAAATCATAAAATTGTTGCCAGGAATGAGAAGCCCTACAGTCCTTCCTTTAGCTGAAGAAGGCTGGAGTTCTATACATACTGTGATTAATGAAGAACGCTTCTGGGAAGTTATTGATGAGCTGAAGAACAACGGGGCAGAAGGTATTTTGGTTGCCCCTATCGAGAAAATGGTGCTTTAATTTTTTTGAAAAAAGAAACCATGAATAAAATTTATAATCCTGCGGCTTCAGAATGGCTGGAACTCCTAAAAAGGCCCACCAGAACTGTAAATGACATTGAAGAAACAGTAAATAAAGTTTTTGCTGAAGTTATTCAGGATGGCGATGCGGCTATAGAAAAGTACACGGAGACTTTTGATGGTTTTAAACCTGAAAATGTACGGGTTACTTCTATGGAAATTGATGATGCCCGTAACCAGGTTTCGCAGGAATTAAGAGATGCTATACACCTGGCATATGCCAATATCGAAAAATTTCATGCTGCTCAAAAAACAGAAAAAATTACTGTAGAAACTGCAGATGGTGTGCAGTGTTGGCAGGAAAAACGTCCAATTCAAAAGGTTGGTTTGTACATTCCGGGAGGTACTGCTCCTCTGTTTTCTACAATTCTTATGCTGGCAATTCCGGCGGCAATTGCAGGATGTAAAGAAATTGTGCTTTGCACTCCGCCAAATAAAGAAGGCAGTGTAAATCCTGCTATTTTGTACACCGCACATTTATGTGGAGTGACGAAAATTTTTAAGGTAGGTGGAATACAGGCGATTGCGGGAATGACATTCGGGACACAATCAATTCCAAAGGTTTACAAGATTTTTGGTCCCGGAAATCAATTTGTGACCGTGGCAAAACAATTGGCCACAAAACATAATGTAGCCATCGACATGCCGGCGGGACCTTCTGAGTTGTTGGTAGTGGCAGATGAATCGGCTAATGCTGCTTTTGTAGCTTCAGATTTATTGAGCCAGGCAGAACATGGAGCTGATAGTCAGGTGATCCTAATTTCTACTTCAGAGAAGTTTATAGATGAAGTAGAAAAAGAAATTGAAGACCAGATAAAGGTGTTGCCGAGAAAGGAAATGGCAGAAAAAGCTATAGCAAATTCGAAGCTGATATTTGTTGAAGAGAAAGAAACAGCACTCGAAATCATCAATGAATATGGTCCTGAACATTTTATTGTCTGCACGACAAATGACAATTTCTATGTCGAAAATGTGCAAAATGCGGGCTCCGTTTTTATAGGTAATTACACACCTGAAAGTGCAGGAGATTATGCTTCGGGTACCAACCATACATTGCCAACAAATGGCTATGCAAAACAGTATAGTGGCGTAAATCTGGATAGTTTTATGAAGAATATGACTTTTCAGAAGATAAGTCAGGAAGGTATAAGAAATATTGGACTTGCAATCGAATTAATGGCAGAAGCGGAAGGTTTGCAGGCGCATAAAAATGCTGTGAGTTTGAGATTAATAGATTTGAATAAATAAATTGTTACCCTTAGCGAAGTCGAAGGGTCTTTGTTATGATTAAAAATTTCAACATAAATTCTTTAGTTCGGGAGAATGTAGCGGGGCTAAAACCGTATTCTTCGGCAAGGGATGAGTACAAGAGTACAGGATCTGAAATGGTTTTTCTGGACGCCAATGAGAATCCGTTTCAGACAGATGTGAACCGGTATCCAGATCCGCAGCAGCGCAGTTTAAAGTCGGAATTGGCTAAAATAAAAGGTGTAGATACATCAAATATACTTTTAGGCAATGGAAGTGATGAAGTGCTGGATCTGCTTTTCAGAGCTTTCTGTGAACCAGCAAAGGACAATGTGATTACGTTGCCACCTACTTACGGTATGTATAAGGTTTTGGCAAATATCAATAATATCGAAAACAGGGAAATTCTGTTAACTGCAGATTTTGAGCCAAATGTCGCCAGGATTCTGGAAGCGACAGATGAGCAGACAAAAATGATCTTCCTATGTTCACCAAATAACCCCACAGGGAATTCTTTTTCGGAAGAAAATATTACTGAAATCCTTCAGGATTTTAACGGACTCGTTGTGATAGACGAAGCGTATATAGATTTTTCAGCAAAGGAAAGTTGGCTGCTTCAGCTGAAAAAATATCCGAATCTGGTGATTACTCAAACTTTATCCAAAGCTTATGGAATGGCAGGAATAAGACTTGGAACTTGTTATGCTTCCGAAGAGATTATTCAGATTTTAAATAAAATAAAGCCACCTTATAACGTAAACGAACTTACGCAGCAAAGAGCGCTGGAGAGGGTGTTGAATCAGGATAAAATAAATTCAGAAGTATCTGATATCCTTAGTGAAAGGCAACGTTTATTTAAAGAATTGGATGAAGTAAAATTTATTGAAAAAATCTATACTTCAGACGCTAATTTCATCCTTTTGAAAGTAGATAATGCAACCCGAAGATATGACGAATTAATTTCGAAAGGATTAGTAATCAGGAACAGGACGACGCAACCACTTTGTGAAAATACTCTGAGGTTTACGGTTGGCACAAAAGAAGAAAACAACAAATTAATCGAGGCTCTAAAGAGTCTTTAGCAACAATAATTATGAAAAAGGTTTTATTTATAGATCGTGATGGCACCCTGATTCATGAACCTGATGATTATCAAATTGACAGTCTGGATAAGCTCGAATTTTATCCGGAGTCGTTTTACTATCTCACGAAAATTGCCAAAGAACTGGATTACGAAATGGTAATGGTGACCAATCAGGATGGATTGGGAACAGATTCTTTTCCAGAGAGTGATTTTTGGCCGATTCAGAATTTCATTACCAAAACTTTAGCCAACGAAGGAATAAAATTTACCGATGCACTGATTGACCGCACTTTTGCTAAGGACAACGCCCATACCCGTAAACCAAATACCGGATTGCTGGAGGAAAAATATCTGAATAATCAGGAATATGACCTCAAGAATTCCTTTATGATTGGCGACAGGTTAACAGATATGGAATTCGCCCTCAATTTTGAAGGTAAAGGTATCTTTATAAACACTCATGAAGAATTAGGAGCCGAAGAAGTGAAAAATAAAAAGGAAGAGCTTGACGCCTGCATTGCTCTTAAAACAGATAGTTGGAAAGAAATTTACGAATTCCTTAAGCTCAACGATCGTACGGCAGAGATTAGCCGCAAAACCAATGAAACAGATATTTTTATAAAGCTTAACCTGGACGGCACCGGAAAATCACAAATATCGACCGGAATAGCCTTTTTTGATCATATGCTGGACCAGATTGCAAGGCACGGCCAGATGGATCTTGTGGTAAAAGTTGAAGGGGATCTGGAAGTAGATGAGCATCACACCATTGAAGACACGGCGATAGCACTTGGAGAAGTCTATAGTAAAGCATTGGGAAATAAACTGGGGATAGAACGTTATGGCTTCTGTTTACCCATGGATGACTGCCTGGCACAGGTGGCGATTGACTTTGGCGGAAGGAACTGGCTGGTATGGGAAGCGGAATTTAAACGTGAAATGGTTGGTAAAATGCCTACGGAAATGTTTTATCACTTTTTTAAATCTTTTACCGACGGAGCAAAAGCAAACCTGAATGTAAAAGCTGAAGGTACCAACGAGCATCATAAAATAGAAGCGATATTTAAAGCTTTTGCCAAAGCCATCAAAATGGCAGTAAAGCGTGATGCTGAGAAAATGATTTTACCATCGACAAAGGGAATGCTTTAAAAGATGTAAGACGTAAGACTTAAGATCTGAGATCAAAAAATGAGGAAAGATTAATAGATAATGCTGTTAGGTAAGTCTAATATCTCATTTCTAAAATCTAATATCTAATTAATGAAAATAGCAATTATAGATTACGGCGCGGGAAATATCCAAAGCATTAAATTTGCAGTCCAGAGACTGGGGTTTGAAGCGGTTCTTAGCAGTGATGCAGAAGAAATTCGTGCTGCCGATAAAGTGATTTTTCCAGGTGTGGGAGAAGCAAGCAGCGCCATGAATATGCTGAAATCTACCGGACTTGAAAAAGTAATTCCGACTTTAAGACAGCCTGTTCTTGGGATTTGCCTTGGAATGCAGTTGATGTGCGATTATTGTGAGGAAGGTGATACCACCGGACTCGGAATTTTTGATGCGCAAGTAGTGAAATTCAATAATAAACTAAAGGTGCCGCAAATAGGATGGAATCATATTTTTGACCTTAAGTCAGAACTTTTTGAAGGAATAAATGAAAAAGAATACGTGTACCTGGTACATAGCTTCTACATTCCGGAGTGTGAGGAAACGATAGCTTCTACTGAATACGGAGTTGAATACACTTCTGCCATTAAGAAGAACAATTTTTACGGAGTCCAGTTTCACCCTGAGAAAAGCAGTAATGCAGGGGAGAAGATCCTGCAGAATTTCCTGAATTTAGATTAGAGAATAAAGAGCAAAGAAAAAAGAGTCAGGAATCAGGATTTATAGGTCTGGACAAAGAATAATGATAAAGAATATAGAATAATCAAACAGCGGAGCGGTCTAATATCTGACAGCGAAGCGGTCTAACATCTAAAGAATGAGAATCATTCCCGCCATAGACATCATCGAAGGAAAATGTGTAAGACTTTCTAAAGGTGATTATAACACGAAAAAAATATATAATGAGCATCCGCTTGAGGTGGCAAAGAAATTCGAAGCGCATGGAATTGAATACCTGCACCTCGTTGATTTGGATGGCGCAAAGTCGAAGCACATTGTAAATCATAAAATTCTTGAGGAGATTGCCTCTAAAACAGGTTTGAAGGTAGATTTTGGTGGCGGATTAAAATCTGATAAAGATCTGGAAATTGCTTTTGAATGTGGTGCAAATCAGGTTACCGGTGGAAGTATAGCCATTAAGGATCCGGAAATATTTAAGTCGTGGCTGCAGAAATTCGGTTCAGAAAAGATTATTTTAGGAGCAGATGCCAATGATGAAAAGGTGGCAATTAGCGGCTGGCAGGAAGAATCGGAAAAGGAGCTTATCCCGTTTATAAAGGAATATCAGCAGGAAGGAGTAAAGTACATTATTTGCACCGATATTTCCAAAGACGGAATGCTGGAAGGGCCGTCTTTTGATTTATACCAGAGAATACTGGAGGAAACTTCGGAAACTGGCAATAAACTCAATTTAATTGCTTCCGGCGGAATTTCAACGTTTGCTGAGCTTCCGCGTTTAGCTGAAATCGGTTGCGAAGGAACAATTATAGGGAAAGCGATTTACGAAGGCAGGATTAGCCTAAAGGAGCTGGAAGAGTTTATTTTAAATAGAAGTTAGATGTTAGAAGTGAGTATAGAGAATTTTTCTCGCTACTCAATACTCAATACTCATTATTCAATACCAATAAGATGTTAACAAAAAGAATAATTCCCTGTCTGGATATCAAAAACGGACGTACCGTAAAAGGGGTCAATTTTGTTGATTTACGCGATGCGGGAGATCCTGTTGAACTGGCGGCAATTTATGCTGAATCTGGTGCAGATGAACTGGTTTTCCTGGATATTTCGGCTACAGAAGAGCGTCGTAAAACTTTGGCAAATCTGGTCCTGCGCGTAGCTGAAAAAGTAAATATTCCGTTTACTGTTGGCGGCGGAATATCTTCAGTGGAAGATGTCGATGTTTTACTTAAAAATGGAGCCGATAAGGTTTCGGTGAATTCTTCCGCAGTAAAGAATCCCGGGCTTATAAATGAGCTGTCAAGAAAGTTTGGGAGTCAGTGTATCACTGTCGCTATAGATGCCAAGCAGGTGCATGGGAAGTGGCTTGTTCATCTTGTTGGAGGAAAAGTGCCAACAGAGCTGGATCTTTTTGAATGGGCAAAAGAAGTTGAGGAGCGCGGGGCCGGCGAAATCCTTTTTACATCCATGAACAACGACGGTACAAAAGGGGGCTTTGCAAATATTGCACTGGCAAAATTATCTTCGGAATTAAATATTCCTATTATTGCATCAGGTGGAGCGGGGAATATGCAGCATTTTACAGATACTTTTAAGGAAGGAAAAGCTGATGCGGCACTTGCTGCAAGCGTTTTTCATTTTAAAGAAATTGAAATAAAAGATTTAAAGGAAGAATTGCGAAAAAACGGAGTTGCCGTGCGATTATAAATATAAGATTCAGACGAAAACTTTACAATAGATACAACAAGATGAACATAGACTTCAATAAAAACGGGAACGGACTCATTCCAGCTATTATTCAGGATGCTTCAACAAAAAATGTGCTGATGCTTGGCTACATGAACGAAGAAGCTTTTCTGAAGACAAACGAAACCAAAAAAGTGACATTTTTCAGCAGGACCAAGAATAGGCTTTGGACAAAGGGCGAAGAAAGTGGCAATTTTCTTCATCTTGTTGCTATTAAAAACGACTGTGATAATGATACGCTGCTAATTAGCGTAAATCCTGAAGGACCTACCTGCCACAAAGGAACTGACACTTGCTGGGGTGAAGAAAATGAACCAAACTTTGGTTTTATTTCTCAATTGGAAGGAATTATTGCTAAGCGGAAGAGGATGAGTGAAGAGGAACCGGAATTGCGTGAAGATAAATCCAGCTATGTGGTTTCTCTTTTTGATGAAGGCATTAATAAAATCGCGCAAAAAGTAGGCGAAGAGGCCGTAGAAACTGTTATTGAAGCCAAAGATGATAATGAAGAATTATTCCTGAATGAGAGTGCCGATTTGCTTTTCCATTATTTGATTTTACTGAAAGCAAAAGGCTATTCTTTAAAAAACGTGGTGAAAGTCCTGGAAGGTAGGCATTAGAAGAGGTAGATGACCACTCCGACCTTTGGCCACCCCTCCTTAACAAAAGGAGGGGTGCAGTAAGTACTATGAACGAAGTGTTGCCTGAAAAATGGCAATTATCGACCTTTGGACGTGCAGTATTTACCCACCCCGGCCTTCGGCCACCCCTCCTTCAAAAGGAGGGGAGCACTAAGCGGTATGAATAAAGTGTATCTCCAAAAACGGCAATTATCGACCTTTGGGAATAAAGTTGTTTTTATTTTTCAATTATAAACTCCGAACCCTTAATTCTGAACTGCGAAGCATTACTTCACCGCATTCATTCCAAAAGTAGCGACTTCGTGATCCTGGTCTACAGCACCACCGGAGACTCCAATCGCTCCAATAATGTCACCGTTAATATCTTTAATAGGTACACCGCCCGGGAACGTAATAAGTCCGGCATTGGAATGTTCTATATTAAATAAAGGTTGTCCCGGTTGAGATAATTTCCCTATTTCTCCGGTTTCCATATCGAAATAGCGGGCAGTTTTTGCTTTCTTAATGGCAATATCTACTGATCCCAGCCACGCACTATCCATTCGTGCAAAAGCGGTAAGATTTGCACCGGAATCTACAATGGCAATATTCATTGCCACTCCTATTTCAGCTGATTTCTTTTTAGCGGCCTCTATGGCAGTCTGTGCTTGCTCAAGTGTAATATTCATAATCTTATATTATTTTGATTTTCTTTAAATTAAGTATAAATATTCAAACACAACTTCATTTAAGAGGACAATAACATAGGTTCCGTTTATTCTTTCCAGGCGCCCATTTTCCCCGTCTGGAAATCTGCATAAGCTTCGTCTATTTCCTCCATGGTATTCATCACAAATGGTCCCCTTGCAACCACAGGCTCTTCAAAAGGTTTGGCATGTCCAAAAAGTAATACACTTTCAGCTTTGGCTTCTATTTTAAGCTTCACGTCATCATTATTAAATTCGGCTAAGTGTAGAGCTTTTACCTGTTGGTCATTTACTTCAAATTCTCCTCTAATGACGTAGAAAAAAATGTTATGATCTTTAGGAATATTCAGGCTTACACTTGCATTTTCTTCAAAATTTAAAGTAGCAAGGTTGATGTCTGTAAAGGTGTTAAAGGCACCGGAAGTGTCTTCTAACGCACCGGAAACAACCTGTCCTTTTACTTTTCCATCGTCCAGAGAAATCGTTGGAATCTGGTCCTTTTGAAAACCAAGATACTTCGGTTCTGTCATTTTATATTTTGCAGGAAGGTTTACCCATAACTGCAAAATTTCAAGATCACCTCCTTCTTTTTTAAATTTTTCTGAAGAAACTTCAGCATGTAGAAGTCCGCTCCCGGCGGTCATCCATTGTACGCCTCCGCTCTCAATTACGCTTTTATGTCCGCTGGAATCTTTATGGGCAATGTCACCATCAAGAATAAAAGTTACGGTTTCCATACCACGATGCGGGTGCGGGCCAAACGGCAAGCCGTTATTATTTGGTGGATAATTTTGCGGACCGTGATGATTAAGAAACAGAAATGGATCGATCATTTGGATACTTCCCGTGGGCATGGGAGAGTATGTCGTCAAATCTGCAATGGGTCGATATTCTGCTTTATGTATTTGTTTTATGCTTCGCATTTTCAATTTTTTATTTGTTCCTTACATAAATGAGTTTGAACCTGGAATTGTGATTTTCACGGGATTCAATTTCGAATTTATCTATGGCATTTATCATGGGTGTCAATTTCTGATAGCCGTAGTTCCTGGAATCAAAATTTGGTTGTTTTTTCTGAAGAAGACTTCCAACATCTCCTAGAAATGCCCAACCGTCTTCATCGGCTACATCAGAAATTGTATTTGCAAGAAGGCGAATTAATTTCGGATTAATTTTATCGACATTGTTTTTCTTTTCGGTCTTTTCTTTGCTGGTTCCCAAGCTCGAATCTTTGTCCTTATTTTTAAGGATTTCAATATAAATAAACCGATCGCAGGCAACGATAAATGGCTCAGGAGTCTTTTTCTCACCAATTCCAATCACCTTTTTCCCTGCTTCCCGCAATCTTGTGGCAAGACGCGTAAAATCACTATCACTGGAAACGATGCAAAAGCCGTCGACTTTGTTAGAATATAAAATATCCATGGCATCTATGATCATGGCGGAATCTGTCGCATTTTTTCCCTGGGTATAGCCATATTGCTGCATTGGATTAATGGCGTTTTCCAGCAGCACGGTTTTCCATTTTGCCAGGTGAGGCTTTGTCCAGTCGCCATAAATTCTTTTAATGGTAGGGTTGCCGTATTTGGCAATCTCTTCCATCATTTCCTTAACATATGCAGAAGGGATATTATCCCCGTCAATTAGTACTGCAAGGTTTATTTCCATATGTAATCTTGTAATTTCTTAAACTATAAAGATAGTATATTTGAATAAAAAAAGGCGGCAGTTGCCGCCCTGTTGATTTGTGGAAGATAATACTTTTAGCTATATCTAAAGATGGCATTTAGCTTAGCCTCTTTCTCTGGCATAAATGCACTTTCAATCAGAAATACAGATCCTCCGGTTTCGATGACTTTTGCTGCTGCCAGGTTCATTAATGAAGTGTTATTTGAAGATTGCTCTTCATTAACTTCTACTTTGCGGTTTTGTTCATCATAAGTACCCCAGATTTCGGAACGGTTTTCTAAGAACAACGTATCTACCTTTCCTTCAAAAGCTGCAGGAATAATATCAGAAATAGTGGAAGATGTTTTATCGGGCGTCAATTCTCCAAAGCTTTCCAGTTTAGTACGTTTCTTCTTTTCAAGGTGAGGTTCCATTACATTTAATGCTTTTTCATGCAGACCAAACATATCGGTATCAGAAGGGTTTCCTGGAACTACCTGATCAAACAGATTTTTATAGGAATTTGCTTCTTTGTAAATAGGGAAAAGATAATCCTGACAAGCTACTACCAAAGGCACATTTTCATCCCGCAGAATTTCGTGCAGACCCTTATCTATAGCATTAAAAAATCGCAGAATTTCATTCTTGTCATCCTTGTTAGCCGCATCGTAACCGTGACTGGTCGCAGTTCCCATTGAACTGTTTTGTGTTTTTGCCTTTCGGTTTTTTTCCTCATAATCGTAACCTACGCGGTCTTCAAGTTTTGAAGGAGTTAAATCTTCTATGTAAATTTCTCCAATCGTATTTTTTGTAGCTTCATAAAAATCCACTTTATCCTGCTGTACAGCGAGTAGGTAAAATCTTCCATCATCTGTAGTAAGTGGTACCAGTGGTTTCACGTAAAAGTCGTTGGAAACATAATGATGGGCTTCAAAGTTTACGGGAACCGTATACTTTTCAAAAAATCCTTCGGAAGAAAATATTGCCAGTCCGTCGGACTGATGTCTCCAGAATTCCGGTTGATCTAATAATGCTTCTATTGGCTGCCCAATGCTCTTAATTTTTTCTTCGGAAACTTTCTTAGCTTCCAGTTCTCTTTTTACCTGGTCCCAGGTAGATTTAAGGTGTTTTTTATTTTTTTGCTCTAAGACCTCTTTTCCTCCTCGTTGAGTAGGAATAAAAATAGATACACAGGTATCTTGCTTAAAATCTGTAATTTTTTTGAACTTTTCCTGACTTATCAATGCCATAATTTTCTATTTTTTTGATTAAAAGGAGAGAAGTTTAATTCATTATCTCCTCTCTCTTACTTTAATTTCAATATTCTTCAAGGTAAGCTGAATTGCAGTCAATTCAAAGGCTGGGAGAGGTTGTGTGTGCTAAATCTTTCTTAATTAATGTTTATATTTTGAAAAGAAAATGCCTCCCACACTAATATCTACTAAAAAGATCGTGCTGGTTCTGTAAAAATCATAATGATTGGAATAACACTATGATGTTGAAGCCGGAAGCCGATAATTGCCTTTTTGAAGCATCCGCTTCTTTACTTCGGAAAGTGTGTCTTTAAAAATTAAACCTTAAGATCTGGCTCATCTACATTTTATCACGCCAAAAGCGATCAGGAAGAGCTTTATTTGCTTTCATTTCTGAATAAAATTTATCCGCTTTACCACCAGACAATAAAAAAACGTTCAAATTCGAATTCGCTCTTTTTCATCCAGAGAAGAGGAGATCTTTTCCGTTCTATAAATGTTTCAACCTCCTTTTTAATCACCTCGTAAGAATGCCAATTTTCGGCATATTGTGGATCTACCGGCCATTGTTGTTTTTTGGGAGAATAAAAGAGATAATGTTCATAGTCTTTTCCGAAAAAATCTTCTGAATGTATCCAATAACCCGCAACACATTCTTTATTGATGCTACTGGTTTCTATTTGCATGAGATGCTTCGGAAGGAATAACTGCGCTTTAAAGCATACTTCCTGCTTCAAATCCTGCGGATTAACCTGAAGAGCGGAGAGATATTCTTTTGTCTCGGGTTTGTAAAGCAGCGGAAACTGCTTTTCCTTTAATTTCTTAATTTTCTGAAGGAGCGAATCTTTTCTGTTTGGTCCTATCCATCTTTCTAATTCCTCCTGATAATCGGGATCATAGACATAGAATTTGTAAACCAGCTCAACATGATAATGTTGATTTTTTGTCAGGCTCTTCAGAAGAAAATCTATTTCTCCAATCGTAATCTTCGCATTCTGAATCTGAATATTAGAGGCAAGGACTTCATAGCCGGTAGAACTCTTCAGAAGCGCTTCAAAAAAGCTTTCCATTCTCTTTCCAAGTATAGAATGTGGAGAACCTGAAATAGCAGCATCCTCAGCTGAGATATCCAGAGGAAAATTGAATTGAGAAAGTCCAAAGAGATTATTTTTCCACAGGGGAGGGGTAGATAGAAAACCCAAAACCTGCTGAAGACTCTTTTTATCCATAGAAATTCTTATCCCAGTATTACCTTTTCCCGACGAGGATATTTTACAAAATAAGTTTTCTGAAAATTATTCTTTGAGAATCAAACCTGCCGGTACCTGGATGTCTTTAGGTGCCGGATCGTACATATTAAAATATAGGATAATAGGCTCTTCAAGTCCTTCATAATTTATCTCATATTTATCCAGCATACCGTTGCCAAGAATTCCGTTTTCAGTTCTAAAATCACAGCAACTGCCTAGTCTTGTGTAGGTGATCACTTCTCCATTGGGTCCGCTAAGATTGTTTAGGTAATCTTGTTGATTACCGGGACCCAATTCTAAATTATCACCACCAACAAGTATTGGGTGCCTGGGATCAAATCCAAAATCTCTATTTAACTGTTCCCGCAACTGCGGATCACGGGTTGTACCACAGCCAGCCAGAAGAAAAATGCTTAATATAAAGAGTAATTTTTTCATGAAAATTGTTTTTGAACTTGCTTGAAGTGCAAACGCCCTGCAGTTCCTTTACAAGAAAGTTTCAGCTTTTTAGTTTATACTAAACTAAAAATAATTCTGGTAAGTTGTAATTAATAACTTTAAATTTTTAGAATGTTCTTTTTATTTTACACTGATATTTCACCTCATCCTGAAAACCTGAAATGAAGTAAAATTCCATTGGTTTGTTACCTTTGTTGAAAACACCAATTTTGCAGCGCAAACGCTATTATTACCTTATTAAAATTCAGTTTTTAGGCTATAGATTACATGGCTGGCAAAAACAACCCGATGTAAAAACGGTGGAAGGTCTGGTCACCAAAACCTTGCGATGGGCAATGCCAGATGCTAAATTCAAGATTCTTGGCAGTAGCCGTACAGATGCGATGGTATCTGCCCAGGAGTCGGCTTTCGAGCTTTTTCTGGACAACGAGCCATTGGAAGATCTGGATGATTTTTTGGCAGTTTTTAATCTTAATCTGCCACAGGATATAAGAGCTTTAGCGGTAGAAGAAGTAGATGCAAAATTCAACATTATTCAGCATCCAAAGGTAAAAGAGTACGCTTACTTATTTTCTTATGGAGAAAAAAATCATCCGTTTTGTGCGCCAATGATGGCTAATTTCATATTTGATCTTAATATTGAAGAAATGCAGAAGGCGGCAAGACTGTTTGAAGGCACTCACAATTTTAGAAATTATTGTGTGCGTGTTTCTGAAAACAGCAAATTTGAAAGGGAAATCAATAAAGCGGAAATTTCCGAAAATGATCTTTTTAGTGCGAGTTTTTTTCCGAAGCAAACGTATGTTTTTCATGTGCATGGAGAAGGTTTTTTGCGGCACCAGGTGCGCCTAATGATGGGCGCTTTAATCCAGGTGGGAAAAGGGGAACTGACTATTGAGCAGATAGCGCAAAGTCTTACCGGCACTCCGGAGCTGCAAATGGATTATATCGCACCTGCTTCGGGCTTGATCTTAAATAAAGTTGGGTTTAAGGATTTTTAGAGGAATTTGTTCCCCTCCGCGGGAGGGGCAGTTACTCCTCTTTCTCCAAAATCTTCAGGGAAATTTTAATTGTCTCGTAACCTATTGCTTCCTGAAAATGCTCAAAATAAGCCTTTAAAGAATCAGGATCTTCCAGTTCTTTTCTTGCTTTTTTAACGGCATCCAGATCAGCTTTGGAGACAAACTGGTTTAGGTTAATATCTTTGCCTTCATCATAAAGTTTTAGCAAATGAGAAAAAATGGTGGTGCTTGCTAACTTTCGTTTTTTGGCAATTTCTTCCACGCTCAATCCTTCTTTGTAGAGTTCGCCGGTAATTTGATAAGTTTTACCTTTTTTAGCTGATTTCCGCTCGCGTTTTTCTTTGCTGAAAGCAATAATTTCTTTTATAAACCGATAGCCATAATCCTGCATTTTTTGTCGACCAACTCCGTTAATTTGCATAAAATCATCATCGGTCATTGGTCTTTCCTTCTCCATTTCCTTGAGGGTAGCATCATTAAAAATAAGGTAGGCCGGAATTTCCTCTTCTCGGGCTATTTCAAGTCGCAATTTCCTCAATTTTTCAAATAACGAGTTGTCTTTTTTCTTTGTAGAAGCTTCAGTTTCCTGCTGAATAGTTTTTCTGTCGGGAACTTCAGCTAAACGAACCTTTTCGCCTTTAAAAAGGACATTTTTAGCTGCTTTTGTAAGCTGAAGGTGGTTGTTTTTGTGAAAAGCGACTTCAGCATAACCAATATTGATCAATTGGATAATATATTGCTGCCAGTGATGCCAGGAAATGCTACTGCCAACGCCATAAGTCGGTAATTTTTGATAATTCTTAGACAAAACGGCTTCATTTTGTGAGCCTCTCAAAACGTCAATTATCGTGCTTATGGGTTCGCTTCCTTTAAGCCTGAATATGCAGGAAAGTGCTTTTTGTGCAATGATGGTTCCGTCAAAGAAGGCAGGCGGATTTTGGCAAATATCGCAGTTTCCGCAGTCTTCCTGCTTAAGCTCTCCAAAGTAATTGAGCAGAATTTTTCTCCGGCACGTTAAAGCTTCAGAATATTGCTTCATGCGATCCAGTTTTGCCAGCTGCACCTCTTCATTCGCCGCGTTGGAAGCAAAGCGCTGCAGCTGGACCACATCTGCATAACTGTGAAAAAGAAGCGTATCAGAAGGTAATCCATCACGGCCTGCACGTCCAATTTCCTGGTAATATCCTTCCATATTCTTTGGCATGTTGTAATGGATCACCCAACGAATGTTAGATTTGTCGATCCCCATTCCAAAGGCGATGGTCGCACAGATAATCTGTTTTTCATCGTTAATAAAATCATCCTGAATCCTGGTGCGATCATCATGACTTAGTCCGGCGTGATAAGCTTCAGCTTTAAAACCTTTAGCTTTTAATTTCGCAGCAATTTCTTCAGTAGTTTTTCGGCTTAAGCAGTAAATAATTCCACTTTCCTTTTTCCGGTTTTTTACGAAATTGGCGATTTGCTCAAAGCGTTTGATTCCGGGCCGAACCTCTAAACTTAGATTCTTCCGGTCAAAAGAAGCTACATGTTTTTTTGCCTTCGGAATATTTAATTGTTGCGCGATATCACTACGCGTCGCCTTATCTGCAGTAGCAGTTAGAGCGATCACGGGAGTAGAAGGGAAGCGGTTCTTAAGATAGCCAAGTTGCGTATAGGCAGGACGAAAATCGTGGCCCCAGCTGGAAATACAGTGCGCTTCATCTATGGCAATTAAACTAATTTTTCCGTCGGTTAGGATTTTATCGATAAATTGAAGACTTTCCGGAGCAACATAGAGCAGCTTTAATTCTTTATTATCGATCTTCTGAAAAATAGCCTGTTGATCTGCTTCCTGCTGGCTGCTGTTAAGATACGCTGCCGGAACTCCGTTAGCTGTTAAACCATCCACCTGGTCCTTCATTAATGCGATAAGAGGGGAAATTACAAGCGTGATTTCAGGAAGTAAAATGGCGGGAAGCTGGTAGCAAATAGATTTTCCGCCGCCGGTGGGCATAATTACAAGATTATCTTTTCCGTCAAAAATGGAGTCAATTACCTTTTTCTGAAGGGGACGAAAACTATCGTATCCAAAATATTCTTTAAGTGTGTTTAAGAGCGTGGCTTCTTCCATATTGCAAAGGTAAAATTTGGAAGTAGAAGGGACACCTTCAGGAGTAGAAAAATATTTATTGACTTCAGAAGAAATATAACTTCAGTTTGGCTTTCCTGCACAAATGCTGTAGTGTATAGCGATTATTACTACTTTTATAAAAATTTTTCCGCATGTCAAAATTAAAACGCTCGCTAAAACGACCTAAATTCACCAAAGCACTTCACCAGGCTCCGGGAACAATGACTTATGTTGGGAATAAGGAAACAAAGGAGACACTTCTGGAAGTTATTGATTACAATAAGGACCATTATCAGCGATATACATCGACTTCCCCCGAGGACGCTTTTAAGTTTGAAGAAGAGCAGAATACTACCTGGATAAATATTGACGGTTTAAATAATACTGAGGAAATTGAAAAGCTTGGGAAATATTACGATTTACATCCGCTTATTATGGAAGATATCGTAAATACCGGGCAGCGGCCAAAAATTGATGAATACCCGGAATATCTCTTTATCGTTGCGAAAATGCTGTATTACAATGGCGATGGCAGCATTAATAATGAACACCTAAGCATTGTGGTGGGCAAAGATTATGTGCTGACCTTTCAGGAAGCGGGTGGTGATGTTTTTGACGGACTACGGGAGCGAATAAAAATTGGTAAAGGACGTATACGAAGTAATGGTGCAGATTATTTAATGTTTGCCCTTTTGGATGCGGTAATTGATAATTATTTTGCCGTTGTTGACGACATTAGCGATAAAATTGAACTTTTTGAAGACCGTATTTTTCATGCAAGGACAGAAGATAATCTTGTGCTGGAAATTCAGGAATTAAAACGTACTATTTTAAGAATAAGACGTGCCGTTTTTCCATTAAGGGAAGTGGTTAACAGGTTACTGAAGGTAAACCACGAAATAATAGAGAAAAAAACCGAAAGCTATATTCGTGATTTGCACGATCATATGATTCAGATTTCAGAAAACATTGATCTTTACAGGGAAATGATTAGAAGCCTACTTGATATGTATATGAGTACGATTAGCAATAAAATGAATGAAGTAATGAAAGTCCTTACCATAATGGCTTCTATATTTATTCCTCTCACCTTTATTGCAGGAATCTATGGGATGAACTTTGAGTATATGCCCGAGCTGCAATGGAAATACAGTTATTTTGTGCTGTGGGGAATAATGCTGCTGCTTTTTATTGGTATGATATTTTACTTCAAAAGAAAGAAATGGCTTTAACTAGAACTCTTAGATTTTTCATAAAAATTTTAAAAGTTCACTGTTTATACTGTTTTCAAATTTTAAATTTATACCCAATCCATAAGAACAGGGGAATAGAATATTTCTCTGACTTTGTATAAGTTCAGGCTTGTGCTGCTTAGAAAAAAGAGGAGTAGAAGTTAATTTGTTTGTACCTGTTTTATATTTTAATTTATCAACCTACTCGCATGAAAAGAAATTACCTCGTTCAGGTACTAATAATCTGCCTGGCTTTTACTTCCTGTAAAGACAAATCTGAACCAAATACAGAATATTTAGAAAATATGAAAACAGCATATGTAGGCACATATACAAGGGAAGAAGGCTTTGTAGACGGTGAGGCAAAAGGGATCTATACTATTTACCAGGAGCCTGAAAGTGGAAGCCTTAGGTTTGGAACTACCGTTGCCGAAATTACCAATCCGTCCTTTGTAAAAATTTCCGGGGACGGGAAGAATCTTTATGCCGTAAGTGAACTGGGCGGACAGGGAGAAGAAAACGGCTTTATTCACTCCTTCAGGATTAAAGAAGACCAGGGACTTGAAGAATTAAATAAACTTTCTACTGAAAGTACAGCACCTTGTCACGTGGCTCTGGACAGGAGCGGAGAGTATGTTTTTGTTGCCAATTACATGGGCGGAGTGGTAATGATGTACAAGAGACAGGAGGATGGAAGCCTAAAAAAACAGCAACGCATCGATCTTAAGAACCCTGAGGAATCACATGCACATTCTGTTACGCTTTCTGAAGACAATAAGTACGCCTATATAGCAGATCTGGGTAATGATAAAATTCTCATATACAATTTTGATGCAGATCAGGGAGAAATTACACCTCATGAACAGGCTTTTGTTGCTCTTGAAGAAGGAGCAGGGCCTAGGCATTTCACGATTTATGAAGAAATAAAAGTGGCCTATTCTGTAAATGAATTAAACAGCAGCGTAACAGTATTTAAAATTAAGGAATCCGGTGGATTGGAAATTATCCAGAACATTGCTACACTTCCGGAAGATTTTTCAGAAAGGAATTCGGGGGCGGATATTCATTTACACTCTTCCGGAAAATTTCTTTACACCTCTAATCGCGGCCATAATAGTATTGCTGCTTTTGCAGTGGATGAAGAAGGAAAATTGTCTACACTGGATTTTTATCCTACAGACGGTAAAACTCCGCGCAATTTTGCTATTGCTCCCAAAGGAGATTTTCTTTATGTAGCCAACCAGGATTCGGGTGAAATATCAATTTTCAGAATAAACCAGGAAACAGGTGAGCTTACCCAAAAACTTCCTAACGTTGAAGTAAAGACTCCGGTGTGTATAGAATTTGTGCCGGTAGAATAATATCCGCTACCTCGCAGTTTTATATTCATTAGAAATACCTCCTTTTGGTTCCATTCCGGAAATCAATACTGAAAAACTTTATCTTTTTTTTATGACTTAAGGCTTCCTGATCATTTTAAGAGGCCCTTTCATTTTTTTATCTTACAGAGGACGAATCAATGAAAGAATCATATGAAATTAGGATATCATGCTTCTCATGAACAGTTTTCCCCTTCAGCATTACTAAAACTTGTACAAAAAGCCGAAGAAGCCGGTTTTGAAGCTGTACTTTCTTCAGATCATTTCCACCCCTGGAGCAATAGACAGGGGGAAAGTGGCTTTGCCTGGAGCTGGCTTGGCGCTGCGATGCAGGCTACAAATCTCGAATTCGGTATTGTAAATGCTCCCGGGCAGCGCTACCATCCTGCAATAATTGCGCAGGCCGTGGCCACCCTGGACGAAATGTTTCCAAAACGTTTCTGGATAGCCACAGGAAGTGGCCAGGCTTTAAATGAAAATATTACCGGAGACAAATGGCCCTCTAAAGAAATCCGCAATCAGCGTCTTAAAGAGTCTGTAGAAGTCATGCAGGAACTTTGGAAAGGTGATTACGTGAGTCATTATGGAATTGTAAAAGTAGAGAAAGCAAAATTATTTACAACTCCCAACCATACGCCTACCGTTTTTGGTGCTGCTTTAACGTTAAAGACTGCAAAATGGCTTGCCAGCTGGGCCGACGGATTAATAACGATTTCCAAACCCATTGAAGAGTTAAAAGAAATGGTTGAAGCTTTTAGAAGTAACGGCGGAGAAAATAAGCCAATGGCTTTAAAAGTACAGGTTTCCTATTCATCTACTAAAGAAAAGGCATTACAGGGAGCAAAGGACCAATGGAAGAACAATATTTTTCCCAGTAAACTCACTTCAGAATTAATTACTCCGGAACAGTTTGACGATATGGGAGAAAAGGTGCGCAAGGAAGATATCGAAAAGTATGTAATCACGGGAAGTGATCCCCAGTTGTTTTTAGACAAAATATATGCTTTTAAAGAACTTGGGTTCGAAAAAATAATCCTGCATAATGTAAATGAAGAACAGGAGAAATTTATAGAATTCTTTGGAAACAAACTGAGACCTGAATTTCAGAAATAAAATCAGAAAAAGATGAACAAATACTGGTATAAAAATGCAGTGATTTATTGCCTTGATGTGGAAACCTTCAAAGACTCGAACGGTGACGGAATTGGAGATTTTCAAGGTCTTACTAATGGTCTTACTTATTTATCAAGCTTAGGTGTGAACTGCCTTTGGCTAATGCCCTTTTTTGATTCCCCTAATAAGGATAATGGATACGATGTAAGGGATTACTACAAAGTGGATCCCAGGCTTGGCGATTTAGGGCATTTTGCACAGCTTATAGATGCCGCAGATGAAGTAGGGATTAGGATTCTTATTGACCTGGCAGTAAATCATACCTCTACAGAACATACGTGGTTTCAGGAAGCCAGAAAGAATAAAAATTCCAAATATCGAAATTTCTATATATGGGTAGATGAAAAACCAGAAGATAGAGAGGAAAATATAATGAGCGGCGGTGAAGAGGATGGTTCTAATTGGGAATGGGATGAGGAAGCCGGGGCCTACTATTTCCATACCTTTTATACCCACCAGCCAGACCTTAACATTTCTAACGAAAATGTACAGGAAGAAATCTTCAGGATTATGCAGTTCTGGTTAAAGATGGGCGTTTCCGGATTCAGGATTGATGCTGCGCCGCACATGTTCAATAAAAAAGGCAAAGTAGATTTCTGTAAAGATCCACACTCGGTTTTCAGGCATTTTCGGGAATTTGTGGAAACACAGAAGGAAGATGCTATTCTCCTGGCAGAAGTAGATCTTCCTCCTGATGAATATGAGAATTTTTTTGGAGATGAAGATGAAATGCACATGCTTTTCAATTTCTATGTAAACAATTACATGTTTTTATCTTTTGCCAGAAAAGAAGCTACTCCATTGGCAGATGCACTTAAAAAAATACCACAGATTTCTGAAAAGGAACAAATGGCAATTTTTGTGAGGAACCACGATGAGTTGAATCTTAGTAAATTATCCAATGAGGAACAGCAGGAGGTGTTTCAAGCCTTTGCTCCGAAGAAGAACATGCAGATTTTTGGGCGTGGAATCAGGAGGCGTCTTGCTTCTATGCTAGACAACGACCGCAAAAGAATTGAAATGGCCTACAGCTTATTGTTTACCCTGCCGGGAACTCCTGTTATACGTTATGGGCAGGAAATTGGAATGGGAGAGGATCTTTCTATGGAAGGCCGCTCCAGTGTACGGACTGTAATGCAATGGTCCAACGATAAAAACGGCGGATTTTCTGATGCTCCCGAAGATCAGCTTATTAGGAATACTATTTCTGAAGGAGATTTCAGTTACAAAAAGATCAATGTACACGATCAACATCGCGATCATGATTCTTTACTGAACTGGATGGCACATGCCATAAAATTTAGAAAGGAATTCCGTGAATTTGGTTGGGGCGATTACGTCGTGATGGATACGGGTAACAAAAGTGTCCTTGCCCACTGCCGGAATTCAGATAAAGGAACAGCAATCGCGTTCCACAACTTTTCTGATGAAGAAGTTATGGTAAAAACCAAATTTGAAAATCCCGAAGAGATCGTGGATATCTTTGGGGACGAGCGTTATAAAGCCTTTGATTCAGATTCACAGGAAATTAAATTGAACCCATACGGCTACCGGTGGTTGCACAAAAGAAAACGATTTTTATAAATCACCCTTTAATAATGCGATAGCACAGGAAAAAGAACTAACAACAGAAAATTCAAAATATGAAGGAGATTCAAACGGAAAAGTATAAATGGTGGCAAAAGGAAATTGTGTATCAAATTTATCCGCGTTCTTATAAGGATAACAACGGCGACGGAATAGGAGATCTCCCCGGGATCATCGAAAAGCTGGATTATATTAAAGATCTCGGAGTAAGAGTAGTCTGGATTTCACCAATTTATCCTTCGCCAATGGCAGATTTTGGATACGACGTGAGTGACTACACAGGGATCCACCCCATGTTTGGAACGATGGAAGATTTCAACAGCCTGCTTGAGGAAATTCATGAAAGAGAGATGAAACTGATCCTTGATTTTGTTCCCAATCATTCCTCAAATATGCATGAGTGGTTCCTGGAATCAAGAAGTTCTAAAAATAATCCTAAACGGGATTGGTATATATGGAAAGACCCGGCGCCAGATGGTGGCCCACCAACAAACTGGGGAAGTGTTTTCGGCGGAAGTGGATGGGAGTACGACAAAGAGACGAATCAATATTACTATCATGCTTTTTTGAAAGAGCAGCCAGATTTGAACTGGCGTAATCCTGAAGTGCAGGAAGCAATGTTTAATGTATTGCGATTTTGGTTAGATAAAGGTGTAGACGGCTTTAGGGTAGACGTAATGTGGCATCTTATAAAAGATGCGCAATTTAGGGATAATCCTCCAAACCCAAATTATACCGAAGACTATTCGCCATATGACAAACATCTTCAGACATACACCACAGACCAGCCAGAGGTGCACGATATTGTAGAAAAAATGAGGTCGGTTATAGATGAATTTGATGAGCGGCTTCTTATTGGGGAAATTTATCTTCCGGTTGAGCAGCTCGTGGAGTATTATGGTAAAGATAACCGCGGTGCACATTTGCCGTTTAATTTTCAGTTGGTACTGTTACCATGGGATGCCAGGGAGATTGAAGCAGCAATTAATAACTATGAAGGGGCCCTGCCGCCCGGTGGTTGGCCAAACTGGGTTCTGGGAAATCACGATAACTCGAGGATTGCGACGAGAGTAGGAGTGAAGCAGGCGAGAATCGCTGCAATGATGCTTTTGACTTTAAGAGGAACCCCAACCATCTATTACGGAGATGAAATAGGGATGGAAGATGTGCCAATTGCACCAGATCAGGTTCAGGATCCACAGGAAAAGAATATCCCGGGGAAGGGACTCAACCGCGACCCCGAAAGGACTCCGATGCAATGGGATTCTTCAGAAAATGCAGGCTTTACAAGTGTAAAACCCTGGCTTCCGTTAATGGAAAATTATAAAGAATTAAATGTGAAAAATGAGTGGGATTCCGAAGAAAGCATGCTCAGTTTTTATAGGAAACTCATTGCCCTTCGGCAAAAAGAGCCGGCACTGCAAATTGGCAAATATCGGCCGGTATTAACAAAAGGAAATCTTTTAGCTTATATACGTTCTTCAGAAGAAAAGAAAATTTTTGTCATTTTAAACCTGGGAGATTCGGATGAAACTATGGAGACAAATGTACCGTTTTCTAAAGCCATTATTCTTGCGTCCACGCATGTTGAGAAGGAAGGAAAAAATTTGGAGGGAACAGTACAATTAGAGAGTAATGAAGGTTTAATAGCAGAAATAAAAGAATGATCAACAACGATAACTAACAGTAAAAAGAGAAATTATGAGAACATTCGGAAAGAAAACGTGGGTAATTGCTGAAGGTTATATTCCTTCTTACGGCACAGGGCCCGAACCGGAATTTACAAGTCATGAAACAGCTTGTATTTTAAATACTTCCAACAGGAAAGCCCAGGTGGAAATTACACTTTTTTTTACAGATAAAGATCCTGTAGGACCTTACAGAGTTGAGGTAGAGGCACAGCGAACAAAACATCTTCGGTTTAATGATCTTGAAGATCCTGAACCTGTTCCAAAAGACACCGATTATGCCTGTGTAATAGAATCTGATATTCCGGTGGTTGTACAGCATACAAGGCTGGATTCACGACAGGCAGAAAATGCTTTGTTAACCACAATAGCTTATTCAGAATAGATTTTTTATGAAAAATAAAGAGTGGAAAAACTGGAGCGGAAGTTTAAGCTTTAAGCCGGAACAGGTAATTACTCCTGAATCTGAAGAGGAAATAGTGCAGCTCGTCAAAAAGGCAAGAAGAGAGAACAGGAAATTGCGGGTGGTTGGAGCCGGACATTCTTCCAGTCCGCTTGTAAAAACTAAAGATATTCTTCTTTCCCTGAAGCATTTTAAAGGAGTTGAAGCACCAGATTTGGAGAAAAACCGTGCTACCGTTTTAGCAGGAATGACGGTAAAAGAAGCAGGCAAGGACCTTTACAGGTATGGACTGGCAATGCATAACGTAGCGGGCGCTATAGGTACAGGAACGCATGGCACGGGCAGGGAATTACGCAATCTTTCTTCAATGCTTGTTGGTGTAAGAATGATAACCGGAACGGGAGAAGTTATAGAGAAGACCATTGAGGAAGATGAAGAATTATTCCGGGCCTTAAGGGTGGCATTGGGTACCTGTGGCATTTTTTTAAAGATGCGGCTTCAACTGCAGCCGTTTTTCAAATTGCAAAGAAAGGAATGGTGTGTACCCATAGAAAAGTGCCTGGAAAACCTGGAAGATTTACAGGAGAATAACCGCAATTTCGATTTTTATTGGTACCCGCGAAGTGATATGGCCAAAATAAGGGTGATGAACAAAGAAGCAGAGGACATGCCGGAAATCTCTTATGGTACGTTAGAACTTGAAATAGAAGGAAACAGCCATGAAGTTTTACCACGGTCCCGGCACCTCAAATTTGATGAAATGGAATATGCTCTTCCTGCTAAAAATGCTCCGGAATGTTTTCTGGAGGTACGTAGGGAAATTAAGAAAAAGTGGCGAAAAGATGTTGCCTGGAGAGTGCTTTACAGAACAATAAAAGCAGATGACGCTTTTGTGAGCAGCATGTATGGACGGGATTCGGTAACGATTTCGCTGCACCATAACGCCGGACTTCCATTCTGGGATTATTTTAGAGCTATCGAGCCGATATTCAGAAAATACGGGGGAAGGCCGCATTGGGGAAAGAAGCATAGCCTTAAAGCAGCGGAATTAAAAGAGCTGTTTCCCTGCTGGGATGATTTTCAGAAGTATCGGGAAAGATTTGATCCTGATAATATTTTTTTAAGTCCGTATATGGAGGAACTTTTAATACTAAAACAATGAAAGCAATAGGAAAAATCGACTGGGCCTTTTCAGCAGGACGCATTCCTTTTAAAAACAATGGAGAGGAGCCTGAATTTATAAGCCATGATAAAATCGCGGTTTTAAACATTTCTGAAGAAAATGCAATCGTTGAGCTGTTGTTATTTTATGAGGATCAAAAACCTGTTGGCACTTATGAAATCATTGTAGAAGCAAAACGTCTACGGAAGATACGGTTTAATGATATTATTGATCCCGAAGCAATGCAACTGGAACGAAATTACAGTTGTTTTATTAAGACCAGTACTCCGGTGGTGATCCAGTTTAGCAGGATGAACACCGGTGCAAAAGCAAATGCGGAAATGAGCACAATCGCCTTTCCCGTAGAACCAGAAAATTAGAAAGATGTTAGGATTTTTATTGGCATTCGGGACGGCTATTTCAGAAGCATTAAAAGATATAACAAGTAAATTTAACCTGCATCATATTGACGAATACACTGCAGCCTTTTCTATGCATTTGGTGCAGAGTATATTGCTTGCTCCGCTCATTTTTTATTTTGGGTTTGAAGAAATGACACCAAGATTTTTATGGGCACTTCTGGCCAGCTCCATACTTCAGTTAATTGTAATCCTGCTTTATTTTAAAGCTATAAAACGTTCTGAACTTTCAGTCACTGTGCCATTAATCACTCTTACTCCGCTGTTTATGTTGCTCACTTCACCGATTTTAATCGGGGAATTCCCCAGTCTTTTAGGTATTGTGGGAATTATTTTAATTGTGGCGGGGACTTATATTTCGAACATTAGCGAAGACAATAAGAATTTCTTTGCACCTTTTGCGATGCTGGTAAAAGAGCAGGGACCAAGATATATGTTGTTGGTTGCTTTTATTTGGAGTATTACCGCAAATATTGATAAAATAGGAGTGGAGGAAACTTCTCCCGTTTTCTGGTCCTTCAGTAAGGATTTTTTAATTCTGTTTTATTTAATTCCAATATTGGCAGTAAAATCTAAAAAGCCGTTATCCCAAATCAACAAAAGAAAATGGCCTTTGTTACTGGTCGGTTTTTTTAGATCTGCCAGCGTGTTAACCCAAATGTTTGCAATTCAGTTTATTTTGGTGGCTTACGTGATTTCGATTAAAAGGGCCAGTTCAGTATTTATAATTCTGTTTGCTTTCTTTTATATGAATGAAAGGAAGAACTTTAGGAACAGGCTTATTGGTATTATAATTATTCTTATTGGGCTTTTTGTAATAGCGATTTCCTGAAAAAGGGCTCCTCGAAAATGGCAATTATCGATCTGGAGAGAGGCTCTGATCGATTTGAAAATTTGAAAATTTTTTAATTTTAGAATGAATGGCCTTCGACAGGCTCTTGCTGACGGTGATTTGTGTGTAATGGGTATTGTACCAAGTATTTAATCCAAGTGCGCCACTCCTTTGTATCGGGGAGCTCTTACTATTGGCGAAAATTGCCATATTTCAGGTTCCCTTCAGAAAAAAAAGGTCTCCTGAAATATTTCAGAAAACCTTTTTATATTCAAAATGCATAGCATTTAATTACTACACTTCCTGGACTACAAAAAATCCGTCGTTACCCTGTGCCTGGTAGAGTGGCATAAAAATATAGGCATCCCATTCGCTTTTTACCTCATTTCCGTTTTGTTTTGCAAGCAGCTCTCCTTTTTCAATTTTCTGAAAATTCTCATAACCCGGCTGCATTTCAAAAATATCTCCATCTTCGAGTCCGTGACGATGGATAATTTCAAAAGTTTTTTGTGGTGGTGCATTTTTTTCAGCAAAGCGGTTTACACAATCCGGGTAGGTTGAAATCTTTTCGAGATTAAGTCCGCAAGCTTCTTTTAACGCGAGCCAGATCACGCCTTCATGATTTTCTACAGAACGTTCATCGGTGTGTTGTCCTGCTTCAAAAACGAAACCGGTCATCCCGATGCGGCTTAAATAATGGTCAATATCGCCCGTAATAATATCGCTGAAACCTCTTATAATGTAAGTCGGAAATTTATGGGCCCATTCATCATTATCATTCACTTCCTGAACGGAAACATAGGGGAGACTTGCTGATGAAGTGGTATGGCAATCAAGGAAATAACGTTTAGTGAAATCTTGTTCCGAAAATTTATTCAGAAGATCTATGATTTCAAACATTTCTTTTTTCTCGTGAGTATCCTTTTTTCCTTCCTTTACGTTTTCTTCAGTCCAGGTACGGTTAAGATCTTCGTCTATATAACGTTTGTTTTGGTTTAGCGCCATATGATTACCAGAAACTCCCACGATGGTTCCTTCTATTTCCGGACGAGCTTTTTTCAGTTCAGAAAAAACTCTTTCCAAAGCTTTTACTCCGCTTGGTTCATTCCCGTGAATTCCACCGGTCACAAAGAGAAGAGGGCCTTCTTTACCTGAAGTGTACTTTCCTATTATTCTTGGTATTTCTTCTTTTAATTCTGAATTCATATTATCTATTTTAGTCCATTGTTGCTAAAGTGCGGTTAGCAAGGGTGCCTTTGTACATTTTCTTGTAATCTACCTTTCGCTCTATGGCTTCAATAACCACGTCTGTAAACTTTGGTAGCCCGATATCTGCAAATCGCTCCATTCCACCCGGGCTAAGCACATTAATTTCGATAAGCTTATCTTTTACAATATCGAGTCCCACAAAGAAAAGGCCGTCACGGATTAATTTTGGAGCAGTGAGTTCAACAATTCTTTTCATGTCATCTGTCAAATCACTGCTATCTGCTGTTGCTCCCAACGCAAAATTACTACGGAATTCACCTTCGCCGCTAACTCTGCGTATAATCGCCTTCTTTCCGTCTTTTTCCATTACACGGCCATTCATAAGAAGCACCCTTACATCGCCGTCTTTAACAGCGGGAAGGAACTCCTGCGCAATAACATAGCCCTGAGAGCTGATAGTTTCGATAATTTGGTTCACATTTTTCTCATTTTCATCAATAAGGAAAACATCTTTTCCTCCGGAACCTTCCAATGGTTTAAGAACCATCTTTTTGTTTTGCTTCTCCCAAAATTCAAGAAGGTCTTTTTTGCTTCTCGTGATAATGGAATCTGGTTTTATAACCTGCGGCAATTCTTCAAAATAGAGTTTATCAATAAACGCATGGGACAAGGCATAAGCATCATTTAAGACCAAAACACCTTCCTGTTGCATCATTCTTCCAAAAGCCACTCCTGCCTGTTCTGCCCATTGCCTGTCATCCTCTTCTGTGGGATTATTTCTAATGAAAAGCACATCGAGATCTTTAGAAGAAACTTTCTTGTGTCTCGCTTTGGAGCTTTGAAGCGCCTCCAGGAATTTTGCTGGAGATTTTGTCTTCGTATTTTTAGGCAAAATTGTGCTGTTAATACTTATTGGGGCATCGTGATGAAAGCTGAAATCACCCACTCCCATTGCATAGACTTCATGTCCTCTAACATGTGCCTCTGTCATTAATGCTATAGATGTACCATTTTTCTCGGTGGCCACATCGTTTAATACAAAACATATTTTCATTTACTTACCATTTTTGAAAGAGGTAACCCCTCTCTGATTAATTTTAGTTTTTCTTTTACATTTTCAGTTAACAAATAACTGGGACGTAAGGCCCCGGGTTTTAATATTTCCCTTTCCGTCAATTCTTTTATTACTCCGGTGTGTTTAATTCCGAATTTACCCGCTAAAAGAGGTTCGTATTCACCTCCATCCTGAAGGTATTTTCTTAATTCTACCAGGCCTTGTAAATAGATAATATCCTTTAGGAATCCGCCACCCTGCATAATCCTGGAGGTAATATTAAAAGATCTTTCGGGTGAAAAGCCATGTTTTCTAACAAGGAGCTGGAATATTTCCCTAAAATCGCCTCCATCCATTAATGCTTTACCAGCCACCACTCTTCCTGCCAATGTTCTTAACCTGTTAGGCGTTAGTCCATCTACCATATATTCCGACATTACAGCAAGACCTTCCTGCAGTGGATCATAATCTGCAAGCCCAATGCTTAACTGCTGCAGGGGCTGCTTTTTACCATTGTAATATGTTAACATGTGGGTTCCCACTTCATGCTGAATAAGGGCTTCAGATTCCTTACGTTTCATTTTATAATCTTCAGGAACATACAATTCTCCCTGGGAAACCATCATAATATTCACATCTTTACGAATATGTACTTTCCCTTTAAAGTTCTCATCCTGATTCCTGAAGTATTCAAATTCTTTACGGGCAAGGCTACTGAATTCACGGGAATCGATAAGATCCTTATCAGGAGTTTCATATTTTTCCTGTGCTTCTTCAATCTCTGTTAGTACCTGCTCTGCCTCTTCGCACAATTCCCTGCCAATACCTTTATGAAGCCTGATACTATTGTAAAAAAAGTTTCGCGTACCACGTTCGTTAAGCATGGTAATTTGTTGATCCAGTTCTTCCCGCTTTTCCCGAAAAATCTGCGACATTGCAGGGTCATCTACATCTTCAATTTTTAAATTATAAAGTTTCCTTTTGAGCACATCGGGATCTATAGGCAGAAGCCGGTAATGATAATCCAGGACCTTGTCATAATTACTGTCAAAAAAGGTATTTTTAATGTCGTAAATATTAGAAGGAGAGACCAGCCATAGGAATTGATAACTATTTTCAATTTTTGATAGTTCCCTGTCTATTTCAAAGACTTTCTCTTTTAGCACCTGTCTTCCTAAGGCGTTATAGCTGGGTACACTGCTGGAAGTTTGAACCCTTAAAAAGTCATATAAGGCTATATGAAGCGCTCGAATTATAAAATCTCTGTAAGTCCTGAACAAAACAGGATAAAATTCTTTGCTATCACCCCTATAAACAGGAGGAATTTCCAGTCCCAATAATACTGCTCCACATCTCTTGGTCTGTTCTAAAGAAAGAAGAGGTTCGTCATCTTTTGCCTGTCGCTCTTTGGTATCCTGTATTTCTGCTTTCAAGTATAATCCAGAAAAATTCCTATTTATTTTATTAAGTTCATCCTGCAATACTTTTAGGGTGGTGGGAAGTTTTCTTGATGGACCTTTAATTAAAAAGGTACTACTCCCATTCTCACCGGCATACATTTCAAGGAGCATATAGGATTCAAACTTTACAGATAATTTATCTGAAATGGCAAAAATAAGTTCCCGGTATCCCTCAAAATCTTTTTCTCCTATGATGAGGTATGAGGATTCACTTATTACCATCCGGTTAGTATAAAGATCTTTTTTCTTTTTACGATAGATTACCAGATAAGGAATTTCCTTCTCAATATGCATTAATCCGCCTCCCGGAAGTTTGCAATTGGTTTCTGACTCTTCCTTTAGGTTTGTTAAAATTTTTTTAATCGATTCTTTAGATAATTCTGATATATTCAGCATTATTTGAAGCTTCTTTAATATTTAATTTTTTTCAGCGCTTTAAACTGGCTAATACTGTGGGTTTTCCGCTTTACTGGGAAACTGCTTAAATCTAAATTTAAGAATTAAAACGGGTCTCAAATGGGGAAAATCTTACTTTGGCTTTTATTTAAGAAAGTGAATATTAAAGGATAGGAGGAACGGAAAGAATGTTGTTCCAAATCTGGATTCTAAAAAACCCCTAGAACTATTTACAAGCTTTTTAATTTTGCAGAACAAATATCTGTTTTGTTCTAGAGAGGTAAATACCCAGAGAAATACCTCGTGTGAAAATGAAGTAGTCTTTAACGTGATCTCAAGTACGCATATTTATAAAAAGTCACTTTGTTACTGTATCATCTGGCATGTTCAAGGAAGTGCCGACAGCCTGTCTTCAGTCCTAAAGTTGATCGAAAATTGACAAGAACTTGTATAGCAATTGAAAATGTTACAAAATGGCCCAATCTATAGTCCTGTAATAACTGCCTATGAAGAACCAGGATTCAGGAAAGGGCTATCAGGTTTTGCACAAATGATGATATTTAATTGAACTTATTTTAAAAACCGAATGTCTTTGGGCTTGCCTTTAGGATTATTTATTTAGGTAGAAAGATTCTGGTGGTTGGGGTAAATTGCAAGAAGCGGATTTTATTTCGCGAATTTTTGAAATAGAGAAGCTGTAATCTTACGACAACAGATTTGAAATGAGATAATTTTCGGAAAAAGGGAAGAAACTTAATTTGTTACTTTCAGATGTTATAATACTTAAAACACGACTATTGCATCAATAGAAGCTGTCATCAGATCCGCATTGTGCTGGTCTACATGGACTAAAAAAGAAGACTACCGGTTCTGTTGCAGATATCATAGCAGGTCATGCTTAGAAACAATTTATCATTGTTTTAATCAAAAAAAGAGGCTGCCTTTTAAAAAGCAGCCTCTTTTTTTTATTTAAAGGTAAACTCTAGAACTGGTATCTTACGCCCAGTGCAATATCTGGTGAAAATCCATCCACCACATCGTAATCATTAAATCCTATTTCAGGACGTAAATCCAGAGATAGAAGTAATGGTATATCAAAGTTATATTCAATACCCAGGTTTCCGGCTACTAAAAGAAAAGCGCCGTCATTATAATCTCCACCTCTTTTGTCATTAACACTACCAACACCTGCACCTGCACCTGCATACCAGTTAAAACCACCATCCAGGTTCCATAACCATTGATAGAGACCTACCAATTTAAAGGCATCAAAGCTATTATCATTCCTCCAGCCAAGATCAAATTCTAAGCGGTTGTTAGAACCTGTTGCTTTCTGGTAAGAAACTTCAGCTCCATAACCACTTCCTCCGCCAAGTCGAAGACCTATGGCATTGCTTGCAATTTCCTGAGCTTTCATGCCTGTAAATGCTGCACCTATTGTAAGTGCTGCCAGTAAAAAGAACTTTTTCATGTTTTCTTTAAATTTTCTGATTTAAGAAACAAATGTAATCGTTACTGTACAACGAAAATACCTACATTCCCCAATCTATTGTTAATTTTCTTTAATACACTGTTAAGCCAATCATAGTAAAAAACGTATTTTAGCATCTTTTATTATGAAGGAAGAACTAAGAAAATTATCTGCAGAATTAGAAGGGGATTTGTTTTACGATGACCTGTGGCGTTCCATTTACGCCACAGATGCATCTGTTTACAGAGAACTGCCTCTGGCAGTATGTTATCCTAAGAATGAAGACGACCTGAAGCTGCTTATAAATTTTGCAACAGACAATCAGACGTCTTTAATTCCCAGGACTGCAGGAACCTCTCTCGCAGGGCAATGTGTGGGAACAGGAGTTGTTGTAGATGTTTCTAAGTATTTTACTACTATTTATGAAATTAATACCCAGGATAATACAGTACGGCTTCAGCCAGGAGTAATTCGGGATGACCTAAACCGTATCCTCAAGGAACACGGACTGTTTTTTGGTCCTAATACTTCTACCTCAAACCGTTGCATGATTGGAGGGATGGTCGGAAACAACTCCAGTGGAACCACTTCAATTAAATACGGCACAACCAGGGAAAAAGTTGTTTCTCTCCAAACCCTCCTGAGTGATGGGAGCAAGGTAGAATTCCGGTCCATTTCAAAGAAAGAATTTCAGGAAAAGCTTCAGCTTGAAAACCTTGAAGGAAAAATTTACAGAGAGATAGAAGCAAAATTATCTCCGGAAGAGAGTAAAAATGAGATAAAAGATAAGTTTCCGCCGCAGGAAATGCACCGCCGGAATACAGGATATGCAATTGATGATCTTGTTTATTCTGAAGTATTCGATAATACTTCCACAAAGAAGTTGGACTTATGTAATCTCCTGTCAGGAAGTGAAGGGACTTTAGCTTTCACCACAGAAATAACTTTGCAACTCGACAGATTGCCTCCACCTAAGTCCTCTATGGTTGCCGCTCATTATACTTCTATAGAAGCATGTTTGCAGGCTGTTGTGCCGGCTATGAAACATCCGCTTTTCACCTGTGAAATGATGGACAAAACCATCCTGGATTGTACTAAACAGAATCTGAAATACAAAGAAAACCGTTTCTTTATTAATGGTGATCCTGAAGCCATCCTTATGCTCGAACTTAGAGCGAACAGCGAGGAAGAGCTTCAGCAACAAACACAGGATCTAATGGAAACGCTACGGCGTTCAGATTTGGGTTATGCTTTTCCTGTACTAATGGATGAGCAGATAGAGCTGGCGCTGGAATTGCGAAAAGCAGGATTGGGGCTGCTGGGGAATATAGTGGGAGACAGTAAGGCCGTGGCCTGTATAGAAGATACTGCAGTGGCTTTACCCTATCTTGCAGATTATATTCTGGAGTTTAGCCAGATTATGAAAAAGTACAAACAAGCTGCAGTTTATTATGCACATGCCGGAGCAGGAGAACTCCATTTAAGGCCAATTCTAAATATCAAAAAATCTGAGGACGTAAAGCTCTTTAGAAGTATTACTGAAGATGTGGCGAAATTGGTGAAAAAATACAATGGATCCATGAGTGGGGAGCATGGTGACGGTAGAGTACGTGCCGAGTTTATAGAATATATGATAGGTTCTAAAAATTACCAGATCCTTAAAGATGTAAAATCAGTTTTTGATCCTAACAACATTTTTAATCCGGGGAAAATTATTGATGCACCACCAATGGACACCTCCTTTCGTTATGTTGTGGATAGAAGGGAACCTGAAGTAGAAACTTTAATGGATTTTTCTGAAACCGAAGGAATCCTAAGGATGGCAGAGAAGTGTAACGGTAGCGGGGATTGTAGAAAGTCTGCGGAATCTGGTGGTACTATGTGCCCGAGTTATCGTGCTACAAAAAATGAAAAAGATTCTACCCGGGCAAGGGCAAACGGTTTACGGGAATTTTTGACTAATTCGGAAAAGCAGAATAAATTTGATCATTCTGAATTAAAAGAAGTATTTGATCTTTGTATAAGTTGTAAAGGTTGTAAAAGTGAATGTCCTTCCAGCGTAGATGTAGCTGCTTTAAAAGCAGAATTTCAGTATCAATACCAAAAAGCAAACGGTTTTTCCAGACGAAACAAGCTGTTTGTAAACAATGCCAAAATGAATAAGCTGGGTTCTAAAGTTCCCGGAATTACAAATTTCTTCTTCAAAAATTCTTTGACTTCAGGATTAGCAAAAAAATCTTTTGGTATTGCTAAAGAACGAAGTTTACCTAACCTTTCTAAGCAGACCGTTACAGATTATTACAAGAAAAACAGGGAACGTTTAAGAGTAGAAAATCCTTTGAAGACAGTTTATCTTTTTAATGATGAATTTACTAATTTCCTGGATGCAGAGGTAGGTATAGATGCCCTGGAATTGCTGAGCAGGTTAAAGTACCAGGTGGAAATTATGGAGCACGAAGAAAGCGGCCGAAGTCATTTTTCTAAAGGTTTTCTTGATGAAGCGAAACTTCTGGCAAATAAAAACATTGACATGTTTAAAAATTTGGTTTCAGAAGAAAACCCTCTTATAGGTATAGAGCCTTCTGCAATTTTAAGTTTTAGGGACGAATATCTTCGTATGGCAAATAATAGAGCTGATGCAGAAAAATTAGCGCCAAATTGCCTGCTCATTGAGGAGTTTATAAAAAAGGAAATAGCTTTAGGGAACATCAGAGCATCTTCTTTTACTTCAGAAGAAAAAAAGATAAAAATACACGGACATTGCCACCAGAAGGCACTTTCCAATACTGCGGTCACTTTTACAGTTCTAAATCTTCCGGAAAATTATAAAGTAACCGTAATTCCGTCCGGATGTTGCGGAATGGCAGGTTCTTTTGGTTATGAAGAAGAGCATTATGAAGTAAGTATGAATATTGGGGAGCAAACATTATTCCCAGCCGTAAGGAAGGCATCAGAAGATACCCTAATTGCTGCTAACGGTACAAGTTGCAGGCATCAAATAAAAGATGGGACTCAGAGAAGTGCCCGTCATCCTGTAAGTATTCTGAAAGATGCTCTTAAATAGAATTATTCACATAGTTAAAAATTACTTTAAAATTAATATTATATTGGTGGCAAGTCTTTGTTAATTGACTTTGGGAGGGAATCAGAGCTAAAACCAACCCAACGAGTGCTCCGGATTTATTCAAAAATTAGCTTGTCTAAACAAATACTAAATGGCAAAAATTTTAATAGTGGATGACGATGCATCTATAGGTAACATGATTAAAGATATTCTTGAATTTAAGGATCACAAGGTAACTCTTTCACAGAAGCCATTGGAGACCAGGCAAAATATTATTGATAACGATATTGATCTGGTGCTACTGGACAAATTGATTTCTGGTGTGGATGGAACCGAAGTATGTTCAGCATTAAAAAAGGATGAGGAGGTCTCACAGGTTCCGGTTATCATGATGTCTGCACTGCATAATGCAGCAGAGACCTGTAAGGAAGCCGGTGCTGTGGATTTTATTTCTAAACCCTTTGATATGGAAATATTACTTTCCAGAATAGATAGTGTCTTACAGACAAAAGCAAATAGTGATACTTAGAAATCTGAATTGAATCTTACCTTTTTCTGCTATCCTTCTGATTCCGGATGGAAATGGTGATAGCGGTTAAAGGGAAGATCTTGTTCTCTTTTTTTAGCTTTTGAGGATATTTATAATGAAAAAGTTCCCAACGATTTTTTGTGTATTCCAGCGCAGTTAAGTTTTCGATCCAGTCGCCAGAATTTAAATAGAGACAGGTACCTTTTTCATTGGTTTTCCTAATGATCTTAGGTTGATGAATGTGGCCACAGATCACGAATTTGTAATTACTTTCTATAGCTAAATCGGCAGCGGTTTTTTCAAAATCATGAACTGATTTTACAGCAGCTTTTACGCTATTTTTTATTTTACCGGAAAGTGAGTACTTCTTTTTGCCCATTTTCACTAAGGACCAGTTAAGAACGCTGTTAAACCGAATAAGCAAATCGTATCCCCAGCCTCCAAGTTTTGCAACCCATTTAGCGTGCTTTATAGAAACATCAAATACATCTCCATGGAAAAACCAGGCTTTTTTGCCATTAAGATCAAGCACCAGTTTATCTACAACACTAAATCCACCAAGTTTCGTATCACTGAACTTTCGTAACATGTCATCATGATTTCCGGTGATATAAATAACTTCAGTACCCTGACTACTTAAATCGATAATTTTCTTAATTACCTCCAGGTGAGCTTTTGGAAAATAGCTTTTTCGAAATTGCCAGATGTCAATAATATCACCATTCAGGATTAATTTTTCAGGATGAATGCTGTCCAGATAGTCACAGAGCTCTTTAGCTTGACATCCAAAGGTGCCAAGATGCACATCAGAAATAACTACAATATCAAGCTTTCTCTTTTGTGACAATATTTTCAGATTTAATATTTTCTAAATTTCAGGCCTTATTTTTTAAAAAGCTTTAGCAGGTAATTACGAAAATATTACCTATACTTTAAAAAGTTGCCCTCTGTATTATGTGAAGATTAATTGAAATTAGCCTTTCAAAAGTGTGGCTAAAAAATTACATTTGTTCAAAATCACAACTATGGCGGGGAATTCCTTCGGAAAACTATTTAGACTTACCACCTTTGGTGAGTCACACGGGCAGGCAATTGGAGGAGTTATAGATGGCTGTCCGGCCGGACTAAAACTCGATTTAGAAAAAATTCAGAATGAATTGAACCGGCGTCGACCGGGACAGTCGGCGATTGTCACCCAAAGAAAGGAACCGGATACGGTAGAATTTCTTTCCGGAGTTTTTGAAGAACAGACAACAGGTACACCAATTGGTTTTGTTATTAAAAATGCTAATCAGAAATCGAAAGATTATTCGCATATAAAAGATACGTACAGACCATCTCATGCAGATTACACCTATACAGAAAAATATGGAGTAAGAGATTATCGTGGAGGAGGTAGATCTTCTGCCCGGGAAACAGCCTGCAGGGTAGTAGCCGGTGCGCTTGCAAAACAGGTATTGTCTGGAATAGAAATTACTGCTTACACAGCTTCTGTTGGTGAAATTGAACTTCAGAAAAGTTATAAGGAACTGGATTTTAAAGTAATTGAAACAAATCCTGTAAGATGTCCTGATGCTGCAACTGCAGAGAAAATGGAATCTTATATTAAAGAAATTCGTGCAGAAGGGGATACTGTAGGAGGAACTGTGCAATGCGTTATCAAAAATGTTCCAAAAGGACTGGGAGAACCGGTTTTTGACAAACTACATGCCGAGCTGGGAAAAGCCATGCTTTCTATAAACGCTGTAAAAGGCTTTGAATATGGTAGCGGATTTGAGGGCACTAAGATGAAAGGGAGTCAGCACAACGACCTTTTTAATAATGATGGTTCTACGAAAACCAATCTTAGCGGAGGTATACAGGGTGGAATTTCCAACGGAATGGACATTTACTTTAATGTGGCTTTTAAGCCTGTCGCAACTATAATGCAAAATCAGGAAACGATTAATGCACAAGGTGAATCTGTGGAAATGCAGGGAAAAGGAAGACATGATCCATGCGTGGTGCCAAGAGCTGTACCGATAGTGGAAGCAATGGCTGCATTAGTTATTGTAGATTATCTGCTTCAGAACAAGACATCAAAACTTTAATTCTATTTTTGAAATAGCGCTACTATGAAGAAACTTGCACTGCATTGGCAGATATTATTGGGAATGGCTGCGGGAGTTGTATTCGCATTAATATTAACCAATTTTAGCTGGGGAGCAGAATTTGTGAGTGACTGGATCAAACCTTTCGGAAACATATTTATAAATGCTCTTAAGTTAATTGCAGTACCGCTTATTTTGGCATCGCTTATTAAAGGAATATCAGATTTAAAAGATATTTCCAAGCTTTCCAAAATGGGAACGAGGACTATCGTTACCTATATCATTACTACAATCATAGCGGTTTCCATAGGTTTGGGAATGGTAAACCTCATAAAACCCGGAAGCTCCATTTCTGAAGATACACGACAGGATTTGTTAGCCAGTTATGAAGGCGATGCTTCGGGTATACAATTAAATGCCGAAAAACAAAAAGAAGCAGGACCTTTACAAGCCCTGGAAGACCTTGTGCCGAGCAACATTTTTGCTGCTGCCGGCGACAATGCCAATATGCTGCAGGTAATATTTTTTGCTATTTTCTTTGCAATAGGGTTGATTCTAGTACCTGAAAAAACAGCCAAGCCGGTTAAAGACTTTTTTGATGGCTTTAATGAGGTTATTCTTAAGATGATTGACCTTATTATGCTTGCCGCTCCTTATGGGGTGTTTGCTTTATTGGCTGCCTTGGTAGTGGAATCACCAAGTGCAGATCTTTTCGCAGCTCTGGCGATGTATGCTTTAACCGTTTTAATAGGACTGGCATTAATGATAGGAGTCTATGTGCTGTTGGTTTGGATTTTCACAAAAAATACTCCGGCGTTTTTTATTAACGGAATTGCGCCCGCTCAGCTTTTAGCCTTTTCAACCAGTTCCAGTGCGGCTACTTTACCTGTAACCATGGAAAGGGTAGAGGAGCATATGGGTGTGCACAGAGAGGTTACAAGCTTTGTTCTTCCGATTGGTGCAACAATTAATATGGATGGTACAAGTCTCTATCAGGCAGTTGCTGCAGTTTTTATTGCACAGGCTTTTGGTATGGACCTTACTTTGGGAGCGCAATTAGGAATTATAGCCACGGCAACTTTGGCATCTATAGGCTCTGCCGCAGTACCCGGTGCAGGCATGGTTATGTTGGTTATTGTGCTGGCTCAGGCCGGAATTCCTGAAGCAGGACTTGCCTTAATTTTTGCTGTAGACCGTCCTCTGGATATGTGCAGGACGATGGTGAACGTGACCGGTGATGCTGCCGTATCTCTAATGGTAGCAAAATCTGTCGATAAAATGGGTGAGCCCAATGTCAAAGATTGGGATGATAATTACACTGAAGAAGACAATAAAATCTAATCCAGAAATTTCTCTTTTAAAGCTGGTGTAGGGATCATACAGCTTTCTTTTTTGCCATACCATTTATAGCGGTTAGCGGCGACAAAATCATATATTAGGTCACGAAAACCCTCGGGTAAAGCAAGAAAATTCTTTAGTAAAGAATAGCCTCCTGAGAGCTCTCTGGAAATTTCCAGTGCAGCTGTAGATTTTCTGTAATAGGCGACCCCGGGTTCGATTAAAACCACAGAATCCAGCTCTTCCGGATCAAGACCTCTTTCAGCAATAAGCTTTCGGCCCAAATCACTTTGCAAAGAAGCAAACCGAAAAACATCTTTTTTATCGTGCTCGATAATAAACTTTACTGCACCATCACAAAGATTACAGACTCCGTCGAAAAGAACTATTTTTTTATTTTCTGGTAATGCATCCATTGCCTAACATTATTAGATTCTAAAATTTTAATGGTACTCCTTTTCTTTTTTAAAAAGCCTAATGCCTATTCTGTTTATATGTTCAATTAATCTCTCCTCTTTAATGTGATAGTAATTCACAAAATCAAATTTATAGGGTAAATAAAGATCATCAATATGAATGGAAATCTTCAGAATATCGTTCAGTTTGAGATTTTTTCCTACCAGAGCAATATCAATGTCTGAAGCTGCTTTAAAATTACCTTTTGCTCTGGATCCAAACAGGATGGCTTCTTCGACGTTTTCATTGTCTTCAATTACAGAGATAATTTCCTTTAGATCATTTTTCTCTAAACCATATTTATACGCTTTATTCTCCATTCCTTAAGAATCTTTTTCTTCATTAAGCTTTTGATAAAGATCACCAAACAATCCTATGTAGGAACTTCTTATATCAATAATTATCTCTTTAGCTGTTTCTTCATTATAGGTATGACTGGTTAAATTTCTGCTTTTATGCATTTTCATCCATCCTTTTCCATCATCCAAAAATCCATCCTGAAAACTTTGTTCAATTACCGGGCGGGGACCAATAATGTCTACGTATCCCTTGTATTTCAGTAAATCCTGTAAAGTTTTCCAACTCAATTCATAAGTATATTCAAAAGCTTTAATCAGTCCTTGTTCTTCCATCTCATTAAGCTCTTTTTCAGAAACAAATTTTTCAACTGTTTATATGCTTTGCTGAAATTGTGAAATCTTTGCTTCCACCGGACATCCATTGTCATAATAACTAATTAATTGATATTAAAGATACAATTTTCTTCTGAAGCTATTTCTTCTTCATTGCCTGCACCAACTCCAATTGCTCTATAGCAACCGAAGTGGTAAACATTCCGTAATTTACGATTGCTTTCCCTTTCTCAATCTTGTCTAGTGTACCAACAGATTTACTGTCTTCCAGCCTTACGCGATCTCCAATTCTAAGTGTTGCTTTCGGTTTATTGGCTTCTTTTTTGGCTACAGCTTTCTGTTTCTCTTTTTCTTCCTTTTTCTGTTTCCTTATCGGCTCAATTTTCTTCGCTACTTCCTGCTGAACTTTTTTCTCTTCGGCTTTTTTCGCTCTTCGTTGTTTGGCCGATTCTTTCTTACGCTTGGAATTTTCAATTTCCACCAACTTTAGAAATTCGCCAATAAGTTCCTTTTTCTTCTTATCAACAAAGTATTTTTCGCTTATATCATTAATTTTTTGACCAATGTATATAAGACGCTGGTTGGTATCAAAAAGCTCCTGATAACTCTCCAATTTCTGCTGAACGCGGGTATTTGTTTCTTCCAGCTTATCCTTTTCCTTAGCGGCTTTTAGTTCTTTATCCTTTAAAGAATCGGTGGTTTTCTGAAGGTTAGACCTTTCCTTTTGAAGTTTTGCTATGCTCTGATCAAACCTAATTTTTCCGCGCTCCACCTTCTTTTTAGAACGATTGATTAAACTGAAAGGGATTCCGTTTTTTTGGGCAACTTCAAAAGTGAAGGAACTTCCTGCTTCTCCCACGCGCAATTTAAACATGGGCTCCAAACTGTGAGAATCAAACAACATATTGGCGTTGCTCATATCTGGCAATTCTCCTGCCAGCTTTTTTAGATTGGCATAATGCGTCGTAAGAATTCCGAAAGATTCTTTTTCATAAAAAACTTCAAGGAAAGTTTCTGCCAGTGCGCCACCAAGTTCTGGATCACTTCCGGTTCCAAATTCATCGATAAGAAAGAGTGTATTTTCGTCACACTTCCTAAGAAATTTCTTCATATTCTTCAGTCGGTAACTGTAGGTGCTTAAATGATTTTCAATGGACTGATTATCCCCAATATCTGTCAAAATCTTATCGAAAAATGACATTCTGCTGTACTCGTGTACGGGAACAAGAATTCCGCTCTGCAGCATTAACTGAAGTAAACCTACAGTTTTAAGCGTAATACTTTTACCGCCGGCATTTGGTCCTGAAATTACAATGATTCGGTTATCATTTGCCATCTCGATCGTCTGCGGATAGGTTTTCTTTCCGGTTCTTTTATTAGAAAGCAGCAGAAGGGGGTGATAAGCATCTTTTAACTGAATCTCCCGGTCCTCAGAAATCTTAGGCAGAATCCCGTTCATTTTGTCCGCATACTTTGCCTTTCCAGAAATCACATCTATCTCACTCAGCAGTTCCTGGTAATCGATAAGCAGCTCGCGGTAAGGCCGCACAAAATTAGTAAGTTCCTTTAGAATCCGGTTAATCTCTTCCTTTTCTTCATACTGAAGATTATTGAGTTCCCGTGTAAAATGAAAGGTGGATTCCGGCTGAATGTAAACGATACTTCCGGTTTTGGAATTCCCCATAATTCCGCCCTTTACCTTTCTTCGGTACATGGCTTTCACGGCTAAAACACGCACGTTTTCAACAACACTCTCCTTAATTTCATCAAGATAACCATAGCCGTTATAAGTGGTAAGAGCTGAAGTAAAACTGGAATTGATCTTTCCTTTTACCGAATTTATAGAGCGCCTGGTTTCCTGCAACAGGGGAGAGGCATCGTCCTTAATCTCACCAAATTTATCGACCACTTTTCCTATTCGCTCAATCAATTCAGTGGTATATTCTACTTCTGAAGTGGTTTGATAAAGTGAAGGATAAATTTCCCTGAATTTTCTGAAATATCGCAACTGCATATTTACAGTTTCAGAAATAGAAGCTATTTTCCTGAAGCCGCTGACTTCAAGAACAGAATCTTCAATGTTTAGAAGCTTTATTTCATTTTCAATAGTATCGAATCCGTGATTGGGAATCGGACTTTCCTGAGTTTTGGATTTTACATATTCGTTCGTTTGATGTAGTCCGAAATATGTCTTTTTATAAGTGGAATATGGTTTTATTTCCAGGGCCTTTTCTTTCCCTTTTCCTGTGATACAAAGCGTGCTGATTTGCTCACGTACAACCGGAAATTCAAGATCAATAAGACTCTTCGATGTGATTTTAATCATAGTAATTTTTCCCTACTTTTGAGGCTCTGCAAATTTACTCAATTATAATGAAGGTAGAAATAGCCCCGGGTTGGAAAAAAAAGTTAAATGAAGAATTCGAAAACCCTTATTTCCAGAATCTTGCTGCTTTTGTAAAAGATGAATACGAAAACCATAAATGTTTTCCTGCAGGCAGGAATATTTTTGCTGCTTTTGAATTTTCAAAATTTGAAGATACCAAAGTGGTTATCCTTGGACAAGATCCTTACCACGGAATTGGACAGGCCCACGGACTTGCTTTTTCTGTAAAAGAAGATGTACAGGTGCCACCTTCGCTAAAAAACATCTTCAGGGAGATTGAAACCGACCTGGGAAAACCTGTACCCGATAATGGCAATTTAGAGCGGTGGGCTAAACAGGGCGTTTTGCTACTAAATGCAACTTTAACCGTAAGAGCACACGAGGCAGGTTCTCATCAAAACAAAGGTTGGGAACAATTTACAGACAGGGTGATCGAGATTATTTCTGCAGAGAAGGAAAATGTGGTTTTTTTGCTATGGGGCGGCTATGCCAAGAAAAAAGCAAAAAAAATTGATGCTTCAAAGCACCTGATTCTCACCAGCGGACACCCGTCGCCACTAAGCGCCAACAGAGGTTACTGGTTTTGCAATAAACACTTCAGTAAAGCCAATGAATACCTGAAAAACAAAGGAAAAGAACCTGTGGATTGGTGATATTTTTTGTAGGAAAAAAGTCCAGCTCGAAATTTGGCAATTATCGACTTATTTCCAGGTATAATGTAAGAAGTACGGAAATTGATTTGAGATTTATTGAAAATAGCAAATTCATCTACTGATTTTTGAAATTTAAGCTGTTTTGCTTAAATCCACAAGGTTTTTGAAACCTTGTAGGAATCATCCAATCCTGCAAGGTCTTTTTTTGACCTTGTAGGTATTGCTTTTTCATTATATAAATTTAAAATAGCATCAGACTTCACAGTTTGAAGAATAGCGAACTATTAAAATAAGAGGGGACTTGATAATGGCAATTATCGCACTGCGTTATTAGAAAATTCTGAAGGAACTATGGATCTTAGCACGAGACCACTCAGGTTTTCAAAACCAGTGAGGTCTTAGATTCAGAAAAAACAAGAACAACATTTGACAGTTATCGATCTGCTGTTGTCAAGAGTTCCCAAAAAAGATTAAGGATCGAAAATGGCCATTTTCGATCCTTAATGTAATCTTCTATTTTTTAACTAAAACCTGTAGCCCAGGTTTACCATAAACTGACCGATAATTTCCGGGGCTGAATTATTAAATAAATTTCTTCCAATTCCCCCGCTAAGATCAAGCAGAAACCCTCCTGAAGAAATAAATTTCCCGCCCAGACCAAAACCTATGGCAAAGTCGGTGTAATTGTCCGTATCCCATTCGGATTCCCCGGTGCCGGAGTTGTGCCAATATTCTGTTTCGTATTCTCCTGAGGATAACATTCCAAAGCCATGAACATAGAATCCGCGGGCATAGCTGGAACTAAAAAAATGTTTGTACTTCCCGGTTACCGAAACGTCTTTGTAATAGGCTTCGTCGTAATAGTCCTTGTTGAAGTGTAGAAATAATTCCGTAGACCAGGTGGAATTCTCATTAATAACTCTTTCATAGGAAAAATCTAGGATCCCAAAAGTTACCAGGTTAAATGCATTAAGGCTTAATTCATTTTTTGAAATGTCACGCGTGTCGACTGCGGTGGTTTCTTCTTCAGTTGTTTGTGCAAGTGCAGTAAAACCAAGACATAGGAATGCCAGCAGGCAGATAGTTTTTTTCATTTTATGATGTATTGATTGATGATGTTAAAACTGCTGCAAACTATATAATATTTCTGAACTTTTGACTTTTTTATTTATAAGTTTTAACTGTAATAATTTTTCCTGAACTTCAGTGATTTCTACATCAGATAATTGGCTGCTGCTCCAATTGGTCAGCTTTAACCATTTTCTAATATCTTCCAGCTTTTGATTATAACGCTCGGCTAAAATCTTATCAATTTCCGGAATTTCTTTAAAATTTGCTGTTTTACGGTTTAAAACCTCTAGCATCGTATGGATTCGCTGGGAATTATATTTTAGAACTTCATCTCTTACAGCAATCACAAAACACGGCCATGGGGTAGGGCAGTCTGCAATTAATCTGAAGGTATGATTATCTACCAGCGGCTTTGTGGTAAAATGTTCCCACATAAAATATTGTGCTTTATCTTCGTTTAAAGCTTTAACAGCACCATCGATATCTTTTACGATCTCAAAATCGAGATCATCAACATTCCAATTATTATTTTGAGCATTTACATAAGCCATTAGATGTGAACCGGAACCTTCCCTGCTAATCGCAGCTTTAGTATGCTGGAGGTCTGCACTGTTTTTATAAGGTGAATCGGCGGCTACGTGTATTCCCCAGATAAGCGGAGAACCTATATACGTCTGTACTATTTTTGCATAGTTTCCATTTAAGATGTCCCTTGTGATCCCTTCAGTTAAAATAACGGCTGCGTCTATTTCTCCGGAACGAAGGGCATTATTCATAGCACCTGTACCGCCTGGAAAATCTTTCCAGATCACGTTTATTTCCTCTTTATTAAATTCATTTTCTTCTATGCACAAATGCCACGGAAGGTTAAAATGCTCTGGTACACCGCCAATTCTTATGGATTTCATGAAGTATGTTTTTCTTTTAAGTAGTTATACATTTCGTACTGTGAGCGTACGGCTTTTTCCCCTTCAACACGTTCTACATATTTATTCTCTTCGGAAGCATCCTGAATTCTTGCTTTGACATTATCTTTTAACTGTATGTCCAGCAATTCCTTAAATTCTCTCGCAATATCTTTATCCAGAACCGGGGAAATAACCTCTATACGCCTGTCGAGATTTCTGCTCATAAGATCTGCACTTCCATAATAGATTTTTTCGTCTCCCCCGTTTTCAAAAATATAGATCCTGCCATGTTCCAGGTATCGATCCACCACACTCGTCATATAAATATTTTCACTTATTCCTTTAATTCCAGGGATAAGGCAGGTAAATCCTCGAACTAACAATCTTATTTTGACACCAGAATTACTTGCTTTATAAAGAAGTTCCACCATTTCAGGGTCTTCCAGGCTATTCATTTTAGCAGTAATTTTTGCTTTCTTTCCTTCCCTGGCATTTTCTATCTCATTATATATAAGCTTTGTAAATTCCTGTCGGGTCGAAAATGGGGATATTAGGAGGTTCTTTTCCCTGGGAACAATTAATTCTCCTTCCAGAACTTTAAAAAGCCTTAGCAGCTCCTTCGCTATCTTTTGATTGGCAGTAAAAATGGCGTGATCACAGTAAATTTCAGAAGTTTCGCTATTAAAGTTCCCGGTACCTATGTAGGAATAATTTACACTTTCGCCATTTTCCATTCTCTGGATAAGCATTATTTTAGAATGGACCTTTACCTTGGGATAACTGTAAATTACATTAGCTCCTTTTTCCTCAAATTTTCTTCCCCAGATAATGTTGTTCTTTTCATCAAAACGTGCTTTTGCTTCTACAAAAACGGTAACATTTTTGCCCTTTTCAAGAGCTTCAAGAAGAGAGGAAGTCAGTTTGGATTCATCAGCAACACGATAAAGGGAAATTTTAATATCAGTTACGTCTTTATCCTGAACGGCTTGTTCAAGAAAATTCTCGACATAATCAAAGGACATGTATGGAAAATGTAAGGCCTGATCCTTTTCCGCAATTACAGAAAAATAATCGTTAGACTTTTCGAGTACTTTGTGAGGAATAGGAGGAAGTTTCTCAAAATGTAGTTCAGGATTATTCGTAGGATCGGGAAAGGAGAAAAAATCATTGAAATTATGATATTTTCCCCCCGGCATCATATCTATTTTCCCCAGGTTAAGAAGCTTTCGGGTTTTTTTCTGCACCTCTTTAGGCATTTGTGCATCATAAAGTAACCTGGTAGGTTGCCCGCTGGTTCGTTGCTTCAGGGAATCATAGATTTTTTCAGCTAAAGGACCATCGTATATATCGTCAATGTAAAGTTCGGCATCCCTGGAAAGTTTGATTTCATAAATTCCGGTAATCTCCTCCTCCGGAAATATGGTGTGTAGCTCAAAACGCACAATTTCGTCCAAAAAAGTAACGGTCTTTTGGTTTTTATCTTTTAGCTCTACAAATCTTCCGCAGGAATCAACGGGAATGTTTACCAGCCCAAGTTTATTTTCGTTCTGAAAAGTTACAAGAAAATAAAGGGTAGCATTTTCAAGAAAAAGTTCATTTTCTTCATCCAGATTTAAAAGCCTGGATTTTATGTGTTTCGAAATTTCCTTTTGAAATAGATCTACGGCGAACTTCTTTTGTTCGGCATTAAAATGGGAAGATTCAATCAAATAAATATCGTGGTGGGCAAGTTCCGGAATGATTTGTTTATAATAAATTTCTCCAAATTTCTCCTGCTGTCGTTTTACTTCTTCAAGAATTTCCTTAGTTAATTTAGTGGGCTTTAAGGCAAGTTTTTTTCTCAGACTTTTTTCTACCTTCTTCATTTGCCGAAGTTGAGAAACCCTTACCCTGAAATATTCATCTAAATTTGAAGAGAAAATTGCCAAAAAACGGATACGTTCGTATAGAGGATTTAATTTGTCTTCGGCCTCCTGCAAAACCCTTTCGTTAAAGCTCAACCAGTTAAGGTCACGATGTCTATAGTGGCTTCTTTCAGGTTTCTGCATAAATTCGTTTTAGCTCAAAAATACAAAGAAGGCAGCTCCACAGATATAATTTTCTGTTAATTTAGAATTTAATCAGTAAGCTTATCCAGGCAATATTTTATGAGCCTTTCCACTACTAATTTGGGATTTTTACTGAATTCTCCTGTAGCGCGATTGGCAATTACTGCATTCATGGAAACCGCTCTATGCCCCAACAATTTCGACAGTCCATAGATGCCAGAAGTTTCCATTTCCAGATTCGTAATCTTTTCACCTTTATAAGAAAAATCTGAAAGTTTTCGGTTCATGTACGGGTCCTGTAGTGCAAGTCGCAAAATTCTCCCCTGCGGACCATAAAATCCCACGTTTGTAGCTGTAATTCCTTTGTGTACTTCATTAGAATCCAGCTTCCCGGCAAGATTTTTATCATTCTCCACGACGTATGGTACAGATTTCTTCGGAGACCAATCCAAATGCTTCACAAGCGCTTCAGCAAACTCCATATCCTGAATATGGTTGCTGTCGTAGAAATGAAGGAGAGAATCAAACCCAACTCCGGCTTTGCTCATTAAAAAAGAATCAACAGGAACATCCGGCTGAATAGAGCCAGTAGTTCCAATCCTGATAATATCCAGCTGTCTTAGATCTTTTCTTAGTGTTCTCTTCTCAAAATCGATGTTCACCAGCGCATCCAGTTCATTAAAAACAATATCGATATTATCTGTTCCTATTCCGGTAGAAATCACGCTAAGACGCTTTCCCTTATAGGTACCGGTTTGGGTATGGAATTCCCTTTTTCTTACCTTAAATTCTATATTATCAAAATGTGCGGCTACTTTATCTACCCTGTCAGGATCCCCAACTACAATTACCGTATTTGCCAGGTGTTCGGGTAAAAGATTAAGGTGATATATACTGCCGTCAATATTTAATATAAATTCTGAAGCTGCTAAACTCATATTACAATTTTAATAATCGATGAGATTCTGACTCGTATAAGAAGTCGTACATTTTTGCTCCACCAAAATATTCATTATTATTAAGTTCCCTGTAAAAATTTTTATTCCCTTCCATAACCGCTTCTCCTTTTTTTGACAGAATTACGCGCTCATCTTCTACCACATAAAAATCCTGAAGCTTCTTTAGTAATCGTTGCATCTGATCATCACTATATCCATAATAACCTTGATACTCAAGGGCGTATCCCAGAAGTTGATTTTCTGAAGAAATCACATTTCGCTGAATGATTGTGAGAATATTTCGTTCCAGGGAGTTTATTCCGGTTTTACTGTTAGGAAAACGCTCTATGTGCGCGCGGATACAGCTTGACAGATATTCGAAGTTACTATGTTTTTTTATTTGAGCCTTTAATTGCAGGGGATTATTACTACAATACAGTTCCCATATATAAACTGCTGTTTGTAAATCATCTGAAGTAAGAGGTATTTTATTTTGGTAATGATTGTACAACTGCTTTGCGTTGAGTTGTGTAAGTGGTTTATGCCCCTTTTCACCATTCAATTTTTTGCTGCAAACCAGGTACATTGGCACTTCCTCTTTCTGGTTAAGAAAAAAACTAATTGCAGCAATCATATTTATATGGCAGAAAAGATCAAATTCGAACCACAGAATAACTTCCTCATATTCCTCAAGTTCAAGAAGTTTTTCCAGCTGAGAAATAAATTTTTCCTCGTAATCTTCAGGTGAAATATCATAAGTGTCTCTTACAAATTTTTTCCTGACTTCAATAAATTCGTTACTTCCCACATCCTGAACAGTAGGACCTTCACAAAGAAGTTCCCGCCAAACAATGACTTCTCCCGGAATATCGAGTTCCATCATTTTTGCGGCAAGACCGTCTCCGTTAATTATATGTATCGTTTTACTGCTCATAGTGTAAATAAAAAAACGTACTGAAGATTATCCTCCAACACGTTTTACATTATATCCTTCTTTTTTCAAGATCTCCATGATTTTTTCACGATCATCACCCTGAATGATTATTTCTCCGTCTTTAGTAGAACCACCGACACCGCATTTCTTCTTCAGCTTTTTACCTAAAGTTATCAAATCTTCTTCAGGACCTATGTAGCCTTTAATTATTGTTACGGTTTTTCCACCGCGCCCTTTATTGCTAAAATGTGCCTCTAATTCCTGATCTCCGGGATTTAGCGCTTCCTGTTGCTCGTTATCTGTCAATTCGTTCTCATCAAAATCGTCATTGGTTGAAAAAACGAATCCTCCCAGATCTTCAAGTCCCATTTTTTTCTTTGCCATAACTTATTTTTTGAGCAATCCAATCTCTACAAGCCGCTGGTGTAAAAACTCCCCTGCGGTGATATCTTCATATTGCTTTGGATTATTTTCATCTATACATTCTTCTAAGCAGTCCAATGGCATCTCACTCCTTGGATGTAAAAAGAAAGGTATTGAATACCTTGGCTTGTCCCATTCCTCTTTAGGAGGGTTTACAACCCGGTGAACAGTAGAACGGAGTTTATTATTGGTATGTCGTTCCAGCATGTCACCAACGTTTATCACAAGTTCATCTTCCTGAGGAATGGCATCTATCCATTCACCATCCTTTCTAAGCACCTGCAATCCACCTGTAGATGCCCCCATTAGTAAAGTGATAAGATTAATATCACCATGTGCTCCTGCACGAACGGCTCCTTTTGGCTCTTCGGTAATAGGAGGGTAGTGGATAGGTCTTAATATACTGTTTCCGTTGCTTGCCCAATGATCGAAATATGTTTCTTTAAGTCCAATGTGAAGTGCCAATGCTCTTAGGACATAAATTCCGGTTTTCTCGAGCATCCGGTAAGCTTCCATACCTACATGGTTGAAATCTTCCAGTTCCTCAACCTGCACGTTTTTGGGGTATTCTTCGGTAAGATTGGCATCTTCGGCAGGTTCCTGACCAAAATGCCAGAATTCCTTTAGATCTCCTTCCTTTTTGCCTTTTGCATGTTCTTTTCCGAAAGAAATATATCCGCGTTGTCCTGCCAAACCTTCAATTTCATATTTCTTCTTGGTTTCCAGTTGAAGATCAAAAAAGGATTTCACTTCATTATATAGTTCATCTACAAGTTTGTCGCTTAAAAAGTGATTCTTTAAAGCAACAAAACCTATTTCTTCGTAAGCTTTGCCAATTTCATCAACAAATTTCTGTTTTCTTTTAGGATCATCAGATAAGAAATCGGCCAGATCTACACTGGGAATATTATTCATAGCCATTGGTGTGTGATTTTTTTGTGTAATAGTCAATCAAAGTTAAATAAATTAAGCGAGATGCCGTAGCTTTTTACTTTTCCTTATTTAGTTGATTTTATAAGAAAATAGTTGATATACCCGTTTCTTAGCCGTATTAGCATGTTTTCTAAGACATGAATAGTCAAATGTCCTATAATATAAATATTCTTCTTATAAAAGAAATCTAAAAATTCACAGTCAAATTGCAATAAAGAAAGCAGAACCCAAAAAATGACAAATATCAATAGTCATCTGTTATGAACTGTGCTAAAAACTCTAAAGTAGAAAGTCTTCAACAAATATTGAAAACAGAGATGGTTTTTGTTTTCCTAAACAGAGAATAGATTCTTCAATTAATAGAACATTAATAATTTAACAGGTTTCAATTAAAATATTTAATATTTCTTAACATAGTCTCTGTTAAAGTATTAATAATGTTTTGTTCCCCGGAAACTCCTGACCTAATTTAGATCCATCTAATCAATTAAAACCAATTATTATGATACGTCTAATTATCATTTTTTTAATCATCGCAATTATCGCTGCAATTTTTGGATTTGGTGGTATAGCAGAGGGAGCTGCTGATATTGCCCAGATCATATTCTGGATTTTTGTAGTTCTTCTGGTAATATCTCTGTTAAGCAGGTTATTTAGAAAATAGGACTAAACTTAATATTATTAAATCCAATGTAGATCAATCTATGATCTACATTGGGTTTTTACTTTAAACCCAAAACAATAATGAAAAAGATACTGACTGTATTAACATTTGCAATTATAATCGCCTCCTGCGGCCCCAGCCAGGTAGCAAGGGAAGCGCGTAAAACGTTTAAAGGGGATTGGACGCTTACAAGCGTTACTTATCCTCAAAACACAGGTACTTTTAATGTAACCCTGCTAAACGATGCTTCGGCTTCGTGTTTTGAAAATAGTACCTGGAACTTTGTGTCCAACAACAATCAGGGAACATATACCTTACAGGGTGCTAATTGTAGTACAGCACAAAGATATTTTAACTGGTCTATAGATGAAGAAAATACGCCTCAGGGTGTATACGACTTTCTCCTGAAACCAACAGATGAAAATGCGAACTCCACCACAGGTGGACAGGGCTTTAGATTAAACCTTAAAAGTTTAAGTGAGAATGACATGGTTTGGGAACAAACAGTTACTCTTGAAGGTAAGCCCTTCGTAATTAGAATGAACTTTAATAAAATTTAAAAAAAGAACACATTATGAGAAGTAGAATGCTAAATAAATTTACCGCAGTTTTTTTTGCAGCCAGCATGCTATTTGCCTGTGACGCGACAAGAAATGCTAATAATAAACAAAAAGGAGCCGTAATTGGAGCCGGTAGTGGTGCTGTAATTGGCGGAGTTATAGGTAATAACACCGGCGATGGCAATAGCGCACTGGGAGCAATTATTGGCGGAGTTGTTGGTGGTGCTGCCGGAGGTTACATTGGTAGTCGAATGGATAAGCAGGCAAAAGAAATTGAACAGGAAATTCCGGGTGCCGAAGTAGAAAGAGTAGGTGAAGGAATTAACGTAACTTTTGATGAAAATAGTGGTGTATATTTCGCTACAGATAAATCGGATATTAGCGGAGAATCCCGTCAAACTCTGGAAAAACTGGCAAATATTTTAAAGGAATATCCAGATACAAATATCCTGGTAGAGGGCCACACAGATGATAGAGGGGCAGAAAGTTATAATTTAACCCTTTCTAAGAATAGGGCGCAGGCAGTAACCAATTACCTTGTAACTAATGGAGGTATTGCTCAGAGTAGATTAACAACCAACTGGTATGGTGAAGCTCAGGCTAAATACGACAATACAACAGCAGAAGGACGGGCTAAAAACCGTAGGGTAGAGTTAGCAATTGTGGCTAGTGACAAATTGAAGCAAGAAGCGCAAGAGGCAACTTCAGAAAATTAACTGAGAATACTTAAACAATATATAATCCCGGTTAACCGCCGGGATTTTTTTATTCTTTTTAATTATCTTCATAACATGAGAATTGGTAAAATTGCTATTGTGGGCGGGGGCCTGGCTGGTTTAACCGCAGCAATTCATCTGGCTTCCAATAACTTAAAAGTGATACTTTTCGAAAAGGATGTTTTTCCACGTCATAAAGTTTGTGGAGAATATCTTTCTAAAGAAATTATTCCTTATCTGAATTCCCTTGGTGTTTTTCTGGAATACTTAGCTCCTGTAGAAATTAATACTCTTAATTACAGCACACCATCAGGAAAAAAGATTTTTTCAGAGTTGAAGATGGGCGGAATAGGGTTAAGCCGCTATGCTCTGGATAATTATCTTTACGAAATAGCTATAAAGAGAGGTGTTGAAGTTATACAGGAAACAGTCATAGATATCTCATATTCCAAAGATATATTTAAGATCTCTACTGCTGAAGGTACAGAACTTATGGCAGATTTTGTCCTCGCTGCATTTGGAAAAAGATCGATAATAGACAAAAAACTGAATCGGAATTTTATTCAGAAGAAATCGGAATGGCTTGCTGTAAAAGCACATTATCGACATAAAGATTATCCCGACAATCTGGTTTCCCTTCACAACTTCAGAGGTGGGTACTGCGGATTGTCAAAAGTGGAGAACGGGAGTATTAATGTATGCTATTTAGCCACTTACAAAAGCTTTAAGGAACATAAATCCCCGGAAGATTATAAAGATAATGTTCTTTCTGAAAACCCGCACCTTAAGTCCTTCTTCCAGGATGCCAAACCAGCATTTGAAAAAGACCTGACTATTGCACAGGTTTCATTTGATGAAAAGTCCCTGATCGAAAATCATATTTTAATGCTGGGAGATGCTGCAGGCTTAATTCATCCTCTATGCGGTAATGGAATGGCCATAGCCATTCACAGCGCCAAAATGGCTTCAGAAGCTATTCTTGCCTTTAGTAATAAAGAATTTAGCAGTAGAATTGAAATTGAAGAAAAATATCAAATGAACTGGAACAAAGAATTTAAAACCAGGCTATTAACAGGAAGGATGCTACAAAGTATTTTGTTAAATCCAGGAATGGCCGGGGTCTCTCAAAATCTTATCAGTAAGATGCCTTTTCTTCTGCCTCACATCATTAAAAGAACCCACGGAAAAATTGTAGCATGAGCAGCATAGATACTTCCAAAAGGACAGATCAGGAGGAGATCATGGATGATTTCGAGTTGAGCGGGGAAGAGCTGAAAAAAACCTTACGTGATCTTGATAATATTAATAAATGGCTCGGCGGAAATAACATCACCATTCAGGGAGTAAAAAGGCTTCTTGAAAGTGTTCCGAAGGAAAAAACTCTGGAAATTGTGGATCTCGGCTGCGGAAATGGTGCTATTTTAAGGGAATTAGCAAAGTGGGGAAGAAGGCACAATCGGAAATTAAAACTCACAGGTATAGATGCCAATCCATATGCTATAAAAATTGCAGAAGAAATTTCTGAAGGATTTCCGGAGTTGAGATTTAATACACTCAACATTTTTAGTGAGGAGTTTAAGAATCAGCAATATGATATAATCCTTTGTACGCTCACGCTACATCATTTTAAGAATCCGGCAATTGTGGATTTATTAAGTAATTTTTACCGGCAGGTGCGTGTTGGGATTGTTATTAACGACCTTCACAGGAGTAAAGCCGCCTACAGGCTTTTCCAGGCCTTTTGCGGCGTATTTATCAATAATGAAATCGCCAGGAAAGATGGATTGATTTCTATCCTGCGCGGATTCAAAAAAGCGGATATTGAAAAATTGGCTTCCCAAATTCCTTCAAATAAGCAGGAAATAAGCTGGAAGTGGGCTTTCCGTTACCAGTGGATCATTGAAAAAGAATAGTAGAAAGATTATGAGTGTAAAAATTGTAAAGGTTGAAAAAGAACTTCCGGAATATTTCCGGGAAACGGCAGATGTCCTGCCATTGGTAGAAACCTGGCTTGAGGGACAGGATGATAGATTCCGAAGAAAAATTCTGAAAATATTTGAAGGAGCAGGTGTGGATAAGCGCTATTCTATAATGGCTCCTGAAGAGGTTTTTACTGCTACTTCTTTTGAAGATAAGAACAATATTTATGTGCGGGAAGTGAAAAAGCTCGGAAAAAATGTCCTTAAAAAATCACTCAATAACGCACAATGGAAGGCAGATTCGCTGGATTACATCATTACCGTTAGTTGTACGGGAATTATGATTCCTTCTCTGGATGCCTATTTAATTAATGATCTTAATCTAAGACAGGATATCACGCGGCTCCCGGTAACCGAAATGGGCTGTGCTGCGGGTATTTCCGGGATGATTTACGCTCATAATTTTCTTAAAGCTAATCCCGGCAAACGGGCAGCGGTGATTGCTGTAGAAAGTCCCACGGCAACTTTTCAGCTTGAGGATTACAGCATGGCAAATATGGTTAGCGCTGCTATTTTTGGTGATGGTGCCGCATGCGTGCTTATGTCTTCTGAAGAAAATATAGAAGGACCTGAAATTCTTGCTGAAGAAATGTATCATTTTTTTGACGCAACTCAAATGATGGGATTTGATCTCACCAATCAGGGATTGCAGATGATCCTGGACCAGAGAGTTCCTGAAACTATTTCAGATCATTTTTCAGATATTATTTTTCCTTTTCTGGAAAGAAATAATAGTTCGATTGAAAAAGTAGATCATCTCATTTTTCATCCGGGTGGAAAAAAAATTGTACAAACAGTCTCTGATCTTTTTGGTAACTTAGGAAAGAATATTGATGATACCCGGGAAGTCTTACGTTTGTATGGTAATATGAGCAGCGCGACGGTACTTTATGTATTGCAGCGGTTTATGGAAAAAGATATTCCTAAAGGTGAACAGGGAATAATGCTCAGTTTTGGCCCGGGATTTTCAGCACAAAGAATTTTATTACAATGGTAGCAGAATTTAAAGATTTAAATTATTGGGCGCTTATCCTGGGTGGCAGTAGCGGGCTGGGATATGCCAGTGCCTGTAAGCTTGCAAAGCACGGGATGAATATTATTATTGTTCATCGGGATCGCCGTTCTGAAATTCCGAATATTGAAGAAGCTTTTGGTGAAATCCGTGACACCGGAGTTCGTCTGGAGAGTTTTAATGTAGATGCTATTCAGAAAGAGAAGAGAGCAGGTCTCGTTTCGCAAATTTCCGAAATTTTAGGTGCTCAGGGGAAGATCAGGACAATGGTACATAGTATAGCCAAAGGAAATTTAAAGTCGATGACGGGCGAGGAAGAGAGGCTTGAAAACATCGATTTTCAGCTAACCATAGATGCAATGGCTTTAAGTTTGTACGACTGGACGCAGGATATTTTTCGCGCAGGACTGTTTGCAAAAGATGCGAGAATAATTTCATTTACAAGTGAGGGAAACAAGAAAGCCTGGAAGAACTATGCTGCCATTTCTGCCGCTAAAGTTACACTGGAATCTCTTACCCGCGGTATGGCTCTGGAATTCGCACCTCACGGGATTCGGGCAAATTGTATCCAGGCTGGAATTACCGTTACCCGTTCGTTTGAGATGATCCCTGGCAACGAAACTTTAAAAAACCATGCCTTAAAACATAATCCGTTTAAGCGGCTCACCGTTCCCAAAGATGTGGCCAATGTGGTTTATCTCTTAAGCAAAGATGAAGCAGGATGGATCACGGGGACCATTATTCCTGTGAATGGCGGGGAACATTTAATGTAAAACCTGTAAGTTTTATCCTTTGGACATAAAAGAAATCCTTTCCCGGCTGCCGTATTCAGATCCGTTTTTATTTGTAGATGATATTACCCATATTGATGAAAATGGGCTTTTTGGGTACTACACTTTTCCTCCGGAATCTTTTTTTTATAAAGGCCATTTTAAAGATAATCCCGTAACACCGGGAGTAATTTTAACGGAATGTATGGCACAGATCGGACTCGTTTGCTTCGGAATTTTTCTTTTAAATAGAGAGAATTCTAATGCAAAAAATCCGAAAATAGCCCTTAGTTCTTCTGAAGTTGAATTTTATAAACCGGTTTTTCCGGGAGAAACCGTGAAAGTAGTTTCAAAGAAGAGATATTTCCGGTTTAATAAGCTAAAATGTGATGTGGAAATGTTTAATACTAAAGATGAAGTAGTTTGTAAAGGAACAATTGCAGGGATGATGAAGTTGAGTAGTGAGTAGTGAAACTTCGGAATTCAGATTTTAAACTCATCATTTAAAAATGAAATTTAAGCTTGAAAGTAAAAAAAATGAAAAAGAGAGTAGTAATAACCGGCCTTGGCGTGGCTTCTCCAAATGGTGTTGGAATAGAAGAATTTGAGTCCGCAATCAAAAATGGCAAATCTGGTATTACTTTTCATCCAAAATTAGAAGAGCTAAATTTTAGTTGTCAGATAGGAGGGAAGCCTGAAGTTTCAGAAGAAAAACTTAAGGAGTATTTCACTCCATTACAACTACGCGGACTTAACAGCAGCGGAATCGTGTACGGAGTGATTTCGGGAACAGATGCATGGAAGGATGCAGGTTTGGAACCTTCACCCGATGAAGCACCAGACTGGGACTCCGGAATTATTTTCGGAACAGGAATTCTGGGAGTGGATAAATTCCGGGAAGCAATTCATCTTATTGACGCCGGAAAAACACGGCGACTTGGGAGCACAAGTGTAATCCAGACAATGGCCAGCGGCATAAGTGCGTATTTAGGAGGTATTTTGGGATGCGGAAATCAGGTTACCACCAATTCTTCAGCCTGTACAACAGGAACTGAAGCTTTGCTAATGGGATTTGAACGCATCCAGGCTGGAAAAGCTAAAAGGATGCTGGTAGGAAGTTGCAGTGATGACGGCCCTTATGTTTGGGGTGGTTTTGACGCCATGCGAATCTTACCCGGAAAATACAATGACCGTCCAAAAGCGGCTTCGCGCCCTATGAGTGCATCTGCGGCAGGATTTGTTCCCGGTAGCGGTGCAGGAGCCCTTGTTCTGGAAGACCTTGAATCTGCCTTGGAAAGAGGTGCTAAAATTTATGCCGAAGTCCTGGGCGGGGATGTAAACAGCGGAGGACAACGGGCAGGTGGAAGCATGACTGCAGCGAATGATGAGGCGGTACAGCGCTGCATAAGAGGTGCCCTGAAAATGGCAAATATCGATCCACAGCAAATTGATGCTATAAACGGACATTTAACGGCAACAGCTAAAGATTCTGTAGAAATTCTTAACTGGACAAAGGCCTTGAAATGTGAAAAGGGAGATTTTCCATTAATCAATTCGCTGAAGGGGATGATTGGTCACTGTTTAAGTGCTTCGGGGAGTATAGAATGTGTTGCGAGTGTACTTCAGCTTAAAAATAATTTTATCTTCGGAAACATTAATTGCGAAGATCCCGATCCTGAAATTCTAAAAATGATTACCAGCGAAAAAATTCCGCAGAAAACGCTTCAGCAGGAAACAAAAATTCTTGCTAAAGCAAGCTTTGGATTTGGAGATGTAAATGCGGTGGTGATTTTCAGGAAATATGATTGAATTAAAAAGGCAAAAGCAGAGACAGGATCCAGGAATCAGGATCATGAACCAGGATGAAAAAGAAGAAAGAAGAAAATTGAAGTTGTAAGATCTCAATTCGAAACTAACAATACACAGTTGACATTTTACAAGCGACAACATCAAAATAAGTATTAAAAAAATTGCAGTAATGAACGATAAAGAAATAATTGAAAAATTGAAATCCATTGTTACTCCGTATGTTCAGCGGAAGGAGGGGTTGGAGGATTTTAAGGAGAAAACAGATTTCATTAATGACCTCAAAATAAATTCAGCTAACCTGGTAGACGTGGTCCTGGACGTGGAGGATGAGTTTAAAATTGAAATCGATAATGATTCAATGGATGGAATGCTAACGGTTGGTGATGCAAAGAGGATTATTGAGCGAAAAATGGCTGAAAAATGATCGGAAACGACATTGTGGATCTGCAACTGGCAGCTAAAGAAAGCAACTGGAAAAGACCCGGACTGCATTCTAAAATTTTTACAGAAGGGGAGCGGGAGTTATTGAAGAAAGCCAAAAATGAGGAGCAAAGATTCTGGCTTTTTTGGGCAATGAAAGAAGCTGCTTATAAAGCCCATCAAAGAAGGTTTTCACTGCCACGGAAATTTAATCCGAAATCCTTCAGGTGCGAGTTAGATCCTTCAGAAGGATTGGGGTCTCCAGGAATGGTAAAGATCAATAATTGGCATTATTTTACTACCGCTAAAATTTCAGAAAAAGTAATACATTGTGTGGCTTCCGTAGAAAATTCCGCAGTGCAAAAGCGAATTTTTTCAGATACTATAAACCTAAAACAGGAATTGATCTCGGCAGTTGCCAACAGTAAAAAGTTATTCTTCATAGACTTGGGTATAAAAACAGATTTTAATTTTATTCCGCATCTTATTTTAAAGGGAAAGAATTATAATTTGCCTTTTTCCATCTCGCACCACGGCAACTATTCTGCTTATGTCTTTGCCGTTAATTAAGTGCTAAAAGCAGTTAAACCCTTCCAAATTTTCTTTGAAAAACTGTTTCTGAAGTTGTATCTTGAAGCAACTAATATAAAATTTATAGCATATGAAGACTGTTGATAAGATGGAGGTACTGCATAGCCAATCAGCTGAATTTATTCAGCAAGGAGAAACCGGAAAATTCCTAAAGCTTATTCCGGATACGTTTATTATAAAAGGAGAAGAAAAAGATGGCGTTTTTAACCAGGGATATGCTATCAGACATATTAACAGGCAGGATATGATCCTGATTGATGTGGTTGAAGAATCAACAAAGGCCGCTGTAAAAAAACTGGTTACCGACGGTTACAAAATAAAAGGAATTTTACTTACCTGTGACGGTATCGTGGATTCTGCTTATGCAGATCTTGCTACAATATCTGAAGATGCCGGTGGAGCTCCAATTTTTGCGCATCCAAGAAATAATATTAAAGATGATTTTAAGACTAAAGATATCACCGCTAAAGGAACAGTTTTAAAAGATTTTGCACTTAAAATCGTTGATTTGCCCGGCAATGGAGGAGAATCTGTGCTGGTTTATTCTGAAATCAACGACGGAATGTTATTTCCGGGAGAGGATGCAGTAGGATCTGATTATGATTCTGAATTAAATACCTTTAGGCGTCCGGAAAATAAGAGTAAAAATAACGACTACGGTCTTGCCGAAAGCTGGAGCGCCTTTAATGATCCTTTTACTTACCTATTTCCGAGAAAAGGAAAACCAGGATTTAATTTGGAAGAAGGAAATCAAATTGACATTATTGGAAATCTGAGCAAGAGCTAAAATAAACAGTTTAGACACTATAAGGGTCATTTCAAAGTGTAATCTGGCTCGTTCATCAACTCGTCCCTTTCAGGACCTATTCGTGAACGATGTTGAACAGGGACATTTTCAAATGGCCCTTTTTAATTCATCTGTTTTGCCCTATTTTTGTTTTTCTCATCCTGTTTTTCCTGCTCTTTTTTTGCATCTTCAGCTTCCTCATTGTCCACCAACGGGTGATCTGTAATCTGAAGTCCGACGATAAGAATAATACTTGCTATAGTTCCATAAAGCATTGTAACAATAGCAATTAACCCGCCGCCAAGGATAGCAGCCATACCAAGGCTGGTGTAGTAAATGGCGACGTACCAGTTTTCTGGCACTTCATTACTTTCTATTATAGGCAGGTTTAACATCAGGAAAGTGATGGTAGCCACAATAATAAGAATAGTGTCATATTTGGCAATATGCAATACGTTTCTGTAATGCTTTTTCGTAAGTCGGGAATTTGCAGACCTGCTGATACTTAATAAGGTAAGCATTAAAGCTAAAATTGTAGAGGACCCCAGGATCACGGTGTTGCACAACATATTAATTCCTGATAGGGAGGTGGAAAGCATATCCATCGCTCTATATCCCGAAATTTCTCCTAATATAAAGGTTCCGATACCCATGACTACTGTAGAAACTACTCCTCCTACAATAGCACGTTTAATAATAACATCCATTTATTTAATTCTTAGCAATAGTAATTTTTTTTGTGAAGCAAATTACTTTTTTCTTCCGCATTTAGATATAAGATATTGTTAAATGGAAGGAACTTCCGGTTCAATTTTAATATTTTAAACGTAAAATAGCCAACTATGTCAAAATTAAATGTCACTCAAAAATTAATTAAAGAACATCTCCTGGAAGGGGAGATGACTCCCGGCAAAGAAATCGGGATCAAGATAGACCAGGCGCTGCTGCAGGATGCTACCGGTACCCTGGTACAGCTCGAGCTGGAGGCAATGGGATTGAAAAAAGCCAAAACTGAAGTCGCTGTACAATATGTAGATCACAACCTGCTGCAGACCGATTTTAAAAATGCCGATGACCATGCGTTCTTACTTTCGGCATCACGAAAATTCGGACTGTGGTATAGTCGCCCGGGAAATGGTGTGAGCCATCCCGTACATATGGAACGTTTTGGGAAACCCGGAAAAACAATGGTAGGTTCTGACAGCCACACGCCATCTGCAGGATCTCTGGGAATGCTCGCCATAGGTACTGGCGGACTTGATGTGGCGGCTGCAATTGCAGGACAGCCTTATTTTGTTAAAATGCCACAGGTGATGGGGGTGAAGCTTACCGGAAAATTACCAGACTGGGTAAGCGCAAAGGATGTAATTCTGGAAATGCTGCGCAGGTATGATGTTAAAGGAGGTGTGGGAAAAGTTATAGAATATTACGGTGAAGGACTGGATTCTTTAAGTGCCATGGATCGCCACGTCATTGCAAATATGGGTGCTGAACTTGGTGCTACTACCACAGTTTTCCCGAGTGACCAGGAAACAAAACGATTTTTAAGGTCTCAGCATCGCGAAGAAGATTGGAGAGAATTGTTGCCAGATGAAGGATGTGAATACGATTTACACGATGAAATTATATTGGACGACCTTATACCTTTAATTGCGCTGCCTACAAGCCCCGGAAATGTTGTGCCGGTAAGTGAAGTGGCCGGAAAAGAAATAGGGCAGGTGGTAATAGGATCATCGGCTAACCCCGGAATTAGGGATTTTTGGATAGCAGGTGCGATTGTGAAGGGTAAGAGCGTTATAGATTATGTCTCTTTCGACATCAACCCGACTTCCCGGCAGGTGATTCAGAATTTAATAGATAATAAAGCATTTGCCAATTTAATAACGGCAGGAGCAAGGTTCCACCAGTCCGGTTGTATGGGTTGTATAGGAATGGGGCAGGCACCCGCATCAGGCACTATCAGTTTAAGAACGATGCCAAGAAATTTCCCAAGTAGATCCGGTACCGAGGATGATCAGGTGCATTTGTGTAGTCCTGAAACAGCGGCAGCTTCAGCTTTGACGGGAAAAATTACAGATCCGCGTGATATGGAAAAATTATTCGGAATGTCTTATCCTAAATTTGAACAACCGGAAAAAGAGATTATCAACACAGATATGCTTGTACCGCCGGCAGAAGACGGGGATGAAGTTGAATTGAAGAAAGGTCCGAATATTAAGACACTTCCTGAAATAGAACCACTTGTAGACAGTGCAGATGTTCCCGTCTTACTGAAGATGGGAGACAATGTATCTACAGATGAAATTCTACGTGCCGGAGCTGAAGTTTTACCATTTAGAAGTAACCTTCCAGAAATCAGCAAATTCTCTTATTCAGTTATTGATGATACTTTTTATGACAGGGCACAGGATGCAAAAGGAGATTTTGGAGGTCATATCGTGGTTGCCAAAGATAACTATGCCCAGGGATCCAGCCGTGAACATGCCGCACTGGCACCAAAGTATCTTGGTCAGGTAGCTGTTATCGCAAATTCTTATGCAAGAATTGCATGGCAGAATCTGGTAAACTTCGGAATTTTGCCTTTGGAATTTATAGATATTGCCGATTATGAAAAAATTGAGCAGGGAGATCTGATCAGCTTTAAAAATCTTCGAGAAGATGTAAAGAACCGGAATAATATTAAAGTCCGTGTGCAGAAATCCGAAAAGGGTAGCGAGCCAATTGAGTTCGAGGCCAAGCATACTATGAGTGACCGGCAAATAGAAATTCTTTTAAAAGGAGGAATTATAAATGAATTTAAGGCGAAGCTCAGCAATGAAGAAGTAAATGCTGTAGACAAGAATACGGTTACAGATAATGAGCGACAACAGATAAAATAGTTGATCGCTATAAAACTAAAAAACCCTTCAGAATTAAAACTGAAGGGTTTTTTATGCTGAAAATTGTCGGTTCTATCGGGTACTCATTTTCGATTTTAGCTTTTGTAATTGTTTTTCAACATCACGTACAGATTCTGCAGCGGCAGCTTCATATGAATCTTCATTAGATTGTGCGAAAAGCTGTGGCCCCGGTACGCTCAATTTAATATTACAGATATAGCCTTTAGGATCCTGGTTTTCCTCCCTCTTAAAATGTACTTCTGCTCGTACAATAAAATCGTATTTTACTTCCAGTTTATCCAGTTTATTTTGGGTGTATTCTTCCAGAGCTTCACTCTTTTGAATACCTACATATTCGAAATTAGTTTCCATAAATTATTAAATTTTATTTCCATACAAGAAAATTAAATTCAGGTAGGACACCAAGCTAATTATAGGTTTCTTTTGAAATATTTATGATAGCTTTAGAAGAAAGAAGATTTGCATAATAGGACATTTAGTACCATATGAAATGCTATTCAGCAAAGTTTTACCATTCCTTTTTACTGAATGTTTATGATGAAATCCTCTCTTCAAATTGATGTAGCAACGGGGTCTCGGTTATCGCCAATTGGCGGAGTAAAGAGCCGCGGATTTGTCGCCTTAGTAACGCTGCCGCTTTTTGGCGATGAATTTTGTTGTGCTTAGGTTATTTTATAGTTCATTATTTAGTTTTTTATCTATAAGATTTATAGTTTGAATACCCTGAGTTCTAACATTTATAATATAATCTCTTACTTTATAAGTATATGAAAGTTCAAGATCGACCAGTTTCCTGAATTCTGGAGAATTAAATGATTGTAACATTTCAATTTGGTCGAATTTGGATATATAATTCGGATTCTTTGTGTCAAATGGTCGTAATTCTGAGGTGTAGTTTGAAAAACGACTGGAATGTACCTTTGCCCGTTCCTTGACTGCGTTTAAATAACCATAATAATTTGCAATAGAATTTTTTATTGAATCATTGTTAATAAGTTGTATGGTTCCAGTATTTATAAGTTCATCGTAGGAATTTCTCTCCCCAAAACTATGACCGCCTGAAAATACACCACCGTAAGTAACGGTATTTAAAAATGCCAGGGTATCCCGAATTATAATTTCGTTTTCACAAAATTTCTTTGCTGCCTTTAGGCTTTCTAATTTCTTGTCTAACCTATTAAAAATTAAAGCTTCATTTATTTCATTATTTCTCGCTAACTCCTTTTTAAGATGTTCTAAAATTTTTGTTTCATGTATTGCATTAAGTCTATTTTGATTCCAATTATTTATTTGAAGTGCAATCAATATTCCCATTACGACAAGTACAATTTCTCCAATGGCGTAAATTAAATATTTTTTAAATCTATTCTCATCAAGTAATTGTTGACGAATCTTCCTAAAGAAATTTATCATAAGAGATTGATTTCTCTAAATATATGATTTTTAACTGATTGGCTGGTTAAATAATGAAGCACAACTTGAAGCTAAACAAACACGTTAATACCTGTAAGTTCGATAATTGGTTTTTTTAGAACTTAACCTTGCAGAGAGCAGGCTAGAACTTCCGGTAATAAAAGCAACTATAAATTGGCTAATGCAATAGCCATATTCCCTATGTACGGTAGTGAACATCATAATTTTATATTTTATAGAGAGAATTGCTAAGTATTTCTGTAGGGGATTGTGATGATAGTACAGGATTTTTACAGAAATCCTGAAATGCCTATAGGGTTCTGAGTTCTTTAAAATTTGTAAATTACTAGTTCAGGACTTGAAATACATAAAGATGAAAAAGATACTTTTAAAACTCACATTATTAGGTGGACTGATTTTCATTTTTGCTTGTAGCGGAAGTAGAAATGCTGTTAATGAACAGGATGTAAAGGAATTTTCGAAATTAAAGGAACTTGTTAGCAACGGATTCGAAATTGAGAATCAGTGGGCACTTCCGTTACGGGGAGGGAGAGTCAATTTAATTGGCAATACAAATTTTATAAGATTTGAAAGAGACAGCGTGGACATTTTTCTTCCGTACTTTGGTGTAAGACAGTCTGGAGGCGGATATGGCGAAGCAGGCGGGATTGAGTATAAAGGGCCTGCAAAAGACATGGAAATCATGGAAAACCTCGATAATCAGAATATCAGAATACAATTTGAAGGAAAAGCAGGAACAGAAAATTTACAGTTTCACTTAAAGCTTTATCCAAACGGAAATGTTGAAACCTTGGTTAATAGCTCACAGCGTGATGCGATAAGCTATCGCGGCGATGTTAAACCGCTGACAGAAGAAAAAGAATAGGATGTAAACTGCAAATTTTGATTTCAGCTTTAAAAAATTATTAATTCCAGATTCTTTTATCGATCCTGTGGCTTTAGAGTGATGACCATTCTAATAGTTATAAAATCTGGCCTGGGCAAAGAATTTAGAAGAGGCAGTAAACATATTTTGTGGGAATCCCGGGAGTAGATAAATATTCTATTTTACATAATATAAATTATAGTGCATAAGCATGAACTTTAAAAGATTTCAATCTGAAGTGTTTTTATAGCATAACGTTTCCCGCACATCATACTTATATGCCACTCATCATATTTCCAGTTGAAAACGGTTAATTCTCTTTTAACTTTGAGTTATCAATCAAAAAACATCCAGTTATGCGCACATTAGTTACCGCAGTATTAAAAGAAGTTGTTGAGTTCGCCATTCAAATAACAATTAATCTGTAAAATCATCAATATGAAAGAAAAAGCTAATCCTGTAAAAAAATTCAAATACCTGCTGAAGGGATCTGAAGCATCTAAATTTTTATCTTTAATTATTTTATCGTAACTGTTAGTTATAAATGAAGATCTGCACAACCAGGTAGAATTGTACCGGGCTTATCTTCTAAAACAAGAAAAATACGAGACCATCATTTTCTTTATTTGAATCTCATATTCGTTCCGGGTATAACCTATTTATTTTATTTACAATTTTGGAGAAAAATATGTTCAGAAAAGCAAAACAGGAATTGAATGGACTGGAACTTAAAATCAATAAGCCTGACTAAAAAATCATTTTTTAATTGAAAAAATTAGATTTAAGCTCAAAAGAAATATCCTATTGGGTACTTCAAATACTCGTTTGGACGTTTTTATCCAGTGTGATGGCGGTTGGATACTGGGCCGGTGGGAATGAATTAAAATTGAAACCCTGGCAAGTGATTACCGATTTTTCAGTAGTAATTTTACTTTCTATTTTTTTTACCCACCAAATTAAAAGAACACTTAATGGATTTATTCAGTTTGATGCCCTTAATTTAAAGGATATTTTCAAAATTCTCGGTTTACTCATTACAGGAACACTCCTCTTCTATTTAACTTATGAGCTATATATAAAATTCGCCTATAGCCTTATTTACCATAGGCTTGATGTTCTTAACCATCCATCACAGGAAATGAGCAGCAAAATCGTTTTTATTTTAAATTACTGTATTTATTTTATTATCTGGACAGTATTTTATGTGGCGATAAAAAGTTTGATGGAACTTAACAAAAGCAGGGAAACAAGGATACAACTTGAATCCAATCTCAGGGAGTCGCAGTTAAATACCTTGAAAGGACAGATTAATCCGCACTTTATGTTTAATAGTTTAAACAATATTCGTGGATTGATGCTGGAAGATGTTCAAAGAGCCAGAGATATGCTGACAAGCCTTTCTGAAACTTTGCGTTATACCTTAACTAAAAGTCATGTAGATTCCATTGCACTGGAAGATGAGTTAGAGATGGTCAGAAATTTCATTGAAATATCTAAAATTCAGTTTGAAGATCGTCTTCGGTTTAAAGAACATATAGATAAAACATCTCTAAATACTCAAATTCCACCAATGATTATCCAGATTTTAATCGAAAATGCCATCAAGCATGGAATTTCGAATTTAAAAAAGGGAGGAACGGTAAATCTTTCAACAGAATTAAACGAAAGACACCTGCTCATAAAGGTTGCTAATACAGGAAATTTGAGAACCAGCGAAGACAGTACCCAACTGGGCTTAAAAAATATTAAACAACGTCTTGAATTACTTTATGGCGAAGCAGCGACTTTCAGTTTAAAAGAAATAGAAAATCAGGTAGTTGCCTCAATTAAAATTCCGGTAGAATGAGATTATTAAAAGCAGTTATTGTAGAAGATTCACGCCTGGCGCGTAATGAACTGAAAGAGCTCCTTAAGGTTCATAAAGAAATTGAACTTGTAGGGGAAGCAGAAAATGTAGACGAAGGTTTTAAGCTGATTACTGATAAAAACCCGGACCTCTTGTTCCTGGACATAAATATGCCCGAAAAAGATGGATTTGAGTTGCTGGAGATGTTAGATGACGTTCCTGTAACTATTTTCACTACTGCTTTTGATGAATATGCAATAAAGTCTTTTGAATACAATGCCTTTGATTATTTACTGAAACCGATTAATCAAAAAAGGTTTACGAAATGTATAGAGAAAATTATCGAACAAAATAGTGACAGCTCATCATCAGATTCTAAAACTGAAGGTGTTTTTAGCCTGGATAAGCAGATATTTATTAAAGACGGGGAGAAATGCTGGCTGGTGAAGATTCAGGATATTTTTATGTTCGAAATTATGGGAAACTATACCCGCGTATTTTTTGAAGATAGTAAACCTTTAATCTATAAATCCTTAGGTCAAATAGAAGAAAAATTACCAGCTGATATATTTTTCAGAGCTAACAGACAGCAGCTAATTAATATCAATCACGTAAAAAAAGTGGTTTCCTGGTTTAACGGAAAACTTAAAATTGAAATGATTTCCGGAGACGAAATTGAAATTTCCAGAAGACAGTCCTATCTTTTTAAAGAACAGTTGAGTTTATAACAATACGTGTAACAATGAAAGAACTAAGCAACTTGAATAATAAGGAACTTATAAAGAAAAGAAACGCTGCAAAAACCATAACGGCTATCCTGCTAGGACTTTTTATTGTATCCATCATCGCTAGTGGCTATAATTTTTGGCAGCAGGGATATAGTGCTACGACCTTAATGCCATTATTCATTATGGCAATACTAGCAACAAATTTCAGCAAACTACAATCGATTAAAAAAGAATTACGGCTGCGGAAAATGAATTGAAATGAGTGGGTTCAATACAAAATACGTGGTTTTCGACTCCAAACTGACTTATTTTCTTTAAAGTTCTGAGTTTCGGGATTGAAGTTTTTGCAGTTTCTTTCCTTTTAACTCTTTACCTTTTTTCCTGAAAATTAGACAACAAACCTTAAACTTTCAAGACAACTTTCTAACTGCTTCAACCAACACCCCCACTGCCCTATCGATGGTTTCAATTTTTGTACGGAAAGAAAGTACGGCAAGTCTAATCACAAATTTTCCTTCGATTAATGTAGAGCTTAGAAATACAGTGCCATCTTTATGGATTTCTCTTAATAAGCTTTTATTGAATTCATCTTCATTTTCATCCTGCGGCCACCAGAAGTAGGTTACCGAAAGATCAGGTTCCGGTCCCACTTTAAAACCCTGTTCCTGTATTTTTTCCCTAAAGTACCTGGTAAGCAGTAATTTCTCTTCAAGACAGGCTGTAAAAGGTGCTATTCCGTGTAATTGCAGGGGCAGCCACAGTCGGAGCGCGCGAAAATGTTTGGTGAGCTCGGGAGAAACATCTGCGGGATCTACCCGGCTAACTTCTGCATGAGCGTCCTGCATGTAATTCGCACTGTGGTGATGAGAATGGAAAACAGCTTCTTTATCTTTAACCAACACAGCTCCGGTTCCGAAGGGCAAAAAGAGACTTTTATGAGGATCCACAGCCAGGGAATCTGCCATTTCAATGCCGTCGAAAAGCTTTTTTCGTTGTTCTGAGAGAATAAAAAATCCGCCGTAAGCCGCATCAATATGATACCACAGGTTATACTTCTTCGCAATTTCACCAAGTTCTTTTAAAGGATCTACCGCACCGGTATCTGTGGTTCCTGCTGAAGCAATTAGCAGAAAAGGTTTCAAATTATTTTCTTTATCCTTCTGAAGTTTTTCTGAAAAATCCTCCGGAATTATTTTTGAATTGGAATCCAGCTGAAGATGACGGATAATAATATCTTCAAGGCCAATAATCCGAAGCGCTTTAAGGCAACTATGATGTAGCTGCGGACTAAGATATACCACGCTTTTTTCAATTTTCGCACCTTTTATTTTGTGCTGGTCACGCGCTGAAGTTAAGCCAATCATATTGGCAATAGAACCACCGGAAGTAAGATTTCCAACGGCAGATTCAGGAAATCCAAAGAGCGATTTCATCCAGTCTAAAAGCTCGTGTTCCATGGCTACTGCGCCAGGTGATGCGAATGATAGTCCGGCGTATTCGTTGGTAATGTCCACCAGGTAATCTGCCAGTGCTGAGCTGTAAATTCCGCCACCGGGAATATATCCCAAATGTCCTGCCGAAGCGGGATGGATTCCTTTTGCGGCAACTTCAGAATTATAAATTTCGAGTAATTTCTGAAGCGGTTTTACTTCAGAAGTAATAGAAAAAGCTTCTTTTTTAGCCTTTTCCGAAGAATAAGCCTTTGTCGTAGGCAGATTGTTCAGGAAAATATTGGCATATTGCTGTACTTCTTTCAATATTTTATTCCGTTCATTTTCAGAAGGTTCTAACGCACCTGAAACTTCGCTCAGTGCTAAAATTTGCTTTTTTAAATCGTCCATTCAGAAATTTTTTCAGCACAAAAATAGCGAAAATAAGAGCAGTGCCTAGAATGCCAATTATCATATTACTATTATTCGAAATGATGAAGAATTCCTTCGGAAAGATTTGTTTTCTAAAGTTTAAAGACAAAATACAGCTTCGCTGCAAGAAAAAAGAATAAAGAGTATAATTATAACTGACTGATAATAAAAATGACCAAATATTTAATTTTGTAACGATCCAAGATACCAACAACCTAAAATACTAAAGGTCAAAAATTGTCATTTTGGAGGATCATTATTACCCAAGAATCAAAATATTTAATATTCCAACATTCTAAAATACTAAAGGTCGAAAATTGCCATTTTCAGGTCATCCCCTACTCCACTTAAATATTTCCCATAATCTAAAATTACTCACGTAGATCTTTTGAAAAATGCTGCAAAAGCAGCTTTATTTTGGGCTCGATATAGGTTTTACAGAAGGGTTTTTCTGGATTTTTATGGTAATAATTCTGTATTTGCTCCCGGGAAGGTTCAAAAGCGGCAAAAGGATAAACTTTGGTGATGATTTTTTCAGAAAAATTTGCTTGCAGAGTCATTAGTGCTTTTTCAGCTTCAACTTTTTGATTAGAATGGTAAAAATAAACGGCCGACCGGTATTTAAACCTCATGCTGTGGTTAGAAGTACTGTTGTGGGTATACAAATGGATCTCAATTAAGCGCTTCAACGGGATTTTCTCAGGATCATAATGTACGATAACAGCTTCAGAAAACGCGGAATGCTCCTCTGTTGACGCTATGTAACCCTGTTCAACCTTTTCCACTCCTTTTAAAGCCTGAAAAATGGCTTCTGTACACCAGTGGCACCCGCCACCCAAAGCTATTTTAGAATCTGCAGCCATAAACTTTATTCTTCATAACGCTTACCTCCAATTTTGTTTGCAAACCGGGAATAGAGCAGGAATTTCTTCCGGGTATTTATAAAGTAAACTCCGGTTAAAAGTACCATCGCCGCGATTACAGACTGCGTAGTAATTTGTTCATTTAAGAAATACCATCCCAGGATAAGCGCAATTATGGGATTTACATATGTTGATGTAGCGACCTTTTCCGGAGAAACTGTTCTCAGTAAATAATTAAAAGAAGTAAAGGCTACAATGCTTCCAAATAAGATAAGTAGGATCATCGAAATTTGCGTGGAACTACTCCATGCCGCCGGTGCGCTCCACTCCTCCCCAAAAGCCATACTTGCTATAAAAAGTAAAATTCCGCCGTTAAACATTTGATATCCGGTATTAACAAAATAATTGGAAGGTAAATTTGCTCTTCCTACAAAGAGGCTTCCATAGGCCCAACCTGTTAATGCTAAAGCAATCATGGACATTCCAAGAACAGAATTTTCCTGATTTATCACCTGCTTTTGGCTTACCAGAAGGTAGATTCCAATTACGCCAAGCACCACGCCCACCATAGACATCGCCGGAATCTTTTTTCCGTCAATGATCCTCATAAATAAAAGTACCACCAGAGGTTGAGACGAGATTTCCAAAGCTGCAAATCCTGAATCTACATGTCTAAGCGCCCAAACCACTACTCCGTTTCCAAAGGCCAGGAAAAGGAATCCGGCCACCACAGTATTTAAGAATTGCTTCCTGCTTATGGCGAGACTTTTTCCCGTTATTTTGCAGAGAATGAAGATTAGGGTGCCGGCTGTGACAAATCTTATGGACGCCAGCATAAATGGAGGCAGCTCAGATACCGCGATTTTATTAAGTAAATAAGTAGATCCCCAGATTACATATACCGAAAAAAATGCCAGTATGACCAGCGTGGGATTAGGAACATTTTTCATAAAAACAGATAGCCTCTAAAACAGCAAAGACATTAATAATAACTTTTGAATTTTAAACCCGAGAAATCCTTACTTTTTTCTTTTTAAGCCGTGTATTATTCAGATCCTGCACGAGTTTTTCGGCTTTTGCTGGCGGTACAGAGACAAAAGCACAATCCTGTTTAAGCTCAATTACTCCTAATTCCTCTTTGAGGAGATTTCCCTGTTTCAAAAATAGTCCGGCGATATCACCTTTGGATATTTTATCTTTTCTTCCTCCGGAAATAAATAATGTTGTCCATTTTGTTTGCTTTGGCTTTGAAGCCTGGGATTTACTCTCCACATTTTTGGTGTAACTGTCTGGAGTAATATATTCCGGAAGACTTTCCTTTTCGTATTGAAGCACATAAGCAGTTCCTTCGCCGTGCATCCTGGCAGTTCTTCCGTTTCTATGTGTGAATTCTTCTTTTCTATGCGGAAGTTCATAATGGATAATAAACTTAATTTCAGGAATGTCTATTCCCCGCGCTGCGAGATCTGTCGCGATAATAAGGCGATGCGTTCCGTTACGGAACTTTATCAGCGCTCTTTCGCGATCCTTTTGTTCCATTCCTCCCGAAAAGCAGGCGTGGTTCATTCCGTTTTGTTTTAGAAAATCACTGACTTCCTGGATACTATCCTTGAAATTGCAAAAAATGATGCCCGGTTCATTTCCGGTACTTTGCAGCAATTTTAGCAGTGTTTCCAGTTTATCCCGTTTTGGAGCAACCACTACTTCTGTATGTAGTCCGGCAACGCCTTCCTGTAAATAATTGATGGTTTCCGGCTCCTTTAAACCTGCAAAAGATGGTATTTTAATATTCTGGGTTGCTGAAGTAAGGATTCTCTTCTCCACTTGTGGAAGAAAATTTATGATTTCTTTCATCTCTGCTTCAAACCCAACTTCTAAAGACTTATCAAATTCATCGAGTACCAGAATTTTCACATTTTCGACTGAAAAAGTTTCCCGCCTAAGATGATCTGCAACTCTACCCGGAGTACCAATAAGAATGGACGGAGGATGGCTGAGTTCAATCTTATCTTTGGAAAAAGCCCGGCCTCCATAAACTGCATTGGCCTTAAACCCGGAACCCATTTCCCGTGTTACCTGCTCTATCTGGATAGCCAGCTCGCGTGACGGTACAAGAATTAAAACCTGTACTTCTTCCAGATTTGGATCCAGCTCATCAATGACTGGCAACAGGAAAGCAAGCGTTTTCCCTGTTCCTGTGGGAGACAAAAGAATAGTATCTTTTTTAGTTTTTATGGAAGTCAGTGCCTCTTGCTGCATGGGATTAAGTGCTTTAATTCCAAGCTTTTCAAGTATTTCCTGCTGATTTTTTTGAGATGTTGCCATTGAGCGGACTATTATGTGAATTTTTTAGGAATTTTTTTCCTAAAAAGTATAAAGAATAAATAAAGCTCCATAAAATGGAGCTTTAGGTTATATTACTTCAGGAAAATTCCTGTAAGTTATAAAATTGAGCTGGCGCGTATTAGATTTTTTTAACCCTAACCGCGTTCATACCTTTCATCCCTCTTTCAAGTTCGAAAGTCACTTTATCATTTTCATCGATCTCATCAATTAATCCGCTAACATGAACAAAATGCTTCTCCTGGGTATTGCTGTCTATAATAAAACCAAATCCCTTGGAGTGATCGAAGAAAGAAACTTTTCCTTCTTTTGGAGCATGCTTGTCTTCTTCTTCACCTTCCACTTTTTTCGGAACCCCAATTTCAATTTCCGAAGCATCAATTTCTACTTTGTCTTCAGGATCTGGTGGAGTATCTGTAAGATTTCCATTCTTGTCAACATAGGCTATCTCAAAAGAACTTCCTTTGGAGCTTGATTTGCGTTCTTCTTTCTTTTTACGCTTCTCCTCGCGCTTTTTTGCACGTTGTTTTTCTTTCTCGATTTTATTAAATGTTTGTTGAGATTTTGCCATTCGTCTATTTAAATTGTTTTTAGTTTATAAGTATAAATTAGTAATTATATGGGAAAAATAAAAATGTTGACCACTTTTATCTTGAATTTTAGGAAAGAAATATGATTGTATATCCATTTATTCCTGCAAATATAAGTGTTTTAATTATATTAGAATAACTCTTAAATAAAAATGTAAATTATTGAAGTCTAACTATTTTATTGCTAATTTTTCTGAACTCATTATAGAGCTAAAAGCCGGTGTTGTTCAGCAAAATTAATAATGAATTGCAGGTCGTATATCTAATTTGTACTTTAACCTGAATAAAAAAATTGAAATATTATGAAAGCCGTAGGATTTAAAAAGAGTCTTCCTGTAGAAGATCAAAATAGTTTTATTGAATTTGAAACTGAAAAACCTTCGCCCGGGGAAAATGATTTGCTTGTCAAAATTGAAGCCGTCTCGGTAAACCCTGTAGATTTTAAAGTCCGTCGAGGTGCTGCTAAAGATAAAGAACTGGAAAATCCGAAGATTATAGGTTGGGATGCGTCAGGAACTGTAGAAGAGGTTGGGGAAAGTGTCAAAAACTTTAAAAAAGGAGATGAAGTCTTTTATTCGGGAGCAATTGGTCGTCCCGGGTGTAATGCAGAATATCAGCTAGTTGATGAAAGAAGCGCGGGACATAAACCTCAAAACCTTTCCTGGGAAGAGGCTGCAGCAATGCCCCTCACCGCTCTTACTGCCTGGGAATGTATTTTTGAAAGACTTCCTATTACTGAAAATAGCGGAAATAATAAGGTCATCCTTGTTATTGGAGGTGCCGGCGGAGTTGGTTCTATAGGAATTCAGATCCTGAAAAAATTAACACAGTTAAAAGTAATCGCAACAGCTTCACGTGATGAAACTGAAGAATGGTGCCGCGAAAGAGGTGCAGATGTAGTGGTAAACCATAAGAACCTAGAACAAGAGATGAAAAGTAAAGGATTTGATCAGGTAGATTATATCCTGAATTTCTCCAATACAGACATCCACTGGAACGCCATGGCAGAATTAATTAAACCACAGGGACACATTTGTTCTATTGTGGAGACCAAAGATCCTGTAGATCTAAATAAAATTAAAAATAAGAGTGTGGCTTTTCATTGGGAGCTTATGTTTACGCGACCAATGTTTGAAACTGAAGATATGCACAAACAGCATGAAATCCTGGAAAGAATTTCCAGTTTACTGGAGGAGGAAATTCTGGAATCAACATTAAATAAAACTTTTCACGGATTAAAAGCTGAAACCTTTAGAGACGTTCATAAACTTCAGGAATCGGGCAAATCTATTGGTAAAAACGTTATAAAGTACTAAAAAAGTCCTGTGCCAAAAATGCCAATTATCGTCCTTCTGAAGAATTTCAGAAGGACTTCTTTATGCACTAATGGGACAGGACTTTCAGTAATAAATTAGAAGTGTTTGTTTAATTCACTTCTTCCTTCTGTGTTTTCGCTTCATAATCTGTATAGCCCTCTTTTCCCGGAGTGTAAAATGTATCTTCATTCCAATCTGATAACGGAACATTTTGTTCAAAACGCTCTGCGAGATCTGGATTGGAAATGTAAGGCTTTCCATAGGCAACAAGATCGGCATTGCCTTCTTCTATAACTTTATTTCCTTTTTCTTGATCAAAATTCGAATTGATTATAATTGTTCCGTTGTAAATTGGGCGGTAACGTTTGGCAATTTGCGTCTCTGCGTAAGGAACATCAGAAACGTCGTTAAAAGGTTCTGATAAATGCAGGTAAGAAAGATCAAATTCGTTCAGTTTTTCAATAATATAATCGAAAGTAGGGATCGTCTCTTCATCCATCGTCATCCCAAAGATTCCGTTAAGAGAAGGATTCAATCTTAACCCAATTTTATTTTCTGGCATCACTTCTTTAAGAGCATCAATAATATCGAATAAAATACGGGCGCGCTTTTCTTTTGTACCTCCATAATCATCTGTACGATGATTGGAAGTTGCGTTGAAGAACTGGTGCAGTAAATAACCGTTTGATGAGTGTATTTCCACTCCGTCAAACCCTGCTTCCATTGCATTTTTTGCAGCTTTTTTAAAATCCTGAATTGTGCGCTGGATATCCTCTATAGTCATTTCCTTTGGAGTAACAGTATCCTTGAAACCTTCAGGAGTGAAAGCTTTTGCTTCCGGATTAATGGCTGAAGGTGCCAGCGGTGCTTTTCCATCATGAAAATCTGGATGAGACATGCGGCCCACATGCCAAAGCTGGATAAAAATTTTCCCATTGGCCTCATGGACACTTTTTGTTACCTTTTTCCAGCCTTCTACCTGCGCATCGCTGAAGATGCCCGGAGTATTTACATAACCCACAGCTTCTTTAGAAACCTGTGCGCCTTCAGTTATTATTAAACCTGCACCTGCCCGCTGCTTATAGTAAACATCGTGTAATCCTTCTTCCGGCTTATTTTCGGAATTAGCTGCCCTGCTCCGCGTCATGGGTGCCATTACCACACGGTTGGCCAGTTGAATTCCATTAAGATTATAATGCTGTAATAGTGGTTGTTCTTTACTCATAGTTTTATTTATCGTTTATAGCTGAGTTGTTTTATCGCAAACCCAGAATGCGGAAGGTTCACTGTTTTCAGCAAAACCGACTTCAGAATTTTTAAATTTTTCATAGCAATTTAATTCCCATGAAGCCGGAGTCTTCTACCTGATATGAAAATCAGGCTCAAACTTTTTACTGAAAACGAAAAAGATTTCCTTTATTAGAGAAAATGATTTCGATGTGCGAAGCTATTGAAAAAGCCGTAATAATGTGCTTGATGTATGTTAGGGAAGGCTGTTAAACATTGTTAAGCCTAGAGAAATTCTTTGCGAATTCTGCTCAGGCTTTCCGGGGTTATTCCAAGATAATTGGCGATATGCGAGTTTGGTACACGCTGCTCGATTTGTGGATACTGTTCACAAAATTCTATGTAACGTTGCTTGTTGTTTTTTTGAAGTGCAGACATGATCCTGCCGCGCAAAGCTACAAAGGCATTAGTTGTTTTAATTCGGAAAAATCGTTCAAACTTTGGAATTCTTTTATAGAGCGTTTCCAAATTACTTTTTTGAATTTCCAGTAAATGGGAATTTTCAATGGCTTCTACAAAAAGTTCAGATTTGCTTCCGCTGAAAAAGGCTTCAAAGTCACTTATCCACCAGTCTTCAACTGCAAACTGGATTATGTGTCTGTTTCCGTTTTCATCAAGATAATACGCTTCCAGGCAGCCGCTCACCACATAATATTCTGAAAGTACTTCCTGCCTCGGTTCAATTAGTAATTCCCTTTTGGAAATTCTAATTTCCGAAAGTATGCTCAGGAATTCGTTTTCTTCTGAAAGATCAAGATCAATAACCTGTTCTATGTGTTGCAGGATTTTATTTTGCATGTAGAATTAAAAAATATCGAATACGAAAATTGCCATTTTATGCACCCTGCTAAGTTAAGTTTCTTTCCTGAAATTATTCCTTTTTAATTGGTACCATATAAACCGGAATTTTCGTTTTTTCCAGCACTCGGGAAGCAATGGTTCCTACGAGCAGTTTTTCCAGGGTGGAATGGCTATGAGTTCCCATCACAATTAAATCTGCGTTCCATTCTTCGGCATAATTAAGTAAAGCGGTATCGGTTTCACCTTCCGCCAGATGATAACCTGCGTTGGGATCCTCAAGGTGATCTGTTGCTGTTTTTAAAAATTCTTCAGCAAAATTTCTCATTTCAGTGGACATATTCATATCGGCTGAAATGTTATAACCATCGTAGCCCATAAAAGTAGGATACTGCATCCCATAATAACTCACATCTGTAAGGACGTGTATAAGGCAAACTTGAGCGTTTAATTGTTTAGCAAGCTTGTGGCCTGCTTTTGCGACCTGTTCAGAAACGGGATTATAGTCGAGAGCGATAAGAACTTTTTTCATAACAGATAGTGTTTTAGTATTACCTGAAGTTACAAAAAAGACATGGTTTTAAAAAGATCAAAATCAGTAAAAATAAACCTGCTTTTAATGACATCTATTGTGGGGAGTTCCGATAATTTTTTCTGTACTGCGAAGGTGAAATAGCGTACTTATCTCTAAATATTTTAGAAAAATAACTTTTGTTAATAAGACCTACGCGATCTACAATTTCAGCAAGGCTAAGATCAGTATTCAAAAGAAGATTTTGTGCAAGATCCAGCCTTACTTTATTAATATAACCATTCACAGTCTGGGAGTACAAATCCTGAAATCCCTGTTGGAGTTTATTGGCATTTAATCCCACTTCCCTGCTGATATGGTCTATGTTATGGAAGTTGATTATATCCTGTTTAACCATTTCTGCAGCTTTCTCTATTTGCTCTACCTCATACCTGCGTAACAGAGAGCGGTTACCAACATCTTTTAAATCATCCTGGTACTGCAACATTTGGAGTGCAATAATTTCGTACACTTTACCTTCTGTGAAAAGTTTATTTAGAAAATCCTGTTCCTGAAAATTCTCTATTTCTTTGAACATTTCAGAAATGTGAAGGCTATACAAACCTTCATAATAAAATTGCTTCCTGGCTTCTACATCGGTTAACAAGTCTCGAAATTCAGAATTCATGCTTTCAATTTCACATTCGGTTTTCGACTTAAATTCACTACGCCTTATCTCTATGCTGGTAATAATTGTGGATTTCCCTGCTGAAAAACGAATTACATGTCCATTATTCTGCTCACTGGCAACTATAATATTCTGAAATTTATGAATTTGATGAATAGTAGTTTCGTTAGCAAAACGGTGCCCTATTGTCCCCTGATGAGCATAAATAAACCTTAAAGGATGAACTTCTGATTTAATGAACTGAATCTCAAAATCAGTTTTAAAGGTACAGCTGTAGCGTATAAACCCAAGTCCATTCTCAAAATTAATTCCCTTGATAGTACCCTTTCCCATTTGGGAAGGAATTTGCACATAGTATTCCTCACAATTTCGTTCTAATGGAACAGACAGTGATTTTGATATATCTTCTAACACATCGTTAATGGGCAGGGAATTTACTTTGATAATTTTCAGAAAAATAGTTTTAAACAATAATAAACTTAAATAAATGCCTCAGTTCATAAAAAGTAAATGTTTAACAAATGTTTAGATTAGATTATAGTAATTGTAAATATTATTAAACAAAAGTTAGCCTGAGCTGAATGGAAAAGTTGATTTACAAAAAGATGTTATTTTTTTCCTAACAGCTTTTTAAAGCCTATCACTGTTCCTGCTGAAAAACTTATATTCAGAAAAATCAGAAATTTTATATATAATATGGCAGAAGAAAAACTAAAGCGCTCTCTGGGATTATGGGATGTTTTGATGTTTGGTGTAGGGGGTATAGTTGGAGCGGGTATTTATGCGATTATAGGACAGGCAGCGGCGCTGGGTGGGAATATGCTCTGGCTCAGCTTTATAATAGCTGCTTTTGTTGCTTTACTTACAGGTTTATCTTATTCCGAATTTGTAAGCCGCTTTCCTGATGCGGGTGGCAGCTTTGAATATATTAAACAGGGATTGGGAGAAAAGACGGCAAATTATATGTCTGTGTTTATGGTCTTTACGGGAATTGTGGCAGCCGCTGCGATTTCGATTAGTTTTGCCGATTATTTTAGTCGGCTTATAAATGTTCCTACATGGATTGTGGTAATTGTTATTATTGCACTAATGGCTTTATTTAATATCCTGGGTTCCAAATATAGTTCTTACTACAATTCTTTTGCTACTGTTGTAACATTACTGGGACTTGGTCTGGTTGTAGTTGTATGTTTTCCAGAGATAGGCTCAAGAAATTTACTGGAAATGAATGATAAGGGCTGGACGGGAATATTAGCCGGAGGAGCTTTAATTTTCTTTAGCTATATAGGTTTTGAAGATCTAGTAAAGATGGCCGAGGAAACAAAAAAGCCAGAAAAAAATATGCCAAAAGCCGTAATGTTAAGCGGTCTTGCAGTTTTGCTAATCTACGTTCTTATTGCAATTTGTACTATAAGTGTGATGGGCTGGGAAGAGCTTTCCAGTTCCAATGGACCTCTTGCAGCAGTTATTGAGACTAAAATGGGAAGTATAGGAGCAACAATTCTTGTAATCGTGGCGCTTTTTGCTACCAGTAAGACTATTTTGAGCAACATACTGGGAACTTCCCGGCTTGTTTATGACGTAGCAAGAGACAGCGGAATTGAGTGGATGAAACGATTTACCACATTAAAAGGTATAGGTACAAAAACGCCAAATTTCGCCATTATCGCGATCGCAATAATTGCTATATTATTCGGATTAATAGGAAACCTGAAAGTGGTGGCCAGTATCAGTAACATTTTTATCTTTATCGTTTTTGGGATGGTCAACGTTGCTTTACTTCGATTACGATACAAACAACGTAATGAAGATATAGAGAAGCCTTATTTCCATATCCCGTTAAACGTAAATAACATTCCTATTCCAACTGTTATTGCATTGGTAACAATCCTTATTCTCTTTGGATTCAATATTTACAACCTTTTCCAGGGTAATCTTTAGTTATAAGTTATTGCCAGCAGCATCCTCGATTTCTTTTTGGAGATGGTCCAGGTAAAGGATTCCGTTTAGGTGATCAATTTCATGCTGAAATATTACCGCCGTAAAATCTTCTACCATTTCTACATGATGTGTATTATCCAGCTTATCATACTCCACCAGGACGGCATAAGATCTCGTCTTTGTGGTGTCGCGACGATCAGGAATAGAGAGACAGCCTTCCAGACAGTCTTGTTTTAATTCAGAATACTGAATAATTTTAGGATTGAGAAAAAGTTCAAACGGGAAATTTTCTTTGTCAAAACGCTGAACCCAAATGATATTCTTCAGAATTCCAACCTGTGGTGCTGCAATTCCGGCGCCCAGCGACATACTGTCTGTAACTGTTTTGTACAGTCGGTTTACAAATCTTCTTAAAACAGGGTCTGAAGGATCTACCCTTACGTCTTCACTTTTGCTTCTTAATAAAATGGAATCACTGGTGTTGGTGATTTTAAAAACCCTCATTGGCTGGGAACTGTCTGCAGCCATTATCATTTGTACCTGTTCTTTTGTAAATGTACTTCCTGTAGTTGTGGTACGCTTCATACTGGAGCAACCTGCAATAAATACTATAAGCAGAAATACAACGAATATATTTTTCATTTTTGAGGGTTTATTTTAAGTGCAAAACTACATTTTAATCATTAAAAAAGCCGCAAAAATTTTCTTTGCGGCTTTTATTATTCTCTGTATTCCTCTGAAATTATCTGTGATCCCTGCGACGGTGATCATCGTCATGTTCTTCTTTAATTCTATGTTCTTCATTAACTGTAAATTCCGGAGAACCTAAACTACCTCCAAAGAAAGCAGCTAATGCACCAAGAAGCAAGACACCAAAAGCGATAAGGCTGAAGTTTCCAATCGCGTCAGTAATTTTATCACTTAGCTCTACAGCTTTTTGTTTTGCCTCGGCAAAAGCCTGTTCAGCGTCCTCAACAGCCTGCTGAATATTAGTTTCCCACTTTTGAATCATTCCGTCTATTTCTGATTCGCTAAGCTGTGTATTTTCAGTAAGATAACTTTTTAATTCTTCCGTTTGAATATATTCTCCATTACCCTCAAGCTCAATATTGAGATTTCCGCTATCGTCTATATTATAAGAAAGATCATTAAAAGACTCTTCAATGTCCATAGATTTTATTAAACCTTGTGCATCGACCTGCGGATTTTCCAGCATTTGGCGGGTGTCTGTAGACGCCTCTTCCGGCACTACATCATATTTTTCTGCAGTATTTAATACCTGAAGTACCTGTTGCTTTGCCTTTTCAATAGAAAAATTGGCCTGATCCTGACTTTGCTGCTGTGCCTCATCTATTTGTACAGAAATCTTTTCTGATTGGTTACCACCAAATATTCCTGAAACGGCACTACCAATTCCATTCATTATTGATCCTACGGTAGAAGTAAGAAAATAAAAAGTAACTATTGCATAAAGTGCCCAGGCAAGGAATCCGTGAATTCCACCATCTGCAGAAGAAGGAAAACCAGACATGCGTCCTGCCACCATACCTCCAACAAATAAGGCCACAAGGTTAGACAGTCCCCACCAGATAATAGTTCCGGTACCAAGTCCTGCGAGGGGATCAGATTCTGTCATCGGGTTTATAGAAGTAAGTCCTATTCCCAAGCCCAACAAATTTAGAAGAAAAGCTATCGCCAATGCGGTGAGTGCACCGGCAAAAATAGCGCCCCAGGAACTCCGGGTAACCTTGTCTTTTAGATCATCAAAACCTGTTCTCGTTCGTGTTGTACGCGTTGTATCCATAATTTATTATAGTTGGTTTCTTCTAAATTAAGGCAACAAAAACTAAGATAAAGGGAATAAAATATAATTAAACGTTAAACAGCCGTTATTTTAACGTTGCAATAGTAGTTTTTTTATTAATTTTTTACTTTTCGTAAAGAAAAGTATGAAAATGTGAATTTTTAGGCATAGACTTTAAGAACCCGAACGATACAAGTACAGGAGGAACTGAGAGAAATCTTTCTCCAATTGTAGGGCTTATAATCTTCAGCTATTGTTTTAAGACAATCATGCTGGCTTTTGCACCAGTAAGCAGGTTCCATATGTTACGGGTAACAGGTTGTCCCTGGGCATCAAAAACCCGAAGCTCGGCAGTATTTGGTCCCGAAGATCCCTGGTTAAGGGCTTCAAACTCGATATTATTCAGTCCACTGTCCAGGGTAATAAGAATAGGACGGTAACCACCACCCAATACTACACTTGGTTCCACAACAACACCATTAACCGAAATTCTTACGCGATCGCCATCAACAAATTCATGATCACGACAATACAATTCCACATAAGCGCCTTTAGTAGTAAAATCCCCAAGATATTGATCTCCTCTATATTCTTCTTTAGCTTCCTTGTCTTTTTTCCACTTTTCTTCTACCGCATCACCGGCAGTTAAAAACTCATTTTTTGTTTCCCTGAAGTCAAGTTTCCTGGGTTCCTTTTTTAAGAAGTTATTCTCTTTTTCCTCTTCCTTATTTAGTCGGAATGAAGAAAAAGCACCAGTATTATTGTTTTCGGGTTCAGCCGGTAAAAGAGTTCCAGTATTTGTAGACCTTGGAATTTCTATCTGAGCCTTGCTTCCAATAGTGAATCCAAATATGAAAATTAAGGTGAAGAAATATTTCATTTCAAAATTTTATAAATTGACAGGTAAAATCAGTTTACACATAATCAAAAATACAGCCAAAGATACAAATCAAAACATGATTTTACAGGGGTTACTTCGTAGTCGCGATTCTTTGGACATATTCAGCTTCCACTTCACTATAAGCCATCCAAAAACCCTTTGGTTCCCTACCTTCCAACCTGTCTGAAAGTATATTTAAATGAGTATGCCATCCACTACAAATGCCAATTAATGTCCCTTTATTCTTTCCCAGATTATGATGGGTAAGTGTAAGGTGAGTTTGCTCTTCTCTCTCGTCCAGTTGAAAAGTCACTACAGAATCACCGCTCCACGTAAAACTAAGCAATTCCGGAGGATTCAGTTATGTGAGCTTTTCCTTCAGGATGTTTCCACATACTTCGTCCCTGAATTTCTCTGGCACAGTATCTTCCTGCATCGACAGATTTCTATGTTGAAAAACAAGGTTAACTTCCCCTCCTACTGCCATTTGCATGTTTCCGGAAGCAAGCCAAAGCCCCCGCTTATCAGAATCTGTCAAATAATCCCATACTTCCAGGATTTCATTCTGAAATATCCGTTCAAATTGTAAAGTACCCGGAGAAGTAATTCTGCCATATTTTTGCATTATAATATTATGAATGGTTAATTATCTAAAGATACTAATTAAAAGATTGCATGGCAGAAATAGCAAATGACGTTTTGATCACAACGAGTAGTAATAAATAACTACAAGAAGTTGTTCAATATTGCTGTACATGGTAAATTGCTATATATTCTACCCTCTTAAAGGAAATTATATTATGACTGTACATCACCTCTTGGAAAAAGAGTCTATAGCAAACAAATTTGTAGCGCAATTGCGGGATATTACTATACAAAAAGATCGCCTGCGCTTCAGGAGAAATATCGAAAGATTAGGTGAAATTTTGGGCTATGAATTGAGTAAAAGTTTGCGTTATGGCTCTGAGAATATCATCACTCCCCTTGGAGAAGTAAAAATGAAATTACCCAAAGAAGAAATTGTAGTTTGTTCTATTTTAAGGGCAGGATTGCCACTTCATACAGGATTACTGAATTACTTTGATGATGCAGAAAATTCATTTATTTCTGCTTACAGACATCATCCCAACGACGATGAAGAGTTTGAAATACTAGTGGGATATCTGGCTTCTCCTTCTTTGGAAGGAAAAATACTGATCCTGGCAGATCCTATGCTCGCTACCGGAAGTTCTTTTGTGAATGTCCTAAAAGCACTGGAGACGATGGGAAATCCAAAAGAAATACATTTAGTTTCTGTAATTGGAGCGCAGGAAGGAATTGAATATGTTAGCAAAGAATATCCTGAAAATAGTCATCTCTGGATTGCAACTATAGACAACACACTAGATGAAAGAGGATATATTGTTCCGGGTCTTGGTGATGCAGGCGACCTCTGTTTTGGACCTAAACTTCAGCACTAAAATGGATATCCTATTGCGAAGTTAAAAACAGGACTACCAAAATCATAGATCCAACGCTCTCCTTCTGGCAAGGCCGGGTCGTGCATTGGTGCAGCGAGATCAAATCTTATCACAAAGCTCTGTATATCTACCCGAAGGCCTACCCCTACTCCAATCCCCAATTCTGATATAAAGTCTGATTCAAACTCTCCACTTTCCACATATTCTTGCTGAAATTCAGTTCGTTCTTCGCCTTCTTCAAGGGAATTAACCTGAGTATTCCATACATTCCCGGCATCAGCAAAAACAGCACCTTTTAGGAACTGGAATACAGGAAAACGATATTCTATGTTTCCCTCAAGCCGCAAATTACCTGTACGGTCAAAGAAACTAATGCCCTCGTCTTCATCTGCAGAATAACTCCCGGGGCCAAGTGAACGGGTTCTAAACGCTCTTACACTATACGGACCACCAGAATAGTATTGTTTAATAAAAGGTAGAACTTCAGAATTGCCATAAGCGTAACCATACCCGGCAAAAAGTCTCGTGGCTATTTTCTGTTCTTTCCCAAAGTTAAAGTGATACCGAAGGTCAATATCAGATTTGACATATTGCGCAAATTCCTGCCCAAATAGCTCTTTAGGTTCTTCTTCTTCCGTAGAACTTCCGCTGAGAAGATTTAACGTATTTCCCGCAATGTCCCAGGTGTTATTTATAAAAAACTGGTGAGTTTTGTTAGTGTCTACCATTCCATTATAGGTAAATGAATAAGTGATGCCGGCAATGAACTGCTGCTCAAAACTACTTTGTAAAAATGGATTGTCTTCCAGAATCTGGTCAAATTCCGGACTGGTGTCGGTTAGTTTAGTGTAGGCTATTGAAATTGGTGTTAACTCATGAGTGATATAGCGGTTCGCATCCCATAAATAACCGAAGCTCGCAAGAACAGAACCCAGAGTAAACAAATTGGTCCTGTTCATGTAATCAAAACTTAAACCTACCTTTGTTTTTGGAATGGAATAATCAAACCAATTGTCATCTATAGAAATAGGAAACAATAATCTTGGAAAAATAAGGTCGGTATTTAATCCTAATTGAAGAGTACTCAATCCTGCATTGTCCCCTCCTGCAATTTGGGTTTCATAACCCACTTTCCCGGTAATATTAAGAATTTCACCACCTTTAAATAAATTCCTGTTGCTGTAAGTTATTGCTAATGTTGGACCTGCGAAGTTGTTGGATTTAGTTACTGCCTGAATTTCTGCCCTTATAGATCGCTTACTTAAGGGTGAAAGGTAAATGTTAGCTTCAAGAAGACCAAGGCTGTCCGTTGCTGTGGAATCTATTTCATCGTAACTAATATTTACAAATTTATAGGCGCCTATAGAGCCTAACCTGCGGCTTGTATTACCAGACACATCTGGGCTGTATAAATCCCCTTCATCTATGAGAATATATGGATCCAGTCGCTTCGGTTTAAAAAATTCTTCGTCCCTTATATAGTTTTTATTTTCGAAATGTACCGTATCCAGCTGAAGGGAATCGTTGCCTACGGTATAATGCGGATAAACATTAACTTCGGCAATGCGGTAAGGAATAATTGCTTTAGGAGGTACATCTTTTTTCAGCTTCAGGAAAAGATCAAATTTCTTATTGTCGTATTGATTAGTATCTGCTTCAAAAATTAAAAATCCGGGATTAAAATTATAATATCCCTTTCCTTTTAAATAATTATCTATTCTTTCCCTCTCCAGTTTCATTACCGGTAAATCAAAACGCATTCCTTCGTTCAAAGGAGATTCTGGTAAATAATCCTGAATTTCTTTATAAACGATAAGGGAGTCATTGTCCAGCCTGTAGTTTTCCAGAAGGTAAGGTTGGGATAATTCCGCTCTGTATAAAACACTTGCTTCCTTACTCTCTTCATCTTCATTAACCTGGCTCCCTACTGTACTATAGAAAAATCCACGATTCTCCAGGCGGTTAAGAATAAGATCCTGAGTATTTACAGTTTCAACGTCAGAAAGATAAACTGGCTCCTCCCCGATCTTCTTATTTAAAAATTCATTTATAAACCCTGGTTTCTCCCGCTGTGCTTTATAATAAAAATACAACCCGGGACGCATTCCCAAAAATTCACTGTTCGGGTTTGGCAGCAATACTTCCTGCAGTTCACTTCTTACCTCCGGCAGGTCATTAATTTGACTGGTGGTGTCTAATTCCAATTCGGCGCCGGTGTACAGCAGTTTATCTTCAGGAATAAATTTCTCCACACTACAGGAGTATACTGTAAAAACTGCAAGTAAAGCAGGTATTATATAATGCTTGAATTTCCGCACCTGTTTCAATATTTATTTTTTTGTGTCCTGGTTATCATCAATTTCATCTTCTCCCGGAGTATTTTCCACTCCGGTTTCCTCCTCTTCTTTTGCTTTCGCTTTTTCTTCCTGTTGCATTAAAAGAGCATCCCAGAGTTCAGAAAATTTATTGAATTCCTGAGTGAATATAAAGGCAAGACCACTAACGATTACCTGCCCGTCAATTACATTTTCATACTGATTTCTTCGGAAACCTTTCAACCTAAACTGGCCATCTTCAGTTAATAAATACTGGAGACTTACATTCCCAATTAATGGATTGGTATCACGAGGATCGCTGTTTGCTCCTTCGATATCTACCTCGCTTCCTACACGAACAATTAACCTGTCATCCAGGAATCGCTTTTGGGCAGCAATATCCAGCTCTGTTCTTTGCTGTGGGGCATTTCCCTGATAATCTGTATAACTATCCAGACCAAAATCGAGTTCCAGCCCTGTGTCCCCCAACAATTTATCTGAAAATAAATTTAGTTGATCTGAAAGCGCCTGATTTAAATTATCCCTGGCAATAGTGGCTATACCACCAGAAGTTCCAGCAGAACCTGCATCTGGATAAAAACGGTTAAGTACCAAAAGGGAGAATACCTGCTTATTCAACTCCTGTTCCTGCTCATTAAGCTGCTGAATTCTTCCATAAACCTGACCTCCAATTGCTCCCTGCTCTTCTTCAGGCATGTCAAGACCAAAAGAAAGTCTTGGTTGGGTCAGTTCTCCTTCAATATTTAAAAACACCTGAAACGGAAGCTCCTGCTTATACCTGTTTCTTTCATTTACATCTATACCCGAAATTTGAGAGGCCATTAAGGCACTTGCCGAAGTTTCTACATTATACCTGGCCCTTATATCCAAACCGGCATTATATGGATCTCCATACCAGGTAACTGTACTTCCTTCGACAATTTCGAACCTCCTTGTAACGAGATTATAGAGGCTCATTTCATAAAAACCGTCACTCATTTCATATCTTCCGGTAAGAGTGGTTCGTCCATTTGGAGAAACATTCATATTAAGTTCTCCTTCTCCCTGTACCTGGAATTGATCTCCTGTTTCTTCGCTTATAATAATACTGAAAATAGCATCTTCATTAACGTTTACAAAAGCATCCACGTTTACGCCGGAAACTACGGCCGTTTCTTCTTCGGTTTCAGTAAGAATCGCATCAGGATTTTGACGATTTACAAAAACAACTATCCCGTCTCTTTGCTGCATCTGTAATTCCGTTTCAGGAATTACGTAGGTAACATTTGTCTTGGAACCAATATCCAGTTCCATATCTAATCTTGGAAGATTTAGATCTCCGGTTAAATTGGCATCAACATCAAAAACTGCAGTACCGTAAAAAAGCTCATTATCTTCTGCAGTAGAACTGAGCGCCTGGAAATCATCGGCTTTTATGCTTAAATCAAAAGCAGGATTTAAAAGATCTTCGGTATTAATTTCACCGTCCAATACCAGCGCACTGTCATTTACATCCTCTATGGTGAAGTTGGAGAAGTAAAGTCCCTGATTATCAAAAGTAAGTGTTTCGTTTGGAAGTGTAAATGGCGCATCCAGCATGGCAACGGTAAAAGTAGCCTCATTAAAGTTCAGCTCCCCGTCATAATTAGGATCGGCGGTGGTTCCATTAATTTGAATCTGTCCCGAAAAATTTCCTTCGCCACTGCTTACGGCACCCATAGAGAAACCGGCCAGTGCAGACATTTCCACTTTTTGAAGGTCCAGCGTCATGTCCAGTTGAGCCGTAGTATCCTGTACCTTATAATTTCCGGCTAACTCCATATCTACCTTTCCTCCGCTGGTTGCAAGACCAAAATCGTAATTTTGATCCCCCAGCGATTCACCATTTAGACTAAGCGTACCCATATCTACATTAAGTAGATTGAATTGATTAACTTCTAAATCTGCCAGAATCCCGGTACTGCCAAATGGCTCCTGCAATACAAACTCCCCGTTCATCCTTCCTGTTGCTAGAGTATCAACAGGATTAAGGTAAGTTAAAAATGTAGCGAGCTTAAAATTAGAGAAATTCAGGGCGATGTGTTCTTCTTCTACATCGGGTTGATTGTTAGTGAGAGTAAATTCCTGCTGATCCCTGTCAATCTTAAAATTGTTGAATTTAATGAACTGATCTGCAAAAAGTACTTCATTGTCTGCCGGAATATTCCACTGATTTCGATTTAGGATAAGTTCCTCAGGGTTGATATGGATTCTTACCGTATCATTTTCTTTTGAGGTTTCTGTTTGCACATGAACAAGTTGCTCATCATTATAAAAGGACCTGAAATCCAGGTAAAGATTCTCGTTTTCTATATTCCCATCTAAAATGGTTTCTTTTATGTCCAGAGGACCAACTGCCAAAGTTTTAAAACCAAGATTAAAATCAAATTTACCAGGTTCAGAATCGAGGTCAAACTGAAGACTGTCCACCTCCATTCCGGCATAATTAACATATGGAATTTTCACATAAGCACTTAGCAACCTTTCTTCTTCGTCAAAATTAACACTAAGGTCTATAGTATCCAATTCTTCCAGACTGGTAAGAAAAACTTCGCGCATAATAGGTGCAGGAATTATTTTTCCTCTCATTTCAAGTTCTACCGGATCGACTAAAGTGTCGGGCGTTTCGATATCGTCAGTTAGGTAACGCCGATAATGTCTTATAATAGCATCTACAAATCCTGCAGGATTGGTATTAGAATTCAGCCTTAAGTTCAGCATCCTATTATCTACCGCCATCGCCGTACTATCTGGAGTTACATATGCGGCGGCACCAAATTCACCAAGGAGGTAGCTTTTGTTATCGTATACCACCACCCCGTCATTAATACTTGAAATCACCTGGAAACCATCAGCGGTTCCCTCGTAAATGCCACGTAAACGGAATGCCGTTCTCATTTCCCTTTGTGTGACTCCAAATTTGGTTAAATTGGCACCTATTACATTAAGTTTAAGATCTACAACGGGAGAGACGGAATCCAGGAGCACGTTTGCTGCAAGTTCGGCGTTAAGATTTTCATCCTTATAATCTGAAGTAATAGTTCCCTGACCATCTTCAATGTCACCTGAAATATTCAGGTCTTCAATAGCATAATTATTATAGTGAAAACTTGAAATTGTGGTTTGCAACTTAGCGTCCAGGCTATTTAGGTCACTACCCTCCCCTGAAGCTGTTAAGGTTAAACTGAGCGGTCCCAATTGTTCATTCTGAAGAATTTTGCCCAATTGAAGACTATCTACCTGAAGGTCGGCATCAAATGCGATTTGTTCCCTGTTAAGAAAACTACCATCAAGATTTATGTTTCCTTCAGAAGTATTAAGCTGGGCCATAGCATTTATGTTGTCTGGGCTCCCTCTTAAATTTCCTGTTAAACGTACTCTCTCAGGAAGGCTTATTCCTAGACTGTCTTCTTCAATGATCTGATTAAGATCAGATTTTGTAGAAACAAGTTCAACGCTGGGGAAATCAAATTTTAAATTATCTGGCTCTGTCGGATTCTGAATACTTCCCCTGGCAGAAATACGTGTATTCTGGCCCCAGTTTATAGTTGCTGAAGGGATTTGAAGAAAAGCCACCGGCCCTTCCATTCTCAGGTTTCCTGTTATTCTCTTTTTGCTAAGGTTTACAAGATATTCGTTGTTCTTTAGATCTGGCTGAAAACGGAATAGCTCCTGCAACGCGATTTCAAACCTTCTTAAATCGGCGCGTAACTGCGCATTTTCCGGAGCATTTATGAAATCGTCCAGACTATCATATTCTGCGGAAAATTCGCCTTTTATAAAATTGTCATTGGCAGCGAACGTTAAGCCTGAAAGTTCCAGCTGACTTTCAGAAATCTGGAGATTAAAAGCTAGCTCGTTAAAATCTATTCCTGAAGATTCCTGAAATTCAAGTTTATTAAATTCTGCTCCTGCAGTTTTATCTTTTAGATAAAGATTGCGTATTTCCATTGTTAAATTCTGCAGTACAAGAGCTTCAGCATTAAACTCGCCCGTCTTTGGCAGGGCGTTATTTGCCAAATAAGTGATGTCATTAGACCGCAAATTTATTTCCGCTACATCCAAGGTCCATTCCGGCCATTGGAAACCTTCTTCTGCGGGAGGTGTTTCAACTTCTGTTGAATCTGCCGGAGTATTGCCTTCCGTTGGAGAGGTTTTCATATCCATATAAATAATGGAGTTGTTTAAATCCAAATTATCGACCTCAATAACGTTATTTGCCAAATCCATAACCGGTGCCGACGTATTTAATTCAGCAATATCAAAACGAGCGAGAATACCATCCGGAATAGATTCATATTCCCCGTTCACATTATCAATAGTTAAAGAGTTAACAGAAATATAGGGTAATGGTGCTTCTTCCTGTTCTGGCGATTCCGGAAAAGGTTTTGTCTGCAGATATTCAAAATCTGTATTAGAAAGACTTGCCGAAGCCACCTCAAAACGCATATTTTCGAGATCGGTTTCCTGCATTTCCACTTCCAGGTTTTTCATTTTTATCCCGGCAACCATCCCTGTTACATCATCTTTATAGGTAATATTAAAATTAGAGAAGTATACATCTCCTATAGAAAACTGTTGTGTAGCTGTAGTATCCTGTTGTGTATTATTTGCTGCAGTTGTAGTAGTATCGGCGGGCATCATCGCATCCACCAAAAACTGAAAATTAAATCCTTCTACAGAATCTTTTCGGGTAATATTTGCCCTTAATCCGTCCCAATCAAGTTCATCTACAGCTATTCCCTCACCGTTAATAATTGGCCATAGCGGAATATCGGCTTCCAGCGATCTGGAATAAACCAAAGTATCTCCCTCTTTATCTTCTACATAAAGTCCCTGCACGCTAATATCTCCGGAAAAAGTGATAAAAAGTTTATCAAGTTCTATAACAGTATTGGTCTTGTCTGTTATTGAAGAAATAAATTTGTCTTTAATTATATTTTGCCCCCAGGGACTGCGGACAAATAGAATAATAATAAGTAATAAAATAAGAATTCCTGCCAGGATCTTAGCCAGGATTTTCAGAATCTTTATGAGTATTCTTTTGTTTTTTTTCAAATCAACTGTTGGTACAATTTCCAAAGCTATTATAAAGGCTGCTGATTAAGAAGTTTTGTGAGTTTATATTTTCTTAAGGTTCAATTAAAAATTGTTAAAACGTGTAAAAGGTATATTAAACAAAACCAAAAGCAATTTTTGAAACCTGCATACTACTATAAATTATGCAACTCAAACTGTGGCAAAAATTCACAGTTTAAGGTTTATTTCCACAATTTTATTCTCTTTTATCAAAATGATAATTAAAAGAAAATACTCATTACTATTTTATGGAAAACTATACTAAACCCCTCGCCAGCCACTGTGAATGCTGAAAAATAGTAAATTTATGAATTATTAGGTCTGTACCACGAGTACGTATTTTATTAATTATGGCACTATTCTGGAAAATATATTCCTACAATCAACAAAAAAGAATCTAATCTAAATTTTTATTATGAAGAAAACGATCGCAATAACAGTATTATCAGCAGCTATGTTCAGCTCATGTGTTTCTAAAAAGAAATATGTGGCATTGGAAAGTGACCTGAATAATACCAGAAGTGAGTTACAAAAAACACAAGTTGCAAAAGAAGAAATAGAAGGGAAATATGCTGCAATTGAATCCCGTGTAGCAGATTATAATGCAAAAATTAATTCTCTTCGTGAGTCTAACGACGAGAAAATGGAAATGAATGACCTCACCGCAATGTCTAATAACAACAGAAATCAAATGAGGTCCACCATCGCAAAGATGGATCCTGCAGCTGTTCAGGGAGCCGAAACTCTTGAAGATTCCATTAATCTTGCAGTGTCCTATAACCTGAAAAATTCTATTTCTGAAGGAGCGGATGATGAGAATATAGATATTAAGGTGGATAAAACCGTAGTAATGATCGATGTTTCCGATAAACTTCTTTTTGGAAGTGGAAGTTACCGCGTAAGTAATCAGGCGCATGATCTACTTAAAAAACTTTCTGAAGTAATTAAATCGGAACCTACTATGGAGGTAATGGTAGAAGGACATACAGATTCCCGAACTATGGTAGAAAATTCTTACCTACAGGATAACTGGGATTTAAGTGTAAGAAGAGCTACTTCTATTGTACGTCTCCTACAGGATAAATATGGCGTTTCTCCAGAAAAACTTATTGCAGCAGGACGTAGTAGCTATGATCCTTTAGTCGAAAATGACTCTAAGGATAACATGGCCAAGAACAGAAGAACCAGAATTGTAATTCTTCCTAACCTCGACAAGTTCTTAGCTATGCTAGACTCTGAAGGAGAAATTTAAAAAAAAACCCCCAACATTTTTTCTGAAAAGGGTAAGGTCTCAGGACTTTACCCTTTTTTTATTACTTTAAAACTTCTTTCGTTCAACAACAGGATGATAATTGGCAAATTTGAGACTGCACTTTTATCAAAATCCTGCCAAGGTTTAGAATCTGGGCCTGGTCAAACGTTTTTGAATCAAAAGAGTTCTTTCAGGTTTTTGAAACCTTTGAGGATATTTTTGGGGTAAAAGGTCTCCTTTCAAACTCTGTTGCTGTCTTTTCTTCTGAAGTAGTCACTCCTCCAGGAGTATGGCGATAATTGGCAAATATAGGCCAGGATGAAGATCGCCTGCATCTGTAAGCTTTAACGAGATTTTAACCGGTAATAAATTGCTGTTATAGATACAATCTTTACATTTAATTAAATCCTTCCGGGTAATCCAACAAGGTGAAAATAAAAATTTACTGGGAGGCAAACCCTGGAGCATTTAATTAAGATAATCGAGTAAAACAGAAAGATATGAGTAAAGCGAACGAAGATTTAAAGAGAGAACCAAAGGAAAAGAAAGAAGATTTACCTTATAATCCTGATGTTACAAAAGAAGATAAACAGGCACTTAATGAAAAAGGCCGCAGCATGAATAAAGGTCAGGACAAGGCATTGGATAGAGAAAGACCGGTAGACTTTACAGGAAAAGATTTGGACATTCCTGCGAGTAACGACAGTCTTCCTGATTCTGATAAAAACCCGAATCCCGATGAGCAAAACTTTCAGTTTAATGAACGTGGAGCCAGACCAGATCGCGATAAGGCCAAAGATCATCCCGATTCAGAGACGGATAAACCTTAATTTTCAGGCGAAAAAGCCGCAATAACTTACTAAGAGATTATTTAAAAATTTTAATTCCGTCATCTTTTATTTAACACGACGAAAACTGGAATTTTTAGATAGTCTCTTTTTTGCTAGTTGCTTACCTGCTCCTCCATTCTTTGAAGTGTTGCTTTAGCTCTTTTTACAAGATCCCTGGCGTCAATATTCAAAAGTGTTCCATTCTTCTTCAAAATCCTGCCGCCTACAGAAACAAATTCCACGTTTGCGGGCTGAGCTGCTTCAACTACCAAATGATAGGGCTGCGTACTTGCAGAAAAGTTCAGATCGTTTTTCCTTAATAATATTAAGTCCGCACTTTTACCCGGAATTATAGAACCTGTCTCCTTTTCGATACCTAAGAGTTTTGCAGCGTTAATAGTAGCCATTTTCAGCACCTCTCTGGGATCTGTTGCAAATTCGTCTTTTGTTTCAGCATTACCAATATTCAGCAAAAGCTTTAAAACTGAAAGCAAATCAGCGTTACCAGAAAGTGCCGTGGTATCCACCCCTACTCCAAGGTTAATTTCACTGTGCATTAGGCGATTTACCTGCGGAAATCCAAATCCAATACGCATTTCGCTGTAGGGCGTCATTGTAATAGAAGCTCCCGCTTCTTCGACTGCCACGATTTCTTCATCTGTAATAGCATTTGCGTGTATAATATTAACATCCTCTCCCAGCAGGCCGATATTTGCCAATTTTGAGATCTGTCCTTTTTGTTCTTCATTAGAACTGGCATGAATGGTAATAGGAAGACCTAATTCACGGGCACGGGACCAGTCTTCTTTAAGAAATTTTGAATCGACCGAACGTGCTCCCAGTCCAAGACTTATATTTTGATATTTTTCCACATCCTTAGTCGCCTCTAGTACCTTTTTAATCCCATCAAAATCTGTAGGAGTGTCAGAACTCAGGTCGCGGTAAGGACCATAAGCTACATGTCCGCGCAAACCTGCTTCAGCAAGAGCATCAAAACTGGCCATTACATATTCCGGACTCCTCGCATTATGATTGAAGTCATTTAAGCAGGTAATTCCGCTATTGATCGCTTCAGCTGCAGCATATTCTGCGGCAAGTTTCATGTCCTGTGGAGTATAGAGCATACTATAGCGCTCTGTCATTGGAAAATAACCTTCGGCTTTGGTTTCGCCCGCCATGCTTCTTAACAGAGAAGTCCATAAATGCCAGTGATTATCAATAAGTCCCGGCAGGAGAATAGCACCTTCCCCATCAATTATCTCAAAATCTGAATTACTGGTGAAGTCTTCGGAAACAGATTTAATTAATCCATTTTCCACCACTACAGAGGCATGTTTAAAATCACCAATATCGTCATCCATAGAAAGCACCTGTGCATTTTTAATGACGAAATTTGTTATTTTAGAAGCCACATGATTTATGGATCCATCTGTAAAAGCCAAAATTTCTGAAGGTAAAAAGCCTACTGCAGAAAAAGCTCCCACCTTCTTTAAAAAATCCCTTCTTTTCTTGTCCATCTTCTATTTTTACTAAAAATAAGGGAAAAAGAGGAAAACTACCTATTGAAATTTAGCGATTTCAGATAAAGCCTTTCCTCCACATAAAAGACTTGGATTTACAGTTCAAATTGAAGAAGATCAGGGGCATATATTTGTTAACTCAAATTTTCGCAGTAGAGAATTTGATCAATAGTTCAACAATAAGGCCGGCTCTCTATTTATCAATCTTACACTTTAAGACATGTGATAATTACTATTTTTTCTTTAATAATAAGAAATGATCAAGAGAATATTTTCCTGCTCCTGTGAACATTAATAGAATAAAACCAAACATGTAGAGTAATGGTAATTCCTGTCTTCCAAATCCGTCTGGCATATGCACTACTAGTGCGGCAACAGCCATCGTGATTATTAGTGGAATTGCTGCCAGTCTTGTAGCAAAACCGAATATGATAAGCACCGCACAAACAAATTCTGCAAAAACAGCAAGGGTAAAACTAACCGTTTCTCCTAACCCAATGGGATCTGCAAATTGGATTTCTTCGCTGTTAAAGAAAGTTATGAGTTTCGGAATCCCATGAGTAAGGATAAGAGCTGAGATAGCTATTCTAAAAATAAGGAGTGCGATGTCCACACTTTGGAGGTTTAGACTGGTTGAATAGGAATTTTGCATAGGGAGAAGTTAAATGTTTGGTGAAAGATAGCGAAATCTGCGGAAAAGCGTTCCTTTTCCTTGAGAAGGTTTAAGTATTTCCGGTCAAAAATTTCTTTACAAAGGAAACCTGATTGCCGCGTATATACAGCGAAGAAGAAGAAGAATAGTACTTTTAGTTTCTTTCCTTTACACCAGGTACCACATTAAAAGCGACATTCCCAGGCCAACAAATGCAATAATAGTAGTCATCATCGTCCAGGTTTTAAAAGTCTGTTTTTCAGTTAAACCCAGATATTGCCCAACCAGCCAGAATCCGCTGTCGTTTACGTGTGAGAGAATTGATGCTCCCGCGGCAATAGCTATTACAATCAGCGACGTCTGACTCATAGAATAGATTCCGTCGGTTAAAACAGGTGCAGTAATTCCCGCTGCGGTGATCATTGCCACCGTCGAAGATCCCTGTAAAACCCTTACCAATGCAGCTACAATAAACCCGAATAAGAGCGGATTAAAAAAGGTATCATTAAGTCCTTCAGCAATCATCTCCCCTGCTCCGGTATCAATAAGTATTTGTTTAAAAGCCCCACCGGCCCCAGTCAGCAAAATTATAATTCCTGCAGCTTGAAACGATTTTGTTGCTACCTTCAGTAAATATTCTTTCTGCATTCCGCGTCTTACTCCCAGAAAATACCAGGCTATTAAATTGGCAATTATTAATGCGGTAAAAGGATGTCCCAGTAACTCCACCATATATAATATTTCCACAGGAATATTAGCATCGGCGAAGAACGGACTTCCTAAAATTGTATTGATGACAATAAGAAGAATCGGAATAAAAATAATGGAGATTATCAGCCCAGGTGAGGGTGCCATCTTTTCATCATAATCCTCCTTTTCTTCAAAAACCTTAGGTTCTACAAAAATCTTTTTTGAAATAAAGCGGGAAAAAACAGGACCACTAATGATGGCCGCGGGTATTCCCGCCAAAAATCCGAAGACGATCACCCAACCCAAATCTGCTCCCAAAATATCTGCTACAGCAATAGGACCCGGCGTAGGCGGAATAAAAGCGTGTGTTATGGCCAAACCTGCCAATAACGGTAGCGCATACAAAAGGAGGGACTTGCCCGTTCTTTTGCTTAGCGCATAAGTTATGGGCACAAGAATAATAAATGCCACATCAAAAAAAACGGGTATGGCCACCGCAAAACCCGTTATCATCATGGCCCACGGAGCATTCTTTTCGCCCGTTTTTTGTAGCATGTAAGAAGCCAGCCGCTGTGCCCCGCCAGATTGCTCCAAAATTCCGCCAAATAACGCACCCAAACCTACAACGGTGGCTACAAAGCCAAGGGTACTTCCCATCCCCTCTTTCATTGTTTCCAGGATATCCCCTGCAGGCATTCCTGCCATCATTCCAACCGCAATACAAACAATTAAAAGAGCAAGAAAAGCCTGGATTTTTAGTTTTAAAATTAGAAAAAGCAATAAGGCAATTCCGATAAAAACTGCAGATAGCAACTGTATATCCATTAATTATCGAGCCATTGGGTGTGAAAAAATTCTCCTCTTGGTTTGTCTGTACGCTCATAAGTATGAGCTCCAAAGAAATCCCTTTGCGCCTGAATCATGTTTGCAGAAGATTGTCCTGAAGTAAAACTAAGCAGATAATTTGCTGCAGAAGATAAAACCGGCAACGGATATCCAGCCGGTAAAGCCTTAGCGATAATGCCCATTAGCGCAGATTCTGAATTGCTGATGAGCGAAATAATATCTGGATGCATCAAAATATTCTCTGAAGGTCTTTCTTTAAAAATCTCGATCAAATCTTCCATAAAATGAGACCTGATAATACAGCCGTTGGTCCAGATACGTGCAATTTCAGATAAATTAAGGTTCCAGTCATAAGCCTTTGAAGCTTCCAGCAGCAAATCGAAACCTATAGCATGATTAATAACACTTCCGGCTTTATAAGCCTTAAATAAGTCCGCTGATATTTCCTTAAGATCTGTAGTACTTTTGTACTCTCTGTTGTAAGCCTTCATGGCATTTACCCGCTCTTGTTTCTTGCCGGAAATATTTCGCGCAAGTACGGCTGCAGTAATGGTGTCTAAGGGAACTCCGAGTTCCAATGCCGCATTTGTAGACCAGCCGCCGGTACCTTTCTGCTTGGCTGCATCAAGGATTTGATCGATCAGGAATCCGTCATTTTCTTTTTTACGAAGAATTTCTACGGAGATTTCCAGTAGGAAACTCTTCATTTCCTTATTCCACTCTTCAAAAAGTGCTGCAATCTCTTCAGGTGAGGCATTGGTGCCAAACCTCAAATAATGATAAGTTTCTGCAATAAGCTGCATCTCTCCATATTCTATTCCGTTATGGAGCATTTTCACAAAATGGCCGGCTCCGTCTGGTCCCACATGGGTACAACAGGGATTGCCATCTTTATCTTTGGCAGCTATTCTTTCCAATATTTTCCCTGCCCTGTCATATGCTTTTTTAGGACCGCCGGGCATAATTGAAGGTCCCTTTAAGGCACCTTCTTCCCCGCCGGAAATTCCCGCACCCATAAAAAAGATCCCCTTTTCCTTAAGCAAGCCTTCTCTCCTAATCGTCTCTTTATAATGGGAATTTCCTCCGTCTATAATTAAATCATCTTTATCCAGAAAAGGCAGTAAACTTTCAATTACCATATCCACAGCAGGACCGGCATTTACCATGAGAATTATATTTCTTGGCCGCTCAAGACTTTCTACAAATTTTTCCAGATTATCAAACCACGGAAATTCATATACCAGCTTATTTTCTTCAGCAAATTTCTTTGCAATATCTACTTCCAGCTCCTCGACATGTCGGTTAAAGACGGTAATATCAATTCCTTTAGAAGCAAAATTTAACGCAAGGCTTTTACCCATAACACCTAGTCCCACCAGGCCCATATGAGCATCTTCTTTCCTGTTAAGTTTCCACATAATTTCGTCCAGAACCTCTTCTTTAGACGCATTTACATTTATATGGAAACCGTAATTTGGCATTTCTAAAGTTTCAAATTGAGACTTTAGTAATTCCGGTTTAAAATAGTGGTCTTCCCGGGAAGACATTCGGTTAAAAATAGTTTCATATTCAGAATGAAGGAAAATCCACGTGATCTCTTCTTTAGGTACAGATTGTAATTGCTCCCGGTATTTTTCCTTTAAAGCTGAACAGGCTAAAACGGCACCATCTTTCTTTTGCCATTCTGAAATTTTATTTGCCAGGGTTTGCAACCAACTTTCCCGGTCGCTATCCTGAAGCGGAATACCTTCTTTCATCTTTTTCAGGTTTTCTGAAGGATGAAAATCATCTGCATCATAAAAAGGAACGTTTATTTTTTTTGCAAGGAGTTTTCCTATGGTGGTTTTCCCAACGCCTGAAACTCCCATTACAATGAACACCTGCATATGGTTTAGTTATAATTAATATTCAGAATTTTAAGTTTTTTAGATGATGCACCCATTACAAATTCGGCTGTTTCACCAATCTTTTTCCCGGTTAATGCTTTTGCAATTGGGGCTACAAAGGCTATTTTCTGCTTTTTCACATCAGCCTCGTCCACACCTACAATCTGGAATTGCTGAGTCAGCTCTTTTTCAAGGTCCATAAACTCTACTACCGCACCAAACCTTACCTCGTCCTGAGCCTGCTCTTTGGGTTGAATAATTCTCGCAGAATTTATGCGCTCGTTCAAAAGTTTCACCTTTCCGTCTATTACAGCCTGCGAGCGCCTACGTTCTATTTCATTCTCGGGATCTAAAGCAGCCCTCTCCTTCTCAAGTTGCTTTTTTTCCTCCAGCAATTCCTCCATTCCCCCGGGAGTAACATAGTTAGTGACACCCGCCGGTAAAGCCGCCCTTGGTGGTATAATTGGTGCTTCTTCCTGGTCTTCTTCTTTTACAAATCCTCTACTCATGTCATCATTTTCTGTAATATTAACAATATACTCAAATTTTAATCATCCTGAAATCTAAAGTTCCACGGAAAAGAAATAATCCGTTTCAGAATTACTATTTTTGTCGCTCGAAAAGGTATGCTGAATTTCAGGTTCTGAATTTAAAGCCGATATTATGAAAAATTTACTGGTCATTGGATATGTATGGCCCGAACCATCCTCCTCTGCTGCAGGAAGCCGAATGATACAGCTGCTGGAGTTCTTTTTAGCTGAAAATTATCAAATCACCTTTGCCTCTACTGCTCATAAAACTCCATTTATGGCGAATCTGGAAGAATTAGGAATTTTAACTGAAGAAATCGCAGTAAATGATCCAGATTTTGACCGTTTCTTATACAAATTAAACCCTGAAGTGGTTCTTTTTGACCGTTTTATGATTGAAGAACAGTTTGGATGGCGTATAGAAAAAGTTTGTCCTGATGCTATTAAGATTCTGGATACCGAAGACTTACACTTTTTGAGAAATGCGAGGATGGAGGCTCAAAAATGGCAATTATCGGCAAAGACTGTTTATATGGATTCAGAATTAACAAAACGGGAGATTGCAGCCATATATCGCAGCGATCTTAGTTTAATTATTTCTGAAGTTGAAATGCAAATCCTCCAGTCCGACTTTGGGATTAGTGAAAATATTCTTCTGTATCTGCCTTTTATGTTTAATCCTGTTTCTGAAGAAGACATTCAACTTTCTCCTTCCTTTAAGGAACGAAAAAATTTTATAAGCATTGGAACGTTTAAACATAAACCAAACTGGAATGCCGTTCTCAGGCTAAAACAGGAGATCTGGCCGCTAATCAGGCAAGAACTTCCCGAGGCCGAAATCCATATTTATGGCTCCTACCCCACTAAAAAAGTGCTGGATTTACATAACCCCGAAACAGGATTTTTGGTAAAGGGACGTGCCGGGAGTGCTTCTGAAGTAATGAAAAATGCAAAAGTTCTTCTTGCTCCGCTTCAATTTGGAGCCGGACTAAAAGGTAAATTTATAGATGCCATGCGTTGCGGCACTCCTAGTGTCACCACCAGAATTGGTGCCGAAGGAATTTCTGAAAAGAATAACTGGAGTGGGTTTATCGAAGATAAAAACGAGGCTTTTGCAGAAAAAGCAGCAGCATTATATACAGACCGGGAAATATGGGAAAAAGCGCACCACGCAGGATTTTCAATTATTAACAGTCGGTTTTCAAAAGAATTTTTTGAGCAAATCTTCAGAAGAAAATTACAGAAGATAAAAAGAAGTCTCATTTCGCATCGCAAGTCTAATTTTACAGGTTCCATGTTGCGGCATCATTTGCACAGGAGTACCTATTTTATGTCGAAATACATCCAGGAAAAAAATAAGAAAACCGCCGACTAAAAGCCGGCGGTCTTCACACGAAAATGAACATTTACTAAGAAACGTCCAGCATTGTTAGTGCGCTAAATTTATGCGAAAAGCCTGACCATATTATCTGCTATAATTACAGCTTTATCTGATTTTAGATCCATTCTGTTCTTTTTTGAGTTAACTCAGATTTTTCGTTACCTCCGGTATTAATTGTGGTTGCAGGTTCAAACAACATAATCTGGACTTCATTTTTAACCACAGGTCTATGCTCTGTTCCCTTTGGAATAATTATAAATTCTCCTTCTGTTATTGAAATTATTTTATTTCTCAATTCCATATCAAACTCTCCTTTAATGACTAAAAACATTTCATCTTCATTATCGTGTTTATGCCATTCAAATTCGCCCTTTGCTTTTACAAGTTTTATATGTTGACCATTTAATTCCCCAACTATCCTCGGATTCCAATAATCAGAAAACTGAGACATCTTTTCTGCAATAGAAATCTTTTTTATCTCCATTTTTTGTATTGGGTTTAATGGTAAGGCTTAAACTACCTGAGCCTTTTTATTTTGAATAAAAAGCTTATCGTTCAATTTTCTTAATGTAGGAATTTTATTCTGGGTGTCTACAAGAAGAGAAATATTGTTATTGCTTCCCCCGTAGGAAATCATACGTACGGGAATATCGTTTAGAAGTTCAAAAAGCCTGTAAGTTTGTTTGTCTTCAATTACAGATTCTCCAACAATACAGATTATACTATGGTTTTTCTCGACAGTAATTTCTCCGTAAGAATCCAGTTCCTTTAGAATCTCCTCCAGGTTGCGGTCGTCATCTATGGTGAGGGAAATAGCAATTTCTGAAGTGGTGATCATATCGATTGCCGTCTCATAATTGTCAAAAACATCGAATATTTTTCGCAGAAATCCATGCGCCATCAGCATCCTGTTAGACTTAATTTTAATGGCTGTAATTCCGTCTTTTGCTGAAATTGCTTTTAATCCTTTTTCCTTAGCTTCAGGAGAAATCCTTGTTCCCTGGGAATCTGGCGTAAATGTATTTTTCAGGAAAATTGGAATATTCTTATCAATAACCGGAGAAATAGTTTGCGGATGCAGAATTTTTGCTCCAAAATAGGCCAGCTCCGCAGCTTCCTCAAAGCTTAATTCAGAAATACGATGGGTATTTTCCACGTACCGAGGATCATTATTATGAAGCCCGTCTATATCTGTCCAGATTTGTACTTCTTCAGCATTTATTGAAGCTCCAAGAATTGTGGCAGAATAATCGCTGCCTCCTCTTTTAAGTGTACTTATCTCGTTATTTTTATCGATACGTACAAAACCCTGTGTGATGTAAATGTCACTTTCCGGCTTACTGTCTATTACTTTACTAAAATGATCCCCTACTTTTTTTGTATCCGGATTTTCGAGGTTGCTTACATACATAAATTCCTTCGCGTCCAGCCATTGATTCTGGATATTAAGACTTTCCAGGTACTTAGAGAAAATATAGGTAAGCATGGTTTCCCCATAGGTAACTATTTCAGAATATATTTTCTCTGAATAAGCGTTTCCGGAAGTCTGCTTTAGTTGAGCCAGAATATCGTTAATAAAAGTAAGAGCGGAATTTCTTAATTCCTCATCCTGAATAAGCTCATTAATGGCACTTTCATGGCGTTCCTTTAGACGCTGTATAACTGCGTCAATTTCCTTCTCGTCTCCTATTTTCATGGCTTCAGAAATAGAAACTAACTCATTGGTAACCCCAGACATTGCTGAAAGAACCAGTAACTTTTTACCTTCCTTAGACTGGATGATATTTTTTACATTATTTATACTTTCTACAGAACCTACAGAAGTTCCTCCGAATTTCATTACCCTCATGATGATAAAATTTAATGCTGCATAATTAGTTTTTAAAGCCATGCACCGAAAAAAAATGCATGATTTTATATACATTTGTACAAAATGTGTAATATTTAACAATGAAGACAATTACCACCTGCGTTCATGATATTATTAAACACCAGCCATTCCTCGACGATGCAATGGCCCGGGATATTGTAAATTTCAGCGGATTGGCCGCAGATATACAACCCCAGGTTGAAAAAGAAATGCGCAAACCGGTAAAGCAGGGTTCCATAATTATGGCGTTGCGAAGGTATGCCCCTAAGCGCAGTAAAGTAAATATGAAAGCTCTGCGGGATCTTGGGGATATCGTGGTAAGATCTGGAATTACAGAATATACTTTTCTCAATTCTAACTCTATAATCTCAAATAAGGCCAGATTACTGGAAGCTGTTAAAGATAAGACGGGTGTATATCTAAATTATTCAAGTAATTATCAGGAAAGTAATATCCTGGTTTCTTCCTCCCTCACAAGCCTGGTGGAAGACTGTTTTAAGAACGAGGTTAGGGTTACAATTAAAGAAGAATTGTCTTCTATAACCATTGCTTTGCCCAAAAACAGTTCCCAGAGTGTGGGAATGTATTTTTACATCTTTAAACTTCTGGCCTACGAAGGGATACCTGTATTTGAAATGATATCTACATCCAACTATTTCGCCATATTTCTTGAAAAAGAATATGTAAATAAGGCGTTTTTATTAATGAATGAGATTAAAGAATAGCTATTACCAGTAGCCAAGAAATACGCCGCTAGCCGCAACCGCTGCTATTAAAAGAATTAGAATAATAGCAATAAAAATTCCGCCAAACCGTGTTTTTTTATTGTCTTCTACTATATGATCTTCGGTATTGTGATTGTACTTGTTGTTAGATGCCATGTGTGGTTGGTTTTTAGTTTATTCTGTACCACCAGATTTCATTTTGGAAATTCGTTGGTAGTACCAGTTGATTTTTCTCGTTGAGATATAAAATATCTCCTGAACTTTTATCTGAAGTTAATATTACTTCCTTTTGCCATCAGTAGTTATTATATAGATCTTTCCTGTTCCCCAATCTGCAATATAAAAAGTTTCATCGTCAATTCTTTGCACTCCGTCTATCTAGGTTGCAAATTCCTTCAGAAGATAGTTGGTGTATGGATTTGTCTTCAGGATTTATCATTAGAAAATTCCCCGGCTCATTATTACTTCCCCAGAGGCTGATGCATACAATTTTCCGTTCAAAATGGGAATTCTTTTAGTCCTTTGATCCACTTGCGGGTGTCAATAATACCATCATCGGCATTAAGCTTTAAAATAAATCCCTGTGCAGAAGAGACGAATCCGAAAAGAAGAATTGTCGCTGTTGAAAAGGCTGACTTAAATTTCATTTTTCCTTATTTTGAAATCTAATATACTGAAAAAAGATGCAATCTCCATAAATTCCCTCTTACCTAAAGTTTTCATAAAGCCTAAATCAACTCCAAATTCTTGATTAATTTTAATATTCAATTTTAGAAATATGAAAAACATAATAAGGGCTATTCTTGCGGGATGGGGAGCAAAAAAATTAGGAGGCGGCTGTGGCTGTATAGGAATAATCGTAGTGTTTGTCATCCTCTGGTTAATCCTGGGAGCACTGGGACTTAGTTGATTCTATTTATATTCCTCCACCAAAACATTCCACTCCATGGTTTTTAAAACTCCTACCAAAACTGGATTTATCGTGTTGAGTATGGTTGAATTTTTAGGAAAAGTGTAGCTGTAATAATCTTTTTTCAAGGTTTTTTGTAAGACTTCCAATTCATCTTTTAACTGGTCCTTTTCAATCATGTGTGTCAGCATAGGGACATCATATACAAATAATGACGTTTCTTCATTGAGAAGGGCCTCTATACCCTGAGCCTCATTAAATACAGTATCTACTTCAATATTGTAGAGGTCAAGAAATTCCTGGGAACTGGAATTAGCCACGGTGGTAACACTAAAGTTTTGCAGGTCCTGAACCGAGGAAATTTTGTCGTTGATTGTTTTCACCGTTAAAGAAGAAGCAATTCCTGCCGTAAGGCTGGAAATCATAATTATGGCCATAAACATCCATATAAAACCAATTACCCTACCTCCGGTTGTTCTAGGTGATTTATCACCGTAACCTACTGTAGTCATTGTAACCGCACTCCACCAGAATCCCTGGAGTATGCCGCGCGTACCCTCACCAAATTCTTCGGGATTTTTCTTTCTTTCAAAAATCCATACCAGGAAACCAAATATAAATATCACTCCCAGGAGAATAAGAATGGCAGAAATAAAGTTCCAGCTAACAATATTTTTAATGTATTTCCATATTTGGGATTCTTTTCTCTTTGCTATTCCTGTATTTGATATGAAGTATGGCTGGGAAAAATCCAGGGTCTCCATCCTTTTGTCGGTTACCGTAATAGGATTTATACTAAAATCTACCTCTTTGTTTTGGATACCTAAAAGTAAGTCACTTAAAGAACTATAAGTGCGAAATTCATATTCAGATTCCATTTTTTCATTTACAAGCTCCCAGGAAGAGATACTTAAACCAGTAAACTTTCCGTTATTTTCTGAAATAAATGGTGGGGCTTCTGTAATGCCAATTATCAGTTTCCCATCATCAACTGTAGTAGAATCCTGCGCATAGATTTCTGGCGAATAAAGAAGTATTATAAAAAACAAAAAGGAAAATAATTTCATAGAAAATGATGTATTTTCTGCAAAGTAAGAAAAAACAGGAACAGAAGAAATTTCAAAGATGCTAGCAGGATTTATTTATTCTGAAGGGGTTTCTTCCTCAACCACATAATATATTTCCAATTTTTTCCTTCCAAACTCCCGGGCTTTCTGCGAATCTTTACCCATATAAATATCAATTTTATTTTTCCATCTTGCATTCATTTTGTCTTTTACAAGAAATTCTCCTTTAAAACCTTCAATTTTCACCCTTGTATTGTAATCGAGGCCTCTCCTTATTAAATCTCTGGATACTGCAATGACTTTTTGTTCTGGTTTTAGTGTATCTCCCCAGGCGGTAATGTTTGGATCTCCTTCCCCCTGATAGTCCAGGGAATTATAAGCTGAAGCGGTAACAGAAAGTGTGTCCCAGTTTATATCTGCCTCTTTGCTTCCAAAATCACAAGCAGAAAAACTTATTATCCAAGTAACAAAAATGATTCCTAGAACTGAATTCAGAAAGAACGTCTTTATATTTTTCAACTTGCACATATATTTTTATTTTAGAACCACCGGACTTCTGTAAAGCTCCTTCTTTTAATACTTTTTACCATAACTTATAAATCAGTTTCCGTGGAATATTTGAAAGTTTCAGTAGCTCGATTATATTTAGATTCAACATTCAGAAAATGTCGTTAATTGTTAAATAACCCCTATAAATTATATAAAAAAGTTAAGTTTTGCAACTAAACAGCTATATTACCTACCCTTTTTTGGAAGTCCATGAGATAAATGTACCTTTGCAAAATTAAATGGTTTAAAGATTGAACTTAAGCCAATTTTATAATAGTAAAACAAAGATATGAGTCAAGTAAAACAGAATGACACGGTAAAGGTACATTACACTGGAAAACTAGCTGACGGGCAGGTATTTGATAGCTCTGTAGAAAGAGGTGAACCTATTGAATTTACCCTTGGACAGGGGCAGTTGATCCCAGGTTTTGAGAAAGGCCTTATCGACATGCAACTGAATGAAAAAAAGACTGTAAATATCCCTAAAGAAGAGGCTTATGGGGAGCCAAGGGAAGAACTCGTTCAGGAAGTTGATAAAAGTCAGTTACCTGAAGATATAAAGCCTGAAGTTGGAATGGGACTAGTTTCCAAAGCTCCAGATGGTAGAGAAATGAACCTTGTAGTTAAAGATGTAAAGGAAAATTCTATTGTGGTAGATGGAAATCACCCACTTGCAGGAAAAGACCTTGTTTTTGACCTGGAAGTTGTGGAGATTAAGTAATTTCCTCACAATTTTCTATAGCTTAAAGCTCTGCAAATTTTGCAGGGCTTTTTTTATGCCTAAAACTTTAATAAAGGGTTAAGATTATTGTAATTATTTGGTATACAGGGATCATATATTTACCTTAATCTCAACTAAAAACATAATTATGAAAAGACATGCAACAGCCGTTTGGAACGGTTCTATAAAAGAAGGAAATGGAAAAATAAGTACGCAAAGCGGAGTCTTGGATCAAGCCCAATATTCATTTAAAACCAGGTTTGAAGATGGGAAAGGTACCAATCCTGAAGAGCTTATAGGTGCAGCGCATTCCGGATGTTTCGCAATGCAGTTATCGGCTTTTCTGGGAGAAGAAGGCTTTACTGCAGATACTTTATCTGCTAAAAGCGAAATTACTTTTGAAGACGGAACCATCAAGAAATCCCATATTTCGCTCCATGCAAATATTCCTGATATTGAAGAGGGAAAATTTGAAGAATTGGCCAATAAAGCAAAAGAGAATTGTCCTATTTCAAAACTTCTTAATACCGAAATTACCCTTACAGCAAAACTCGAGAAATAATAAACCAAATTTCTGCATAGAATGAAATTTATAAAAGGCTGTTTTAATTCCTGAATTTGTGTTTGAAGCAGCCTTTTCTTATTTCTCTTAATATTGTATTGTAGCTTCCAGACTGTTGAAAATTGCCATTTTCAGCTGCTCATCCAATCTATATCCATTTACAAATTTCTGGTTCACTTCAAGTTCAATTCCCGAATAGCTTTTCTGGAAATGTGTTCTGAAAAAGGTAATAAGACCGTCAGACTTGCCTAAATATGGGTAATTGAACCTGATTTTTAACTCTGGAGCTTCCTGATGAAGCCGGTTTTTAAATAAAGTACAAAATTCTTCTTCTGCGGGTCTTTCGGGATCAAATAAAAGTCCGATATCAGCATTTCTTACTTCCCCATTAAGTTCGGGAGTAAAAGTATGTACCGAAAAATGCAGTACCCCCTCCCCTTTCTGGATAAAATCCTCAATTTTTGTCGCTATAGATTTTCGGTAGGGAAAATAATAGCGTTCAAGGATTTCCTGCTTCTCTTCTTTAGATAAACTACCGCTGAATTCTGAAAAAAGCTGCGGATGATCTTCTGAGCGGTTTACTTCAACCAGGAGCCGACTCACTTTTTGATAGGCACCAAAATTTGCCAATTCTGATACTGCTTCAAAAAGATTATATGCCCCGGGATCATACCCGCGGTGTGTGTTTAAAGTTTCTTCTGCTCCAACGAATAAATCTAAATATTCCTTAGGCACGGCATTAAATGCATGTTCACAGGTTACGATAATTTTCATGACGTAAATTGCCGATTTTGAGCTAGGCAGATAGAAAGTTTTTGATACACATCCTGAATATTTTCTTCAGAAAAATCCTTTTCAACAGCTTTTAAAATCCGCGTGGACAGGCTTCCGTTTTCCAGAAGAAATTCTATACTTTCCCGGTGCGTTTCAGAAATATTATTTTTTACCCTCGCATATAATTTCTTCCAAATTTCACCAGCTGTGTTCTTTCCATGAAGATCAAAAACATCAAGATAAGTGCTGTTCGAAATTTGGCAATTTTCGGCATTCTTAATCACTCCATTAAAGATTTCCAAGAGATCATCTTCATGCCACTTTTTTTGGTCTTCCAAAGCAATTAATTGTTCACTTACCAGCAACTTAAGGCTTTCAATAATTAAAACAGCAATGGCGACATCTGCCTTTGGGCATTCCTGGAGGTCTATTACCCTTATTTCTATCGCATTCCTGTCGAACCTGGCAATTGCGCCGCGGGAATTGAGGAAATGATGATCCAGGATATGTTCTGTATCATGGGGTTTTATTGCTTTGTTTATCGGCTCAAAAATTTGCTTAAAATACGATTCTCTGCTAAAAACCTGTTCCGGAATAATTTTTCCTGCCATTTCAGGAATTTCCTTTTGATTGGTTTTATAAACTTCCATGCGGCTGTCCAAAAATCCGGTGCTTTTACCGTCGAAAATAGGAGAACTGGCGCTTAGTGCGGGAATAATGGGTAGCAATAATCGTACTGCTGCGTGCAATCTTTCAAATTCAGCATCATCAAAAAATGGTAAATTAATGTGCATACTTTGCACATTGCTCCAGCCATGCCCACGGCAATCAAAAATTCGATTATAAAGTGCGTAAATTTTACTGTAATTATGTTGCCACAGCCGGGTTTCCTTTTCCGGATTCATTAAAGGATGCGCCGCAGTGGGCAACAATTCAGAATTAAATTCCTTCAGCAAAAGATTTATTTCCTTTATGTTTTCAGAAAACTTTTCGGCAAGATTATCAAGATCGGCAGTAGGACCGTTGGTTTTTAACTCGACGACGTGCGCCACCAGCTCGTTGCTCCACTCGATTTCCCCATTGGAAACATCTGAAGTGAGCGTGCCGTTCTTCTTCGTTAAAAGCTTGTCTACTATAGGATTTACTTTAAAAGTCCCGGAATTTACCAGCATATATTCCAGCTCGATCCCAAAAACTTCAAATAAATGGTAACTCATATTTCACCCTTTTTAAGCCTGTTTTTAAGTGCAGACAATATTTCGATATAAACCTGATCGCCGTAATATGCGTCTTCTACGCCAAAGTCGATATTAGGATTGTCGTTAATTTCAATCACCATTGGTCTTTTATTGACTTCCTTAATATCGATTCCGTATAAACCCTTACCCATTAATTTAGCCGATTTTAAGGCCATCTCGAGGATTTTAGGCGGGACTTTTTCTATAGGAAGACAATCTGCATTTCCATCCTGATCATCTTTTTTCTCCGCATCCCAGTTGTAAATTTGCCAGTGCCCTTTAGCCATATAATACCTGCAGGCAAACAGCGGTTTGTTATCCAAAATACCAATTCTCCAGTCGTAATCTGATGGAGAAAATTCCTGCGCGATCACCAAATCAGATTTTTTCAACATTTGCTGCACCAGTTCTTTATATTCTTCTTCTGTACCGGCTTTTTTTACTCCGAAGGAAAAAGTGGAATCAGGAGATTTTAGCACCACCGGTAATCCGGTAATTTCCAGAACCTGGTGTGTATTATTTTTGTGGACGATCACTGTTTTTGGAGTCGCAATTCCGGCGTTTTCCAAAGCTTCTGCCATAAATACCTTGTTGCAGCATTTAAGGATCGCATCTGGATAATCCACAAGTGCGATGCCTTCCTGCTGAGCTTTTCGGGCAAAAGCGTAAGCTTCATTATTAACTTCGGTGCTCTGGCGAATAAACAGAGCGTCGAAAGCAGATAACCGGGAGAGATCCCTTGGTGTTACTGTTTCCACATAGAAATCCATTTTTTCAGCAAGCTCTGTGAAACGTTTTAATGCTTTGGCGTTACTTGGGGGTGCAGGATCTCCCTGCTTTACCAGAATGGCCAGATCATATTCAGCTATATTTTGTCTCGGAGTATCATAGCGCTTTTTAGAAAAATACTGAGAAGCGAACTGGTACATGCTCTCCTTATGATCTTCGGGAATTTCAGCTTCAGAAATTGCTTTGATGTTCTTAATACTCCATTTATTGGTTCGCACAAAATTCACCCGTAAAAAAGGGATCTGAAAATGTCTGTAAAACATGGCGCTTAGTTCCTTATACTTTTGTGCTACATTTTGTCCAAAGTAGATACTAAGTGTAAACTCCGGAGCTTTAATGTTTTTCAAACTTTTCTGAATAACATCTTCAAATTCTTCAGAAACAATCTTTACCAGCTTTGGCTCCCTTAAATCTACAATATTTTTAACGGTCGGTATAGCCATATGCCCACGTGCTTCAGCTAAAAGCGAGACATAATAACCTTTACTCTGGTAAGAATAATCTTTACAGAGATTAAAAATACGCACTTTTTTTAACCTCGAATATTCAGGATTGGTGAGGTAAGCCTGGGCAGAAATAATTTCAACATTTTCGGCAAGGACCTCCCATTTTTCGGGGTGGTTAACCACTATATATTTATTCATTAAATGCTTTAAAATTTAATCAAATGTAATTGAAAAACGAATAGCTTAAACAAGTATTTACATTGAAAATAAGAATTTTTAATCAAAAAAGGCCCGTATAGAACGGACCCTTAAAAATTTATATTATCAGTATTTTAATGGAAAGAATACTGTACTCCTGCAGTGAAAGTACTCCTGTTTTTGAGCTGAATTCCATTTAGATCCTGATATAAAGGGAAAGCATACTCCAAAGCAAATCTCACATTTTTAAATGCTCCTGAAGGAATGTAAAAATTAGTTCCCAATCCCGCATTAATATATTTTCCTCCGGAATTTTCAGGATTTGCGGCAGGAACCATCATCATATTTAAACCTGGGTGCGCTCCTTCTATTTTTTCTACAATAATTCCCTGCACCCGTCCAGAAATGCTCAGGCTGTTTGCCAGCTTTGCGGCAATCCAATTATTTAATTGATATTGATTTCCAAAACTATAATCGTATTCATTTTTACCAAACCTAAGCAAAGTCGTTAACTGACTTCCAAAAGAGAGAAAATTTCCCTGGATTAAGTAGGTAAGCCCTGCTTCCCCATCAAAAGTACCACTTCCAATTTGCATAGGATATGGGAGGCTTGTTTCATTGGGTGCAGACATTGGTGTAACATCCATTTCTTCAATACTTCCTGTAGGAAGAGAAACACCCAACTGCCCATGAAGGCTTTGCTTCCTTCTGTTAAAAAGCTGATATAGACCGGAAAATTTGAGGTCTCCAAAACCGGAAGATGACGTATTAAAAGCTGCACCCATTCGCGTTACCAGCTCCATTTCATTTGATATAAAATTTGTCATTGCCATAAGGGTGAGCCTATCTGTTGGTGCATACATAGCTCCCAGCATGTGCATATTCATATTCATTTCTTCTGGAGAAATCATATAATTTTCAAGAACTGCAGTTGTGGAAACTTCATCTGTCCCAGAGTGCAATCCCTTCATATTCATAGACATAAACCTGTAGGAAAACATCCATTCGCCTTTGTGGTGTACATGGTCTGCCATAACTGAGATTGGCGCATGTCCGTCTGGTCGAGAGGCGGTCCATTTTGAAGTTGGTTGTATTTCATTTTGAGCAAAAGAATGCCCTGTAGCTGCCAGCAATACTGCCAACATTAATATATATTTTTTCATTTTAGGATATAAATTAGCGTGAATTAAAGAAACTTCCTGAATTCACCCGTAATAATTAAAGTTTAACTGAAACTGATAAATTAAACTGAAAGATTAGGTGGATGTTCTATACCCTGGATAAATTTAGTTGAAAAGAGTTGGGGAATTTTCCAGTTATTAGTAAGGAGTTCTATATTCTGAAAAGCTACCTTATAGGTGAAAGCCTGCTGAAAATAAACCGGTAAAAAAGTGCTGCTAATTGTAGATTTACGATCATCCTTCGAATTCTCAAATTTATCCAGCTGACTGTTAAGATGACATTTTCCGTTACACTGCATCGCTGGCTTGTCCTTATTTACACAATATTTTTCTATGATTAAATCAATATTAAACTGGTAATAAGTAATATTCACCACTTGATAAAGTGGTCGCAATGCAAAACACAGGAGTAGTAATATGCCGGAAATTTGCTTCAAAATGAATTGCTAATCGGCTGCAAAGGTAGCAGATAAAAAAGTATTGACTAAGTTCAATAAAATTATTACGAAAATTAATCTAGATGCACGTATACAAGGAAAATCAATTTCTGAAAATGCCAATTTTCGATCCTCTGTTGCTCTTCTGAAAAATTTCTAACGATTCTTCTTTCTCCTCTTTTTGTCCCACCATACGTAGGCGATGAAAAGGATTAAACTAATTACAGAGCCCCACAGCAGTCCGGTTTTAAGGCCATCTGTACTTCTCCCAATAATTGCTATAAATAAAATTAGAGGTGCGATACCAGCCAAAGTAGCACCAATAAATTTCCAGTAGCCCATTTTTAGAATTCCTCCAACAAAGCTTATAGCATCATTAGATAGAAAAGGATTTAACCGGGTGATAAAAATTGCCCAAAATCCATAATCATCAAGGAAGTCTGCTACTTTTTTCTCAGATTTTTGTCCGATCACTTTTTCCACAATTACAGGTCCAAAATATCTTCCTATGAAATAGCCCACAGAAGAAGCTGAATATACCGCTCCAAACACAATAAAGCTGCCATAAATTGGTCCATAAGCAACTATAGAAACCACCATTAACAGGATCGTTGGAATTACAAGCAAAAACATTTGTGCAATCATAGTAAGAATAAGCACCACAGGGCCAAACCATCCAAACTGGCTCACCCAGTCCTGGATTCGTTCCTGGTCGTCACTGGTTAAAACATTCCAGGATTCATTTAAAAAACCCTGTACTCCCGGAATAAAGAAATAACTTAAAAGCAGACCAATAACAATGGCCAGGGAAATAAATAAAGGTGCTTTACTTTTTTTTACGCTTGTAGTTTCTATTTGATTTCTGTCCATTTATTATAGTTAAATTAATTGAGTTGTACCCTCCATAATATTGGCAGGTTTGCCTTCGTTGGAAATATACATTTTCCCTGAAGGGCTAAAAGTGATCCCTTCTGGCTGATTAAATTCTTTTTTACTTAATTTAATAATTTTTTCAGCATCATCGCTGCTGGTCATAAATAGAATTTTTGGTTCCTTACCTTCCAATATATTAATTTCCCGCTGTTAAAATAAAAAGCAAGATATCAAAAGCTCATCACCTTACTTAACTTCTTCTATTTTGCTGAAAACTTTATCGCGGAGTTCAATTTTAAAAACAGGTTCAGGCCGAAAATTGCCATTTTTGAGGTTGTACTCATAAATTCCTTTTAAAACTTTTTGGTATTCTTACCTTTTACAGCCAGCAGGATACAAAATATTGCTGTTGAAAAGTGTTCTGCACAGCAGAAGGAGTCTGACTTTCCGGACGGGAATTGCCTAAACACATCTTTAATTAAGCTGTACTTCCAGAATGTTGGCCGGAGCCCGTCGGCTCTCGTTGGAGATATAAAGCGTGCCTTCGGGATCAAAAGTTAAGCCTTCAGGTTGTTGAAATTTTTCAGGATCCAGAAGATGTATTTTCTTAAGGTTTCCCAGCGAATCAAAAATTAGTAGTTTAGGCTGATGTCCCTCCAGGATGTATATATCGCCATTTACAGGATGAATTTCAATTTCAGAAGGTCTAATAATTTTTTGAGAGCCTCTTCCTTTAACAGTATCGAAAATACTATCATTTGGATTTATTCTGAAGATAGGTTCTTCATTCATTTTTAATGTTTTTAAGTCAAAAGAAAAAACACCTTTAGCAGCAGGATTTTGCCGATCTGAATCTTTTATCGTGAGAAGTAATCTGTTATTTTCAGCGTCCAATCCCATTCCCTCCACGTCTTCCTGATCCAGCGGAGTCTGATATTCATTTACTACAGGATTTTTTTCTTTATAATTTATGATGTGAAATATTTTGCCGTCACTGCGCATTGTGTAAGCATCGTGACCATAGACAGCTACAGCTTCAAAGTCCCCCGGACCACCAAATTTTAATTCTGAAACGATTTTAGAAGAAGAAAGATCATAAATAAAAATAATTCCATCCTCATCCTGAATACAGGCGATTCGGTTATTTTCCACCCAACTTAAGCCGGATATTTCATCGAGTTCTTCAGGTAAATCCCATTGCTGTTTAATTTGATAAGTTTTTTCAGAATCATCAAAGGAAATATAGGCAGTGTCTTTAAATACAAAATACAGAAGTCCTCCCACTGCCACAATAGCGGCTATTATCCAAAATACAATTTTATACATGAGAATTTTTTCTTTTTAAAGAAATTGATAGCCTGTTTGCCCTAAAGTATCTATTTGAAAGACCATACCAAAATCATTAACAGTTTTTTGCAAAATAATAGAAGGGGCAGGAAAATAAGATTTGAGCCTTAAAAACTACAGTTTTCACCTGGTTTAGTTAATAAAAAGTTAATTCACTACTATTTTATACATAGTACTGTCACAAATTTAAAGATGAATAGTCTATTAGATATAACCATTAAAATAAGATGTATGAAAACTTTAGAGAACATTACAGGATTAAGAGACGGAGATCTGACTCACAGGAGATCATTTTTGAACATTCAGCAGCCTTCCAATAGAGGAAGCTGGTATAGCCGAAGACGCTATAACTAATTAAATTCATCAATTAAAACATCATTATCATGAAAACTTTAGAAAACATTACAGAATTAAGAGGTTTAAATTTCTCTCATAGAAAAATATTTTTGAACATCAGGCAGGTCTCAAATAGCGATATAAGGTTTAACAGAAGAAGATGCTGTTCAATTTAAAGACCGAATCCATGAACTTACTTCCTACATAGCCGGGACAGAACATTGTCATCGGCTTTTTTTCCTCCTGCTCCTACCCTTTCACCATATTCTAAAATTTAGCTTAAAATAAATTTTTATTTTGGAAGTATTCGTTTATTTGCAGCAGTTTCAGATTATTATGCTATCAAAATTAAAAATCTCCCCCAAAATAAGATGGGCGCTCATTATCTTATTAAGTCTTCTCGCGCTGGCGCTACTATTTTTTTCCAGTATTTACTTTGGAATGTGGGGTAAAATACCATCTACCGAAGAACTTCGGAAACTGGAGCAAAGCAAAGCTACCCAGGTTTTATCTTCAGATGGAGAATTAATCGGAAAATTTTACATCTTCGACAGGCAGCCTATTACTTTTAAAGAACTACCACAACATCTTATTGAAGCACTTATAGCAACTGAAGATGTTCGATTTTTTGAACATGATGGTATCGATAACCGCAGCTTATTGCGGGTGTTTTTTAAATCTATTTTATTACAGGATGAATCTGCGGGTGGTGGTAGCACCATCACTTTACAGCTCGCCAAGAACATCTACGGAAGAAAAGATTACGGCACCTTTGGAATTGTAATTAATAAAGTTCAGGAGGCAATTATAGCCGAAAGACTGGAAGGTATTTATAATAAAAATGAAATCCTTACCCTCTATTTTAATACTGTTCCCTTTAGCGATAATACATACGGAATTGAAAGTGCTTCCATGAAGTTTTTCAACAAGCATACTTCAGAACTTAGTTTGGAAGAAGCAGCAGTTTTAGTGGGAATGCTGAAGGCTTCACATTCTTATAATCCGCGGATTTTCCCTGAAAGAAGCAGGTTGCGCCGGGATGTGGTATTAATGCAAATGGCTCGGTACGATTATCTTTCCGAAGAAAAAGCTCTGGAAGCAAAAAGAAAAGATCTTGTGCTGGATTACCGTAACTACAGTAACAACAAAGGCCTTGCCCCATATTTTCGCGAACAGGTAAGAAAAGATGTAAGCAAGATTCTGGATACCCTCAAAAACATCGAAGGACAGTCCTATAATATTTACCGCGACGGACTCATAGTACACACCACCCTCGATCATAAAATGCAAAAACTGGCTGAAGAAGCTATGCGCGAGCATATGATGGACCTGCAGCAGCAGCACGAAGCCTCTTATGGAGATAATGCACCGTGGCTGAAAAACAAAAACATCCTTGAAGATGCTGTAAAAGGAACTGAATCTTACCAGAAACTAAGTAGCAAAGGTTTAAACCATCAGGAAATCATGCAGGAGTTACGGAAAACAAAACCTACAGAACTCTTTAGCTACGATGGTTCTACTACAAAAAACGTGAGTGTTATCGATAGCCTTTCGCATTACCTCAAATTTCTGAATGCAGGAATGCTGGCCGTGCAGCCGGAAACCGGAGCAGTACGTGCCTGGGTTGGTGGCGTGGATTTCAGGTATTTTAAATATGATCATGTTTCGATGAGCAAAAGACAGGTTGGTTCTACTTTTAAACCTATTGTCTACACTGCAGCCCTCGAGAGCGGAATGGAGCCCTGTAGTTACTTTTCTGCGGAAGAGGTTACTTACGAAAATGGATGGACTCCGTCAAATTCCTCTGGGAGTGAAGATCCTCACATGAACTATAACCTGAAGACTGCCCTTAGCACTTCCATGAACACCATAGCAGTAAAAGTGCTGATGGAAACAGGAATAGGCAATGTTATCCAGGAAGCGAGACAAATGGGTATAGCATCTGACCTACCGGCAGTACCTTCTATAGCATTGGGAACCGCTTCATTAAATCTTGAAGAACTTACAGGAGCTTACACCAGTTATATAAATAACGGAAGGCCAAGCGAACCTCATTATATTACCAGGATAGAAGATGGAAATGGGAACCTTTTAGCCTCTTTTGAGCCAAAAGTTGCTTCCACTCCGGCTTATAGTGAAACAACGCGACAGGTAATGCTGAATTTTATGCAGGCAACTGTAAATGAAGGAACAGCGACAAGACTGCGTTCTACTTATGGATTAAACAATGACATTGCCGGCAAAACCGGAACTACTCAAAATAATAAAGATGGCTGGTTTGTAGGAATTACTCCGCATCTTGTGGCGGTAACCTGGGTTGGAGCAGATGATCATAGAATTGGTTTCAGAAACACGAGGATTGGCCAGGGCGCTAACTCTGCATTGCCAATATTTGCCAGGCTTATGCAAAAAATGAATCAGGATCCTTATTTTAATAGTATCACCAATGCCCGCTTTGCTCCTGTCTCTTCTGAAGTTGCTGAGATGCTGGATTGCGACGAAAAGAAGCGTAACGGCTTCTTTAAACGCCTCTTTTCAGGTTCTGATAAGGATGAAGAGGCAACTTCCGAAGGAAAAAAGGAGAAAAAAGGATTTTTTAAGCGGCTTTTCGGAAAAAAAGATAAGGGTTAAGCGAGGCTTCGAAAATGACAATTTTCATCCTTATTACAACCTTACGGTAAACCTTCAGGATTATGTGTAAAGTAATTGAAGGTCGATATTTGCCATTTTTGAATGGTCTCTTACAAATAAATAATTGCTTCCGAAGAAAATTTAAAATTCTTTATTGATTTCCATTCTTAATTTTCGGGAATAATCTTCTTCCAGCCAATCTCTGTAGTTTTTGGTGCTCTTACTAATGCAATAGGAATATTGCTTGATCCTGGATGAAATATCGTCTTTAAGCTCTTTTGCAAGAATACGTGCGTCAAAAACATCTTCGCTATTTTCCACACACATTTTCACGTGTTGTTCCATAGACCATTCCAGTACGGTTTTAGACTTTAGTCCCTTTTTAATCACTTCATCATAAGCGCTTTCCACATCATAATCCACATCTTCAGAATTAGCAAATTTCTCACGGATTTCCGGTGGCATCTGGTACTTAAATTCCCTTTCGATTTCTTCATCACTCAAAAGGTTTTCAAAGTAGAAATCGGGGGATCTAAAAATCTGCTTCCAGTCAACAGGAGCGCTCCAATTACCAAAGCGCGCTAGATTATTTCCAAGATCAATAACATTAAATTCCTTTTTTCCCGGCAGTACCCTAGATCCCCGGCCAATCATCTGGAAGTAAAGCGTAAGGGATTTGGTTGCACGGTTAAGGATGATGGTGTCTACTGTAGGTTCGTCAAATCCGGTAGTAAGAATACTTACAGAAGTTACAATAGCATCTGGCGTATGTTTGAACCATTTTAAAATGTCCTTTCGATCCTGTTTGCTGGTGGTATTATCCAGGTGGCGGACTTTAAGTCCTGCATTTCTGAAAGTCTCGTAAACTTCAATTGATGTGTTAATCCCGTTATTAAAAATCAGCGTTTTCTTTCCTTTTGAACGTTCCATGTAGGCATTAAGCAACTTCTCCTGCATTGAGAAGTTAGAATATAGCTCCTCTGAGGATTTTACTGTATAATCCCCGTTCATACCAATTTTAAGTCCGGAAAGGCCTACGTTATAGCTGAAGGTTTTTGCTTTGGCAAGAAAGCCTTTTTCAATTAACGAAGTAATAGAATCCCCAACAATAAGTTCCCGGTAATTATCTTTCATGGGAAGCTTGATATTGGAACTTAACGGAGTTGCTGTTACCCCAAGGATAAAGCATTTCTCAAAAAACTTAAATAACTTCCTGAAGGAGTTATAGTGCGCTTCATCAATAATTACCATGCCGATATTCTGCAAATCCAGCTTCTCATCGTGAAGACGATTATTTAATGTCTCCACCATCGCAACAAAGCACATATAATCTTCCTGGTCCGGAAGTTCTTTAACTTTGCTGTTTATAATTTTATTACGAACCCCAAAATCAGTAAGCATTTTAGAAGTCTGCTTACAAAGTTCAATCCGGTGTGTGAGTATCAAAACCTTCTTCTGGGTACGTTGGATGTATTCCCTTACAATTTGTGAGAAAATAACGGTCTTACCTCCTCCTGTAGGAAGCTGATAGAGTAAATTATAGTGCTCTGGATGCTCATCAATAACCGCAAAGATTTTCTCAATATCTTTCTGTTGATAGCCGTAAAGCTCTTTATCTACTTTTTTATTTTCAATTCCAAATGTTTTGGTCTCCATAGGTTCTATTAAGTCTGCAATTTTGCAAAAATAACAGATTTTTAAAGTAATATAAAATGTTTTGTAGAAAATAAGATTTTAATTTTTGTGTATGAGGCTTCCAAAATATTTCGTAAATTAAACGTAATCAGCACTATAATATCGCCTCCAATTTTCTACTCTTTAAGCTATTACATCAAAATAGTCCCCCATTCCTCCTTACTAAATACCCTACAAAATGAAGAATAAAGACACTGATTACCAGCGTTACCGCAAAAGCTTAAGTAATTGCCATCTTCTTGAAAATATGGATGACCTTACGTTTAACAGCCTGATTTCATTATTTAAGGAGCAAACATGGCCTAAGAACACCTGTTTAGTAGATGAGAACAGGTTTCTCTGTAAGTTCTATATTATTATTAGTGGCAGGGTAAAGATGTATCAGCTCGATGAAACAAGTTCTAAAGAAGTAACTTTATTCCTTTTGCACAAGGGAGACTTTATGGATCTTTTCTGTCTTCTCGATGGTTTAGAGCACAAGGTATATTACGAAAGTCTGGACGAGGTAAAAGTGCTGGAAGTACCCATGGAAAATCTGCATGATTGGTTCCAAAAGCACCCGGAATATTATAAAAACCTGCTGTTCTATGCAGGTAAAAAGCTGCGTAGGATGGAGAATTATATATCAGATATAATATTTGCTAACATTTCAACCAGGTTAGTAAAACTCCTCCTTAGGAACGTCAATAAAGATTCTAAAAATTTGGAATTAATCAATGATCTTTCCCACAAGGAGATTGCTTATCTTATAGGTTCTACACGTGCTGTGGTTAACCGGCAGATTCAGAAATTAAAGAAAAATGGTTCGATCCATACTTCGAGAGAAAACCTGCAAATAATTGATCTTGGTATTTTGATTGAATTTCTTAAAAAGGAAAATAACCATGAATAAAAATGTCAAATATTGATTATGTGCTACTTAGGTAGTTTTCAGTAGTAAGTTATACTGGTAATTTTATTATTCACTTAAAAACTACCAATCATGAAAATTGCAATTACATTACTATTACTGACAGGTTTCCTGTTCAGTACACAGGCACAGGTTATCCAATTGGAAGAAACCCAGATTAATGCGCAAAATAACACTATCCCGATTGATTTCCAGGGAGGTAACGAATTTATTATTGCAGAAGAATATGACAACCAATTCGAAATGGATGCAATTGGCTTTATCTGCAGAAATTTCAAGATGAAGGAATATCTCAGTAGTAATTTAATGGGAGATTTTGACTCTTATCAGGTTAATTTCAAAAGCCGGAAAGGTTTTTTAAGAGCTCATTACAATTCTCGTGGCGATTTGATTAAGACATTACAGCGGTTTACAGAAATGTCCCTGCCTTACGAAGTGAGAAATGAGATTTTCGGAAAATATGCAGGCTGGGACGTTACCAGGAGCACGTTTATTGCCAGAGGAACAGGAGAGAAAATTGATAAGGGTTATTATAAAATTGTCGTGGAAAATGATAATGAAAAGCAACGCTTGAAAATTTATTCCACTAACACTTCTGACAAGAGACCCAGTGATGCCCTGGCAGTAAATTAATTTTGTATAATTATTAATTAGATTGGTCTGAAATTAAGGAAGATTCTGTTATAAGCAGATCTTCCTTATTTAAATAAATCAGATGACAGGTAGCGGTCTCCTCTGTCGCAAATAATACTTACAACGAGACCTTCATCTATTTCCTCACAAAGGCGAACGGCTGCGGCGGCTGCTCCACCACTGCTCATACCTGCAAAAATACCTTCCTCTGTAGCCAGGGTTCTGGTCATCTTTTTGGCTTCATCTTCACTTACTTCCAGGATTCTGTCTACTTTTTTCGCATCAAAAATTTTTGGAAGGTAAGCCTCCGGCCACTTACGGATACCAGGTATGCTGGAATCATCTGTGGGTTGTACCCCCACAATCTGGACGTTACTGTTTTGTTCCTTTAAATAAGTAGAAGTTCCCATAATGGTTCCTGTTGTTCCCATAGAGGAAACAAAATGGGTCACCTTTTGGTCAGTATCCCTCCAAATTTCAGGTCCGGTAGTATTATAATGGGCTTTCCAGTTATCATTATTGCCAAACTGATTAAACATAAAAAAATTTCCTTCTTTTACTTTATCTTCAGCATAATCTCTTGCTCCTTCTATACCACCATCGGCATCTGTAAGCGTCACTTTTGCACCATAAGCTCGCATCGTCTGCACTCGTTCTATGGTAGAATTCTCCGGCATTACAAGTTCAATATCCAGTTTGAAAATTCCGGCAATCATTGCAAGAGCAATTCCGGTATTTCCGCTGGTAGCTTCAATAAGCTTAGTATCTTTTCTAATTTCTCCCCTATCCAGCGCATTTTTAATCATGAAATACGCCGCACGATCTTTTACACTACCTCCGGGATTTTGTCCTTCTAATTTAAAATAAAGCTCAACTTTAGGGTTTTGAACCAGCGTATTTGCTTTTACAAGCGGAGTGTTTCCAATTAATTTTATGATTGATTCATTCATTTTTGAGCTGCTTTTTTAATATTAATTTGGGGGTTGTGCGAAATCATTGAATCGGCAGGAACAGAAGCAGTTAGCCATACATTTCCTCCTACTATGCTGTTAGCACCAATCACGGTTTCTCCTCCCAGGATTGTGGCATTAGCATAAATAGTAACATTTTCTTCTATGGTAGGATGCCGTTTTACACTTCTCATTTTACGGTCGACATAAAGAGCACCAAGCGTAACTCCCTGGTAAATTTTTACATTGTCTTTTATAATTGCAGTTTCCCCAATTACAACTCCCGTAGCGTGATCGATGAAAAAAGGAGTTCCTATTTTTGCCCCCGGGTTAATATCAGTACCTGTTAAACGGTGGGCGAACTCTGTCATTAACCGCGGAACAAGTGGGAGTCCAAAATTGTAAAATTCATGGCTTAACCTGTAAATTGCAATAGCGTAAAAACCCGGATAAGAAAGATAAACTTCTTCTATAGAATTTGCAGCAGGATCATTAACGGCCATTGCACGGGCATCTTCGTTTAATTTTCTCAGAATTTCGGGTAACTTTTCCAGATATTCTGACCAGATATCCCTACAGGGTTTATCTGGAGACCAGCAAACAAGGTCTGCCAGTTCTTCAAATAGCTTTTCCAGTAAATTAATATTTTCCGGAACCGGAGTGTCATTATCAAACAGCGTATAAAAAAGCGTACGGGTAAATTCTTCTGTTTTCTCCTTAATACGAAACTTTAGATGAGGATTCCTTTTATTCTTCTGAATTTGGTCAATTACCGATTGTTTATTTATTACAGCCACTGATTACCGGAATTTAAGTTTAAAAATCAAAAATAAACAATAGCGAATGAAATCTCCTTTTTATTTCAATAAATGCTATAGATATGGTTGTCTAAGAATACCTCCTTTATCTTAAGTTCCTTTGAGTTAATTATTTGCCAATGTGTATACACTCAAATCGCTTTCCGCGTAAATTTATTATAGATATTTTTATTAACCATTAATATTTTAATCATGGCAGACAAACCCAAAAAACAGGATCCAAAGAAAAAAGATTCCGACAAAAAACAAGCTCCTCAAAAACAAGGGGAAAAGATGGATAAATCCGGAAAGTAACAGTTTAGTAATTTTCAGGCCACCTCAAAAGGGTGGCTTTTTTAATTCTGGTCGGTAAAACATGTCTGGTTTTTATCTGTAAATATTAAGAACTTTTCTTTTTAGCAAATCATGTAATAGTATCTTTGCATTTCTGAAAAAACAAAATTGAAAGAATACTATAATTTTTTAAAAAGTAACTTCAAGAAAGTCAGTTTTGGATGGCTTCTGACTTTCCTATCAAGTTTTGGACAAACGTTCCTCATTTCCTTATATGTTCCGGAGATCGTTAATGCCTTTGCTATTTCTGAAGGTAGTTTTGGAGCTATTTATGCTGCCTGTACCGTTGCTGCCTCCGTTATCATGTTGAGCGTTGGCCATACCGTAGATCATAAACCTGCTAAAAAAGTAACTGCATTTACTGTCGTATGCCTCGCAATTTCAAGTATTATTCTTGGATTTTCTTATCATATTGCTTTCTTGTTTGTAGCTCTTATTGGAATGCGATTATGTGGACAGGGCCTGCTAAGCCATATTAGTATGACCATTATGTCTAAACGCTTTACAGAAAATCGCGGAAAAGCATTAAGTATCTCCTCTTTAGGATATTCTATGGGTGAGGCTATTTTCCCCATAATTATAGCTTCTATCATAGCTTATTTTGACTGGCGTATTGCAGCAATTGTGAGTGGTGTGGCACTTTTACTTTATTTAATTAAATTAAAATTTACAAATCTTGAAGAGTTTGATCAGGACCTGTCTTCAGAGGGTCGACCTTCTACTTTTTCCCTCTTAAAAGACTATAAGAACGTAGTACTTGATAAAAGATTTGGAATTATGATGCCCGCCAGCTTTATTTTAGGTTTTACGAATACGGCAATATTCTTTTACCAGTATGTTTTTGTTGAAGATAAAGGCTGGTCTCCACAGCTTTACGCAACCTTTTTCACAGTTTATGCTATAGCCCGACTAATTTTTTCTTTGCTTGGGGGAAGTTGGGTAGATAAAATCTCTGCTAAAAAAATGTTTCGATTCTATATTATTCCAATGAATATCGGTCTGCTACCTTTTGCTTTTATGGAAAGTATTATAGGAGCACTCCTATTTTTAGTCTTGGCAGGAATTACCAGTGGAATGGCAGGAACAGTAAAAACAGCTGTGATTGCCGAAATCTACGGAATTAAAACAATGGGTGCTATAAGAAGTGTTTTTTCAATGTTTATGGTATTAAGTACAGCCCTGGGACCATTAATTGTGGGGTTTATGATTGACATGGGAATAAGTTTCAGCACTATTATGCTGATCCTTTTTGCAGCTATGGTACTTGTTGTGCTTAATTCGCAGAGAATTGCACAATTAGAACCTGCAGGACCCGATGTTGAAATTTAAAGTTTAGCGCACCAGACTAAAATGGCCCTTAATTGTTTTAAATCCTTCAATAGTGATTTGATACCAGTAATCTGAAGCGGGCAATGCATTACCTTCCAAAATTCCGTTCCAGGAAAAGTCTTCCCCGTTGCCGATTTTCAACAACTTTCCAAAACGATTAAATATCCTGATTTCTGAAAAAGGAAAATAATTTAATCCATTTAAACTGAAGGTATCGTTATAGCCATCGTTATTAGGAGTAATAAATTTAGGTACAACGATGTGCGGAAATTCCTGTGAAACTGTGGCGCAGCCACTCATATCCCTTACATATGCAGTGTAAATTCCGCTGGGGATTCCTGTAAAAATATTAGAATCTTGAAAGCTTGAACCATCCAGCGAATATTCAAAAGTACCTGTATTTGCCGGTACCACCGTAACAGTATTTTCATCAGAAACAACGTCTGATATTCCAGCGACATCTGTAGGGATAATCTGAAAACTCTTGTTTATTTCACAACCATCAGCAGTAGTAATCTGAACATTATAATTTCCGGGATTATCTACGGTGACACACTGTGAAGTTTCCCCGTTTGACCAGTTATAAGACATTCCTGGAACACCAGCGTCCAGCGTAAGCAAAGCGCCTGCACAAATTTGCCAATTTTCGTCCTCTACTTCCGGCACTTCATAAATAGTAAGCTCAACAGCAGTTCTTACACTCACTTCACAATCAAAATTTGTCTTTTTTGCTTCAGCATAATAAATACCTGCTCTTTCCGGTGTAAAAGAAACGGTATTTTCAGCAATTAAGTTGCCTCCAGTGGCTGCATCATACCAATTTACCGTTTCGTCCTCTTTAATTTGCACAGAAAGCTCGGGTATGGGCTCTCCACTGCATACAAACTGATCTCCATTGCTCACAGGAGCCTCCGGAGTACTTACAATAGTAACATAAAAAGCTTCAGAAGCAGAACTGCAGAGATTATTTGCTAAGTTAACTTCATCCTCAGCTACTTTTACCCTGTAAAATCGCGACATATTTAAAGAATCTGTAAAATAATTATCTCCTGTGGCGCCTGCTATATTTTGCCAATTTTCGCCATCATCACTTTCCTGCCATTGAAAAAAATGATCCTGGTAAACGGAATAATCCGGCGTTGCTTTTAATTCTATACTTACCGGGGCATCAGATTCACAAACCGCTAATTCGCTTCCGTTACTTTCTTCAGAAGTAACGGTGGTAAAATCGCCGCAGGATCTAAAGATAATATCATCTATGGCAAGATCATTTCCGCAGCCACCGTCTCCATTATTAAAGATTTTTAAAATAACAGCATCCTGACCTGCCTCGCTCTGAAAAGTTAGCGCATATTGTTCCCATACCGGACTGGAAGCAGAAGCAATATTACCGGTACTGCCTTCTCTTAGAAGCTGAGAATCTGTCTCGTCCCAAATTTCAAAACGAACGTTAATAGGTATTCCACCATTAGGACAGATAGGATCCAGCCTGTCATATATATTTATGAGATATGCTGAAAACTCATAAGAAGTATTTTCACAGAGTCCGCTAATTTCGGTTTTAAAAAACTGCCCTGAAGTAAAATCTGCATTTACAATTAATGCCCGCTCATTAGAAAGTGTAGTGTTTGGTAAGGAATTGTGCCAGGGAGATATTTGCTGACCTATTCCTGCAGAAATTGTATACTGTCCATCCTGTGGATCGCCAGTCACGTAAGAATAACTCGTTGTGCCCGAAGGAAAAGCCGGGCCACTACCACTCCCGGTGCCAAAATCTTCGTAAAAAATAGGGTCTCCTTTACTGCCTTCACAAAAACCGAGTTGTGCAAAAGAATAACTGCAACTAAGTAACAATAAAAGAAGAACTACTAATCTGGTCATTTTCAAATGTACATCAAATTGCAAAAATTAAAGATTTAATTTTTAATGGAACTGATCCATTATCTTTTCAAACCGGAACTTATTTGGCCAATCCTGCTCCTGAGTATTTACTTCAATTTTGTGCATTCTGGGAAGAAATTCCGGAGTTAAATTATTCGTTAGTATAAAGGTAGTGGCTTCTTCAAAAGATTTATAAATGCTACGACAAAATGCTTCCTTAATTTCGCGGTCTGCAGAAAAAGCCTGGGCCACTTCAATGTTGTAGAGCATTACATCTGCCAACAAAATGGGATCTAACCCGAGCTTTATAAAGTGCTTAATGAATTTTTGCGCAACAGATCTTCTGGCCTTTGGACGTCTGGAAGTGGTAGGAAAATATTCTTTTGAAATCTTAAATTTTGCATCCTGAACCAGCTTCTCTTCTTTAGGGTTAAATACGAAATTGTAAAAAGTTTTTACCTCGCCAAATCTTTCGTATAAATCCAGGATTTGCTCCTCCAACTGTTCCTTCTCAAGTGTACCCAGATATTTTTTTAAAGCTCTCTTACTCATTTAAATTTTAGATATTTGTAATACCTCCTTAGATATTGAAACTGTTTTCCTGATATTTGTTGAAATATCTGCGAGCCATCTTAACTGATTATTTACCAGTTGAGCTTCCTGCAACTGCAGTCGCATGCGGAGATCTATATTCTGTTTCCCCTCCTCAATTTCTATAGTTCTTTTTTCTACGAGATCTTCATACGTTTTTTTGAGTGCCATCGCTGCTCCTTCAATTTCTGAAGATAGTTTGGATACTTCTGTTAGATTATTATTCTGCAATATGTCTTCTGAAGATTTTAAGTTTTCAGAAATAAAATTGGTAAAGGTTTCAAAATTAACAGAAGCAGCTGTGGTTTCATGATTTTGAATATAGGTACCAAGAGACGCCAGAGCAGATAAAAAAGTCTGATTTAAGCCAACAATTTCATATATCCTGCTAATATCTTTCTGTTTGGATTTCGGCTCCTGCGTCATTCGCTGAAAAGCCGCACTAAGATTTCCCATTTCTAAGAAAGATTTCTTTCTAGCCAACTTATAAGATATGGGTAGTTTTCCTTTATTATGATAAAAATTATCTACTTCTTCTAAGTAATTCCTGTTGGCAGCAATACTTTCCTGAATGTAGCTTTTTATCCCGTGTACTTCCCACGATGGCCAAAGAAAATGATTCCCTAGAGCCGCAAGACCAGCTCCAATAAGAGTATCAACAATTCTATATTGAATAACATTTAGCACATTGGGCTGCAGTAAAGCATAAATAAAAATAATACTAAGGGTTATAAAAATTGCTGCTGTCCTGTAATTTCTCTGAAGCAAAGAAAAAGCCAGGGTAAGAGAGCCAATTCCCAGGACCATATACACAATTTCATTTTGCGTGATATAAACAATCCCAACGGCTATTGCACCTCCAATTAGTGTCCCTATAATTCGCTGTTTAGACCTATCTTTAGTTAGTCCATAATTGGGACGCATAATCACCGCAATCGTCAGAATAATCCAGTAAGCATTTTGTATTGAGAAAAATATTCCTATTGAAAAACCTATAATAACAACTACTGCAAGTCTAATGGAGTGCCTGAAGATGATGGAGTTAAAATTGAAGTTTTCGACCAAAATTTTAGGATCATAATCCTGCGGAGTAATAAACCGGGAGACCTCTTTGCTTTTAATAAAAAGGTTCTTTTCGCTTTCCAGATTATTCAAAATCCTAAAAATACTGTTCATCCTTTGCACTTGTTGCTCTTGATAATCAATAAGATTTCTCAGCAACAACATGGTTTCCCTACTTTCGTTAATATTTATTTTCTCACGAAAGGCAAGAAGCCCGGACTGTAATTTATCTAAAGCATTTTTAAGATTGTTGGGCGGGAGTTTATTGTTGTACTTTAATGCGGAAGCGATTTGTTCGAGATGCTCTGCCATAGCATTAAGCAGATCCTGTATATTTTCAAATTGTTGCTGCTCTTGTCCTAATAGTTCATCCATTTTAGAATAATCTACGGGATTTGCCATTGCCAGCTCCAGCATATCTACAAGTTCAATGAAAATAAGCAGTCGTTTCCTGGCGTAGTTAGAATTACCAGATGTTTTTCGTGAGCTTATAAGAACTTCACGTAGGCTTTCATGCTTTTCGTTCAGTTCTGTTTGAAGTAGAAACAATTTCTTTAAAAGTTGATCCCGTTGCTCAAATTCAGTATAAAGTTTAGCTCTTATCCGGAGGTATTTTGCAGTAAGCTCCATTGTTCCTGCAAGTAAATGTTCGGTTTGTTTTCTTGGGTTTAAAAAATCCCATAGCAAGCTTAAACTCAGGTACCAAAATCCTCCAAGAATAATAAGAATTCCTCTTTGCCAAATTTCAAGATCTTTAGAAAGATTGGCAAAACTGATTACCACAGCTAAAAGTCCGGAAAAGGTTATAAGCGAGGCCCTAAAGCCGAAAACTGCCAAATAACTGATAGCGAACATGAGCATACCCAGCACCGGAATAATAAGGTACAGACTTACCTGTGCATATCCAGATATTACAGAAGACAATCCGGCAAGAATTGCTGCGCAACTCACCCCTATAACCTTATGTTTAAAACTTCCGGCAACATCACTAGGAGAGCTTAAAAGACAACCGGAAGCAATTACAACTCCTACTAAGGTGTTTGAATAATATGAAAAGAGTGCTATTGGGATAATTATCGCTACCGTAAGTACAATGGCTTTGGAAAAGTCTGTACTCCTTAGAAACTTTAGAAGATCTTTTAAAAAATTTGATATAAATATTTTCAAGTAGCTGCTGCTTTTTAAATCCGGAATTTACAAAGATAGTTCGTTTTAAAAGAAAGGAGACCGGGGAAAAAATTTGGATAGTAAAACCTTTTTTATACGATAGGCAGCCCAAATTAATATTTAATTGTGAGGGCACTTTTGGAAAGATTCTCTAATGAACGTAGCTTAGAAGAAAGTAAAAAAAGATTGTTATGAATAAATACATTGTATTGAAAAACAGACCGAAAGGTAAACCTTCCCTGAATGATTTTGAAACAAAAGAAACAGAAAAGCCGCAACCCGGCGAGGGAGACATTCTTCTTAAAGCTTTATATGTTTCTGTAGATCCTTATCTAAGAGGAAGAATGCGGGATCAAAAATCATACATTCCTCCTTTTAAACTAGATGAACCAATAGAATCTATGGTCGTTGCTGAAGTTGAGGATTCCAAAAATAAAAACTTCAGCAAAGGAGACTTTGTAAGTGGCATGTTGGATTGGAAGGAATACCAGGTTTCAGATGGCAAAGGGCTTAACAAAATAAAAAAAAATAATGCTGCCTTATCGGCTTTTTTAGGCATACTCGGTCTCACAGGTATTACAGCTTATTTGGGTCTGGAGAAAATAGGTAAATTGAAAGAAGGAGAAACTCTATTAGTTTCAGGAGCGGCCGGTGCTGTTGGTAGCATTGTAGGCCAGATAGGAAAAATAAAAGGTTGTAAAGTAGTTGGAATAGCCGGCAGCGACGAAAAAATCAAAAAAATAACTGAGGATTTTCAATTTGATGAAGGTATCAATTATAAAGCTGCAGAAAATATACAGGAAGAAATAAAAAAAGCCTGTCCAAACGGAGTTGATGTTTACTTCGATAATGTTGGCGGAGAAATACTGGATGCGGCAGTATTGAATATGAATAAGTTTGGCCGTGTAATAAATTGTGGTGCTATTTCTATTTACAATGCTGAAGAGCAACCGACAGGACTTCGGCTTGAACCCTTTTTATTTAAAAATAGTATTATAATGCAGGGCTTTACAGTTAGGGATTATGCCGAAGATTTTCAGCCTGCAATAAGACAACTTTCAGAATGGTTAAAAGAGGATAAACTACGCTATGAAGAGACTATAGTTGAAGGATTTGAAGAAATTCCGCAAGCTTTTCTGGATCTTTTTGAAGGTAAAAATAAGGGGAAAATGGTTGTAAAAGTTTAGGTGTTTTGAGGAAAGTATGTAAAACAAAAAAGAGGCTGTTCGGATTCCAAACAACCTCTTTCTAATTCTAGTCTATACTTTTATTGTGCCTGGTCCGTTGGCATAATGTAAACATCATTGATGTTTGTTCTTTTAGGCTGGGTTAAAGAATAGTAAATTGCATCTGCAATATCCTGTGCCTGCAATGGCGTTAATTCTTTAAACATTGGCTCCATATCTTTCTTGATCTCATCATCGGTAATTGTATCTGTTAATTCTGTGGATACAAAACCCGGATCAATAGAAGTTACATTAATTCCGAAATGTGGAGCTAATTCTGCTCTAAGGCCTTCAGTAAACATTTTTACCGCTGCTTTTGTTGCACAGTAAACTGCACCACCAGGATAATATTTTCTTCCGGCGCTGGAAGAAATGTTTATTATATGCCCGCTTTTCTGTTCCATCAAAGTAGGCAGAACTGCGGCTACTCCGTTAGTGACACCCTTAATATTTACATCTATCATTTTATCCCACTCCTCGGTATGGAGGTTCTTAATATAAGAAAGTGGCATTAATCCTGCATTATTTATAATTCCAAAAATGCTTCCGAATTCTTCTAAAGTTGCTGATACAATTTTCTTAAAATCTTCTTTATTGGTGACATCTCCCGAAATTACCAGAGCCTTTCCCCCATTCTTTTCGATTTCATCTTTCAAAGATATTAATCTCTCTTCACGGCGCGCGCTTAATACAACATTTGCTCCTTCCTGAGCTAATTTTTTGGCTGTCGCTTCTCCAATTCCGCTAGATGCTCCGGTTATAATAAGTGTTTTTCCTTCTAAATTCATCTTGTTTATTTTTTATTCAGATAAAAGTTAAGGTTTAGACGCTTCAAAATCGCCAATTTTAAACTTTTAATATGGGTTTAACTGCTACACTTAACCTATATCAATATTTGACATTTCAGCCTCTTAAAATTTTTGTGATAGCCGTTAAATTCCAAAAAAAATTTTTGAGTAAGAATTCTGCGAAAGCAATTCGGTAAGTCCATCTGAAAAAGCTTGACGGGACTCCGATAGGAAGAATAAAAAAAGGGACTTTACGAATGGATTCTATAAAATCCCTTTTTAAAAATGTAACTTATTTCTTTGGCGGTTGTGAAGGTCTAACTTCAATTTTACTTGGTAAGGTACGAGGATTCATTTTTAGAAGATCTACTACAAGTTCTCCTATATCTTCAGGTTGAATTTTCCAGCTATCTTCGGGGCTTGGAGTGTGATCATTAAAATGAGTAGCTACAGATCCCGGCATAATAGTGCTTACATTAATACCTTTTTGCCTAAGGTCCAACATAACGGCCTGGGTAAAACCTGTAAGACCAAATTTACTTGCATTATAAGCTGCCCCACCGGTAAAGAAATTAGTACCTGCAAGGCTGGAAATAGTAATTAGATACCCTTTTGATTTTTCAAGCGTATCCAGAGAAGCTTTTGCACTATAAAACACACCAGTTAAATTGGTGTCGATCGTATCCTGCCACTGCTCGAGAGTTAAATCATCTATAGATCCAAAGTGGCCAACCCCGGCATTAGCAACCACAACATCTATTTGCCCCCATTTATCGGTAACTTCTTTTATTGCCTTTTCCTGACTCTCAAACTGGCGCACATCGGCTTCCACTCCTAATACCTCTCCACGGGATTGTAATTGTTTCGCGGCTTCTTCAGCACGTTCAGCAGACCGGCTTGTGATAGCCACTTTCATACCCAATGCTAACAGGGACTCTGCCACACCGTATCCTATCCCTTTTGTCCCCCCGGTGATAAATGCTACTTTTCCTTCTAGTTTACTCATAAGTTTTTATTTTTTGAATTATTTTAAAGCTAATGAAGATTGCCACTTCGTTAAAGGATAAAGGTTTAATTTATTGTTAATTTTAAATGAAAACACCTGCACAAAATGTGAGTTAAAATCTTTCACACAATTGCAAAAAAAGTAACTTTGCACAAAATTAAAAATAGCTTCATTTGGAGCTTTTTGAAAATGAAACTTTTTAACCTGATATAAAATATAGTCCCTTGGAAAATATAAAAGCTCAAAATTTGCTAAATAGAATCCACCGCGATTTAAACCGCAACGGAATCATTATTAATACTCTTGTAAAAGACCTTCAAGAATTAAGAGATCTAGTAGTGGAAGAAGGTAATCCCTTGCTGGCAAAAGTTATCAGGTTAGCCTACGAACACATCGAGGCTTGTGAAGGTTTTGAGATTCCGATTCCGGATGACGAACCAATTGAAGAGGGTGAAACTACTGAAATTACCGAGAAAACAAGCGGACAGGAAAGTTTAGATTATTTATTTTCTTTAATGGCAGATCCTTCTAATAAAGTTAACGAGATAGAAATTCGGGAATATGTAAATGCCTTCAGAGCCTATGAGGAGGAGAACTAGCATTTTTCTTTTTCTGTAAAGACTTCTGGAATAAATTTTAAAGAGACAGATTTCGGTTCAGTCTTTGAATAAGTAATTGCTAAAAAATTGTTGATGAAAAGGAAAGCGAAATCTAGAAAGAAGTCGCGTATACGGTTATTGCACCAGTATTATAGTTATACAGGATTCTATAAGTTTGTTTGGAAGAGTATAAAGAAAGCAATAGTTCCCATTGTTCTTTTTATAGGAGCTCTACTGGCTCTCGACTATTTTGTACTCGACATAGAAGGAATGCTGGTAACAGTTACAGAAACCTATTCTCCTTTAGGGATTATTAGTGTGTTTTTTGTTTCTGAATCGTTGCTTGGTCTTGTGCCTCCTGAATTATTTATTGCCTGGTCTGGAAAATCAGCCAGCCCCATCCTGAATCTTTCATTGTTGGCAGCTGCTTCCTATGCTGGAGGAATAGTGTCCTATTTTATAGGAAAAGGTATAACCAAGATCCCTTCTGTACATGAGCAACTGGAAGTAAATATGGCTCAACATATTGCCAATACAAGAAAATGGGGTGGTTTTTTAATTATTGTTGGAGCTCTACTTCCAATTCCGTTTGCTATAACAAGTATTGCTGCCGGCATAATAAGATTTCCCTTTCTAAGTTACCTTATGTTCGGATTGCTCCGATTTGTAAGATTCTATCTTTACGCACTTGTTATTTTCGAAATGGTTTAGAATATAAGCTTTCTCCTTAAAATCTTCAAAAAGAGCACTAAAATTTTCCCAATAAGCTGTGGCATCTATAGGATTTGAACTAATTTCAACCTGAACCAAAATCAGATTGAATGGATTCAAAGTTTAAAAAGATGGCCAGGGTAGGCTATGTGGCTAAAGGTAGTGTTTACGCTATTACTGGTGTATTAACTTTTATGGCCGCTTTTAATTTGGGAGGGCAAAAAACAGGAAAATTACAGGTAATCGAATTTCTTGAAAAACAACCCTTTGGAAATGCTCTTTTAATTCTTATAGGCTTAGGGCTGTTGTGCTATGCAGGCTGGCGTTTTATCCAGTCCATCAGCGATCCTGAAGATATAGGATCAGATAAAAAAGGCAAGGCTAAACGTACAGGTTTTTTCGTAAGTGGCCTAATCTACTTAGGCTTAGCCATTTATTCTTTTATGCAGCTTTTTACTGCAGGATCTTCCGGGGGTGGAGGCGGACAAAGTTCCTCCTTTCTGGCCGGACAAGCAGGAGTCTATATTTTTGCTGTTGTAGGAGCCGCCTTAGCGGTAGCAGGAGCTTTTCAAATTAAAAAAGCTTATACTAATGAATTTTTGAAAAAGTTCAATTACAAATCCATTTCTGAAGAGAAGCGTAGGAAAACAATCAAGAATTCAGGATACCTTGGGTTAATTGCTCGGGGTATTATACTGGGAATCCTGGCTTTTTTCTTTATTAGGGCTGCAATGGAATCAAACACATCAGACATTAAGAGTACAACAGATGCTTTTTCTTTTATTCAGGAATCCTCGTATGGATCCTGGTTACTGGGAGCAGTTGCAGCAGGTCTGGTGTGCTATGCTATTTATATGTTTATGATGGCACGTTACCGTCAATTTCAGGACGGAGAAAGTGAATAATCTAATATTAATCAACTAAATCAATTAAGTATGTTAACGATAATTCTAAATATTCTTTTACCACCTGTAGCAGTTTATATGAAACACGGAGTGGGATCTACACTGTTAATCAGCATAATATTAACCATTATAGGTTGGATACCGGGTGTAATTCATGCATTTTTGGTTAATGGAACCAAATAAACAAATTAGCTGTTGATAAGACAGGCTCTCATCAGCAAACTTTTTGACAAGAACAGGCATTTTCTTCTTTAAAGAGAGAAAATGCCTGTTTTTTTTAATTTTGTGAATAAATAAGATATTCTTATTTCTCTTCATCCTTTGATACCTCCTTCTGCCACTGCCAGGCACTTTTTAAAGCTTCTGAGAGGCTTCGACTTGCATTCCAACCTAAGACTCTATTGGCCTTTTCTGTATCAGCAAAAGCAGCAATTACATCCCCCTCTCTTCGTCCCGCAATTTTGTACGGCAGCTTTGCCCCCGTAGATTCCTGGAAGGTATTGATTACCTCCAGAACGGTATTACCCTTTCCTGTTCCAAGATTGAAAACTTCATAATTAGATTCTTCTTTACCTTCAATTAAACGTCCCAAGGCTACTACGTGTGCCTGAGCAAGATCCATAACATGAATGTAATCTCTTATACATGTTCCATCACGGGTGGGATAATTATCACCGAAAACTGACAGTTCCTGTCTTTGACCTATCGCTGTCTGGGTAATAAAAGGAACAAGATTTTGAGGAGTGCCAATAGGAAGCTCCCCTATTGCTGCTGAAGGATGTGCTCCTATCGGATTAAAATATCTGAGTGAAATAGCCTTTAAACCTGTTGCTACTTTACAGGTATCGGCTATAATCTCTTCTCCAATCTGTTTCGTATTTCCATAAGGTGACTCTGCCTTTTTTACCGGTGCATTCTCATTGATTGGAAGCTCGTCTGCCTGGCCGTATACTGTACAGGAAGAACTAAAAATAAAATTTGCCTTCGGTTTCTCCTGCAACTCCTGCAAAAGATAGACGAGAGTGGAAAGATTGTTTTCATAGTACAATAGAGGATTTTCCACACTTTCACCCACTGCCTTAGAAGCAGCAAAGTGTATAACACCATCAATGTCCTTGTATTTCTCGAAAAACTTCTTTACAGCCTCCTTTTCACGGAGATCGATTTGTTCAAAAGCAGGTCTTTTCTGGCTTATGCTTACTATTCCCTCCAGTACATCTAAAGAAGAATTAGATAGATCATCAATAATTACTACTTCGAAGCCTTTTTCCTGTAAAGCCACTACCGTATGAGAACCAATAAATCCTAAACCTCCTGTTACTAATATTTTTGAGCTCATTTGTTTCTGTTCTTTACTGTGCAAAATAGGAAAAATAGATCCTTTCCACTTTCTATTCTTTAAAAAAAATCTGGATGATTTATATTTATTTTTTAGAGAATAGAATAAAGTAATTAGAGGCAAAATTCCTTATATCCGCTATCTTTGCCATTGGAAATTAAATACTATGCAAAAAGAAAGCAAAAGAAAGACGTTTAAATGGATAAGCATTCTCGAAGGACTCTCCTATTTAATATTACTACTAATTGCAATGCCTCTTAAATATTTTTTTGATCAGCCAGAGATGGTTCGCTGGGTAGGAATGGCTCATGGTGTTTTATTTATTGCTTACGTACTAGGTGCAATGCTGCTCTACAAGAGCATGAAATGGAAATTAAAGGACCTTACAATAATATTGCTCTGCTCCTTACTTCCATTTGGGCCATTTTATGTCGACAAAAGATACCTTTAGATGATGGATTTTAATCAGGACTATAAACAAATTTTTTGTCTTTTAGAGAACCTATTAGTATCCCAGGGAGTAAATACTTTACTCGCAATGTATATTAATTTATTGGTGAACCTTAGCGTTCTGGTTCTTCTAATTCTACTTACTAATTACGTTATTAAACGCTTTGTAGTTGAAACTTTTAGAGCTTTTACAGACAAAACAACCACGACTTTTGACGACTTTCTGATAAAAAGTAATTTTCCGAAATATGTAGGACAGATTATTCCTCTACTAATCATATATTATTCAGTCCCTCACATATTTGCAGATTTTCCTCTTCTGCTCCAGAGCATACTTTTCCTGTTTAACATCTATGTAATTATTCTGGCTGTGTGGATTGTGCGAAGTTTAATCCGTACCTCCCGAAATTACCTAATGACCCAGGAAGAATATGGAGATAAGCCTATAGAAAGTTATAGTCAGGTAGTTCTTATTATTCTATGGGTGATAGGCTTTATGTTTATTTTTGCTGAAATTACGGGTAAATCTGTTATCAGTTTTGCCATATCTCTTGGTGCTGCCTCAGCAATCCTTCTACTTGTTTTTAAAGATACCATTTTAGGATTTGTAGCTTCTATCCAGGTTTCAGTAAACGATATTGTAAGAATAGGAGACTGGATCACCTTTAGTAGGTATGGCGCAGACGGGAATGTAACCGAAATAAACCTCGCTACCGTGCGGGTACAAAATTGGGATAATACCTTTACCACTATTCCCACCTATAGTCTCATTTCTGATTCGTTCCAAAACTGGAGGGGAATGCAGGAAAGTCCCGGCAGACGTATAAAAAGAGCTATATATCTTAAACAAAGCTCTGTAAAGTTTTTAACTCCTGAAGATCTTCAAAGATTCAGGAAAATTAAACTAGTTTCAAATTATGTAGAAGGTCGTCAGGCGGAAATAGACAGGTATAATGAAAAGAATAATGTAGATAAAAGTATTTATTTAAACGGTCGCAATCAAACTAATCTGGGGATATTTAGAAAATATGCCGATACGTACCTACACGAGCATTCCGCAATTAATAAGGATTTATACATTATTGTAAGACAACTTGCGCCGACGGCACAAGGTTTACCACTGGAAATTCTTTGCTTCAGCAAAGACAAAAGGTGGGAAAATTTTGAATATATAACGGCTGATATTTTTGATCATTTAATAGCGTCTGTTCCTTTTTTTGATTTAAAACTTTTTGAATCACCTTCAGGAGACGATTTAAAAAATATTATAACGGAGTCAGGTAAAAAGCAAGATCAGATTTAATTATCTTAGTAATAAACTCCCCTAAATGAAATTGAAGCCTTTTTTACTGGGTTTTGGCATTCTTGCCGTCTTATTAACACTCGCACCTATAATTGCAGCCGATTACTGGTGGATTCGTATGTTTGATTATCCTCATACCCAACTCACCATTCTAACCATGGTTGCCCTGGTGGTTTACTTTGCAAAGTTCGATATAAGATCCTGGAAGGATTATGCTTTTGTTGTGGTTCTCACTGCGTGCTTCGTATTTCAATTGTTAAAAATTTACCCTTATCTTCCACATAAGCAGTATGAGGTTGGAGAAGCTTCAGAAGACATAAAGCAAGAAAATACTATTCGCTTTTTTGCTGCGAATGTTCTGCAAAAAAATGAAACTTCAGATTTACTTATTAAAGAATTGGAAAATCAGAATCCGGACGTAATTTTATTAACTGAAACAAATTACAAATGGAAGAAAAGCCTAAGTGAAGCGACATCAAACTTTCCGTTTAAAGTAGAAGTACCCATGGATAATACTTATGGTATGCTTTTATACTCAAAACTTCCTCTAAAGAATTCAAAAATAAATTTTTTGGTAGATGATAGTATTCCTTCCATAGAAACTATTGTAGAATTGAGATCAGGTAAGGATGTACAGCTCTTTGCTATTCATCCTACACCTCCAATGCCACAGCACAACCCCTCCTCTACCGATAGAGATGCAGAAATGATGATAATTGCCAAAAAAACAAGAGCATCAAAATTACCTGTAATTGTTGCCGGTGATTTTAATGATGTAGCCTGGTCCAGTACAACGGGACTCTTTAAGGCTGTTGGTGGCTTACTTGACGTAAGAGTGGGGCGTGGATTTTTTAATACTTTTGATGCTACCAGTTCTCTTTTGCGTTGGCCTTTAGACCATTTTTTTGTTACAGAAGATTTTCGCCTGGTGGACTGCAGAACAATTGCTAATATTGACTCTGATCATTTCCCTTTTTACCTCACTTTAAGTTTTGAACCCGAACACGCGAATATGCAAAAGGCGGCAGCACCAACTAAAGAGCAAATAATGTTGGCTAATACCCAGATAGCTGAAGCTAGAAAAAAACAAGAAGAAGAAAACAATAGAAATAAAAAGGAGTAAATGTCTTGCATCTTCAACTGTTAAGAATTCCTTAATCTCTACCATTTCTGAGATTTTCAATCAGGTAAATGCTATTTTAGAAGGAAATAACAGCGAATTTTAAATGCAGCAAGATAACCGTGCTTATAGCGTAACAACAGTAAAAGATTCGTTTGAGAGATTTTATGATAACTTTATCGAACAATTACCCGGCATAGGTCTGGGTTTGCTTATTATTATTCTCGGTGTGCTCATTGGAAGCTGGATTGGCAGATTTGCTACGCGAAGAATATCTGCCCGTACTAGTGACCCATTAATGAGTCGCTTTCTTGGAAAAACAATCCGTTTTATCTTCCTGCTCGTTGCGGTTATGCTCGCATTAAGGGCTGCAGGTTTAGGAGGAATTGCTACCGGAATACTTACAGCTGCAGGTGCAAGTGCCGTAATTTTTGGCTTCGCTTTTAAAGATATAGGTGAGAACTTCATTTCTGGGATTATTTTAGCTTTTAACAGACCTTTTGATATTGAAGACACTGTTGAAATAGGAGAAAACTTCGGAAAGGTGAAAGGTCTCGAATTTCGCTATACTAAATTAAAAACCTTTGATGGTAAGGACGTATATATTCCAAATAGTGATGTTCTAACAAAACCTGTTACAAATTTTACTGAAGATGGTTTCTTTAGATGGAACTTCACTATTGGTATTGCTTATGAAAACAACATAGACGAGGCAAAAAAAACTGTGATGACCGCATTACGCGAAGAGCCTACAGTCATCGAAGATAATGATCATCAGAATTTTGTAATAGAAGACGAACTTGCTACGAGTACAGTAAACCTAAAAGTTTTCTTTTGGGTGGACACTAAAGATTTTAGAAGATTAGCACTCATTACTAAAGGAAATGTGGTAAGGGCCGTTAAAGAAGCTCTCGAAGAGAACGGTTTCTATATGCCTGCAGACATTCAGGAAATAAAATTATACGGTGCTGGCATGGAAAAAGATTTTCCCGTACGTATGAACAGAGTCGAAGAGAAATAAGATTAGTTCTCTAACCTGTCTTTCACAAATTCAACTTTGGTTTTACCATGAGGTTTAGGCTTCCCGCTTCCATCTAAAGATACCATAACTATTTTATCAATTGTAATGATAGTTTCCCTGGTCATTTTATTTCGTACTTCACATTGAAGGGTAATAGAGGCTGTGCCAAATTTCACAACCTCGATTCCAATTTCCACAATATCGCCCTCTTTAGCAGAGCTGCGGAAATCTATCTCACTCATAAATTTTGTAACTGTCTTTGGGTTCTCTAATTGAATGATACTATACAGTGCACATTCTTCATCTATCCATTCCAGCAATCTCCCTCCAAACAGCGTACGATTAGGATTCATATCCCCGGGCTTCACCCATTTTCTAGTGTGAAATCTCATTTTTTATTTTTAAAAGTAATAGAAAAACATGAGCTGATAAAATCCTATCATTAGAATTGGGTTATTATCAGAATCTGAGAATTTTATTTCGTTTTCTTTATTTCAGCTAATAAAAAATGACAATTTTCCTACTAAAGAAGCCCTCGTGCGGCCGTGATAATTTCTTCATGATCAAAAGCTAAGTCCGGAAGATTATTTATACCAAACCAACCCGCATCTTTAGCATCATCTCCTGCCTTTAAAGGTTCTTCATTAAATATACGACTCAGGAATGCTATAGAAATCATTCTCCCCCGTGGATCTCTACCCGGTTTTCCAAAGGCGCGAACTTGTTCCATAGAATCTATTTTTACTCCAGTTTCCTCCAGCAGTTCCCGTCTTGCCGCCTGTTCCAGGTCCTCTCCTTCTTCTATAAACCCACCGGGTAGCGCCCACTGATCTTTAAATGGATCTTTCTTCCTTTTAATTAGTAAAACTTTAAATTGGTTGTCAATGTGGCATAGTACCACACTATCTACCGTTATCGCTATCTCTTGCTTTCCCATTTTAGTTTAGTGTATTTGGTATTTTTAATTCTGTTCCAAACTTCTCATTAAATCTTTCAATAAAATATGCTGAAAGTAAAGGAGAAGCTAATTCCATATTTTGATGGACAAAAAAATATACATTCTTTAAACCCAATTTATACCATTCTTCCAAGCGCTCCAGCCAGTCATCCAGCCTTGAGTAGTCAGTTTCGTGGTTGGCACCATTGTACCTTATAAACGCAGTATCTGTTGTAAGGCGCATATGTAGCAAATCCCTTCTTCCTGCGCTATCTGTAATAATATTGGAAATATTGTAATTAATCAGTAACTCGTGTAGTTCCTTTGCAACTACTTTATCATTATGCCAGTCGCTATGTCTAAATTCTGCTGCAAGAGGAACTTCCTTTGGCCAGTGTTTAAAAAATGGTTCCAACCTATCCATGAACTTCGGCTGAAAATTATCCGGCATTTGAAGAAAGACCATCCCCAATTTATCTTTTAACGGTAACATGTTAGTGATAACATCGTCTACAAGTTCTTCACAATTGTTCAATCGTTTTATATGGCTAATAATCCTGGGTATCTTAGGAAAGAACTTAAAGCCTTCTTCGGCTTTTTCTTCCCACTTTTCAAATTGTGCCTCAGGAAACATCCTATAAAAGGAAGCATTCAGTTCTATAGAGTTAAACTGCGTGCTATAGTAGGCTAATTCATCTTTTGTTCCTCTAGGGTAGAATTTCTTGAGATCTGTCTTATTCCATTTTGCACATCCCACCCTAACGTCCTCAAAATTTCTTGATCCCTTTTTAGAAAGGATCTTCTCTGTTTGCAAATGAGTCTCAGGTAAAGCAAAATTCACTTTGCCAGGATCATCAACTTTTCCAAACTTCATTTAATACTAATTTTAAAATTTGTTGAAATAAACAGTTTTTCTGTTTACAAACTCCCGAATTCCATGTTCAGAAAGTTCTCTTCCGTAACCCGAATCTTTGGTCCCACCAAAAGGTAGTCGCGGATCGCTTTTCACCATATCATTCACAAAGACCGCACCATCATCAAACTTTGGTACCAGCTTGGCCGCAAATTCTGCGTCCTCTGTATAAATGGAAACTCCCAGTCCAAAAACAGAACTGTTTACCAGTTCTACGGCTTCTTCGGAATTTTTAAAAGTAGTAACACTAATAGCCGGTCCAAAAGTTTCTTCCTCAAACATGGCCATGCCTTTTTTAACTCCCGAAACCACAGTAGGTTCAAAGTAAGCCTTTTCCCTTTTTCCTCCGGTAACCAGTGTAGCTCCCTGCTCTATTGTTCTTTTAACCTGATCTTCCAGGTCTTCAGCTAAATCTTCTCTTGCTAATACTCCTATAAAAGTTTCTGAATCCATGGGATCCCCGCTTTTAAGCTCTTTTACCTGTTTTACAAACTCTCCCATAAACTCCTGCTCTATGCTTTCCTGAAGAAGTAAACGTTTTCCTGCAATGCAACTTTGGCCCGTATTCTGAAAACGAGCCATTACGCAAGATTTGACTGTCTCAGGAATATTTGCATCCTCAAATACTACCAAAGCATTACTTCCTCCCAATTCCAGCACAGATTTTTTTATTTCTTCGCCTGCTATCGAGGCAACAGAACTCCCGGCCGGTTTACTTCCGGTTAAAGTAACTGCTTTAATTCTTTTGTCCCGAATAACAGCTTCAATCTTTTTACTGCCAATGGTAAGGCTTTGAAAGCAATTTGCAGGAAATCCAGCTCTTTCAAAAACTTTTTGAATATTCTGCGCTGTTTTCATCACATTACTTGCATGCTTTAGAACACCAATATTACCCGCCATTAATGCAGGAGCAGCAAAACGAAATACCTGCCAGAATGGATAATTCCACGGCATTACCGCCAATACAACTCCCATAGGTTCATAGCTTGTATAACTTTTTTCCGCATCTGTTTCTATTAGTTCATTGGCTAGATGTTCTTTTGCATTTTCTGCATAGTATTCACAAACCCAAGAGCACTTTTCAACTTCAGAAAGAGATTGTTTTATAGGTTTACCCATTTCTAAAGTAATGTCTTTCGCATATTCCTCTTTGTTCTTCATCAATTCTTTTGCTGCTGCTTTCATTAACTTCGAACGTTCCTTAAAAGAAGTTGTTTTCCAGGAAGAAAACCTTCGATCCGCAGCTTCTAGAGCTTCTTTTACCTTCTCCTCACTAAGTTCCTCAAACCTTGTGATTTCATCCCCATTATATGGATTATGTGATATAATCATTACACTTATTTGTTATTATGATTCCGTTCAATATAACAAGAAGTGTCAGGTTAATGAGAGCGATTAAGAGGATTTTAACTACGATAATGTTTATAAGTAGTTTAAAAGTACACTGTTGTACTTCCATAATTACTTCAGAAATAATTAAATTTAAAAAACTTCTTCCTATGAACCCACGCGATCTACATTTATTGGAATCAAGACCACATATTCCTTCCGCAAAAATTACCGAGAGGATGAGTCCTGATGAGAAATTTCAAAACAGCACTTTACGTCCTGTTGCCAAGCTTCAGGATGAACTACTAATTGCAGTTTTTAAAAATTACATTGCAAAACATAAGAATATGTTTTACGATCTGAAGACAGATGAACGTTTGAAATATATTGAAAATGCTATACAAAAGGATATAAAATTCAGGAATAACTTAAAGGGTATTATCATTGGCCAGTTTACTCTGGAAGAATATGCGCTGTATATACGGAACTCTTCTGCCCTCAATAAACGGATGATGAATATCGTAAAGGAACGGCTGCAGTCGAATATTCAGCTTTTAGAACGCGATCTGGCGTACTAGCAGCCCAATTATTATTGTAATAGCAAAACTCATAAGAGTACCAATAAGCACATATTCTGTTTGTTTTCTGGCTCCTGCTTCAGATTTATCACTAAAACGTAAAATGGATTTTGCGGCTATTAAAAATCCAATTGCAGAAAAATTGTTGGTTAATATAAAGGTGAGCACCAGGATTCTTTCGAAAATTCCAATATAACGACCCGCTGCTTCCAGGCTACCGGTTTCACTCCCTGTTTTTAGTTCATTATGCCAACGTTGAGTAGCTTTACCTATAAGAAAACCTACAGGGAATATTGCGATCAGATAACCAATTGAGATCGCCAGAAAGGCAGAAGAAGAAAAGCATTTTTCTAGAAATGGCAAAATTTCATACGAACTATCCGTGATATAGATCCAGGCTATTAAAATAATTACAATATGAAATAACTGATCCAGCAAGAAGATGCGGAGGTTGTCCTTTGTACTGCTTAATTTCCATAAATCAATGCCGAAGTGAGTTAAAGTAATAAACAAGGCTATGTACCATAAGTGCCATTGTTGCAATATTATATACGTTAGTAAACCTGCTAATATGGAATGAATGTAGAGGTAAAATGACTTAGCCCTTTTCTCTCTTTTTTGTAAAACCCATGCGTTGGGTTGAAAAACAAAATCGGTTAAAATATGTGCGAGTAACAGTTGTAGCAAAATTTGGGTGGCCATCATTGCTTTAAAGATTTAGAAATTACCTGCTCATATCTTTGCAACAAGACAGATACTGCATCCCATCCTGCAGCTTTTTTCCTTTGGTTTACAGCAGATTGAGAAATGTTCAGTTTCTCTGCTATTTCCTGCTCTTTTAGTCCTTTAAGAAGATGATAAATGACTTCAGCCGAAGCAATACTCCACTTATCCATTAGCATATCCAAAAGAAGGAAACTGGCATAAAATTCGGCATTTAAATTTTCCTGAGGTGTTTTTAGAACAATGGTCCGTGACTCTTTTTTTATTTCATCAAGGCTGCGACCTGAAAATTGAAAGGCCTGTCCGTTAGACTCTGCTATAGAAGGTCTCTCAAATTCATAATCTCCAATTCCTATAGCTATTTTTAAGTCAGCTTCTTTCACAAATGCTTTGCCTCTGGATTTTTCTTTGTCCCGGACAGCATTTATGGCTGTTTTTAGGATTAGTGAGATTTCCAGGGATTTTTCAGGCGTTCTAATAATTCCCTGAAAACTGTCTCCTCTGTAAATCTTAAATTTTAGCCCTGAACCATACATTAGATTCATTTCTTTAAACTCTTCTTTAAGTTTGGATAATACTTTGGAGAGCAAATCTTTAGTATAATGTGAAGAGTTTACCAGGTCTGCTGTAATCACGGCTATCATAGTTCGAATATACAAAAAATAAGGACATAGGCTAATTTTGCCTATTTATAAGCTTTAAACCTTATAAAGTTAATTTATAAGGATAGTATCTTATTATTATTATAAAAATCAGTTATTAAACTTTTGCTAATTGTTCTTTTAAAAAATAATTGATACTTAATTTTAAAAAAATAAAAATTACAAATTTAAAATGAATAAGAAAGAAATTTACTATAAAGCAGTGGATGCTGTAAATGAGCGAATAGAAAAATATCAAAAGGAAATGGATATGATCAAGGAATCCATGGATGCGAACGATATTAAAACAGACTATGATGAAGACAATCGTGGCAAATTACTTGGTGATTTTGAACAAAATGCCGGCTATCTTGATGACTCCAGGCAAATGAAGGAAACATTAAGTGAAATCGATCTGGATCATTATAGTGAACGAGTAAGTTTTGGAAGTGTGGTAGAAACAGATAAAAATCTCTACTATGTTGCAGTCCCTATAGGAGAATTAAATATGGAGAACGGAAGTAAAGTATATGCCATCTCCACCGAAGCTCCTGTTTACCAAGGGCTAAAAGGAAAAAAAGCAGGAGAAAGCTATACCTTTAATGATCAGGAGTTCAAGATTGTAGCAGTACATTAGTTATTCGGGATACTCAACTCTCAAGTGATAAATATTCTTAAGCTTACGTTTTAGAATTTTCTTTACAAGTTGAATTTCCTTAAATGTGATATTGGAGTTTAAAAACTGGCCATCCTTCATCTGTTTATTAATAATTTTTTCAACAAAATCATCAATAAGTATAGAAGTTGGCTCTTTTAAACTCTTACTGGCAGCCTCCACACTATCACACATCATCAAAATCGCAGTTTCCTTACTAAAAGGAATGGGTCCGGGATAACGAAAGTCATCGGGATTTACTTCTTCACTACTACTTTCCTTTTCTTTCATAAGAAAGTAATAAACAGTGCTCGTTCCATGATGGGTTCTAATAAAATCTATCACTCTATCTGGAAGATTATTCCGCTTGGCAATCTCAATACCCTTAATTACATGTTCAATAATAATCTCTGCACTTTCGCGGGGTGAAAGTTCATCGTGAGAATTAACAGCAGTAGTTTGATTTTCTGTAAAGTAGGTCGGGTTCTGCATTTTACCAATATCGTGGTACAGCGCACCAACTCTTACCATCATTGCGTTTGCCTGAATTTCGTTAGCTGCAGCTTCGGCAAGATTGGCAACATTTAATGAATGGTGAAAGGTTCCCGGCGCCTTTTCTGCAAGTTCTTTAAGTAATCTGGAATTAGTATCAGATAGTTCCAGCAAAGACATATCGGAAACCATCCCGAAGATTTTTTCGTAAATATAAATAAGTGGTTGAACAAAAAGCGTAGCGAGTCCACCAAGTAGAAAAGTAAGAAATACCTCCCCTTCCACATCGGCTATACTTCCCTCCTGGATAATGGTAAAGGCAAAATAGGAAATAATATATACCAGAGTTATCTGCCCCACCGATATAAAAAGATTTGCTCGCTTATACAATTCTGAAACCGTCAGAATTGTTACAATACCAGCTATAATTTGCAGAAACATATACTCATAACTATTAGGCACAATAAACCCAAGCAACAAAACAGTTATTACATGTGTAAAAAGCCCCAATCGCGCATCAAAAAAAGCTTTAAGAGTTAAAGGCAAAATACAAAGAGGAACCACATAGACATAATCTATGTTAAATTTTACCACCAAAGTGGTAAGCATTACCATAAAAATAATATTAAAAAATATAAAAGTAACTTTTACATTATTTTCAAATATATCTCTTCTATACTTTCTAATAAAGAGCAATAACATAAGCAAAGCCAGAGCTACCAAAGTACTATAGCCAACTAAAATCCAGTTGTGATTGTCCTCGCTCCATACCTGTGATTCATATTCCTGTTTAAGAGATCGCAAAATATTATACTTGGCATTATCCACAACTTCCCCTTTCGCAATAACCCTACTCCCCTGTTCAATAATACCCCGTGTATACGAGATATTATTCAGTTTGCTTTCCAGCTCTTTTTGAGTGAGATCGTTATTGTAGACAACATTGGGTTCTACGGAATTAAAAAATACTTCCAGCAGTTCGGTTCTAAAAAATCCAAGATTTGCCTGATCTATTTCGTTATTGAGAAAAGTGCTGATATCTCCCTGCTTCAGGATCTTCTTATAGGTAACTTCGTAGGCTTCATTTCCCTTTCGAAGATAAACCAGCTGCTCAGGTTGCATCCTGCTACTCTCCTGCAACAAACCATTATTGTAGATTTTCTCTATTGTATTTTCTACAAAATTATTCAGCGGCCTTTCTGCTAAGTCAAGTATGCTATCACTAAAAGTTCTTTGAATTTCCTGAAGTCCATCGAATTTCACTCTTTCTACTACAGCCGTATCAAATTCATAGTAAGGGATAAGACTATTCCTGATTTCCTGTCTTTCCTCCTGGATCTCCTCTTCGGTCTTTAAAATTGCAAAATCAAACGGAGCATAAAGGTTTTCATATTGCCAGGGTTTATTTTTGGGGATGTCGTACTTAAATTTCCCTCCCTTTGGCAGCAGGTAAACTATTAAAACTGCGGTGAGTATAAATAAAAAAACTTTATAAAAAAGCGCCTGGTTTTTATAAAGGTTATTTACGAAATTGCTCATACATAAATTCAGCTAGTAATCAAATGTACTAAAAATCACCCTGAATCATAACCTATTATTAAGTTCCTTATAAAATCATTAACTTCGCAATACCACACATACAATAAAAAATTATGAATAGAGAAGTAGTAATAGTAAGTGCAGTACGCACTCCCATAGGAAGTTTCCTTGGGAGCCTTTCCAGTGTACCCGCCACAAAACTGGGATCTGTAGCAATAAAAGGAGCATTAGAAAAAATAAACCTGAAGCCTGAGCTTGTAGAAGAAGTTTTAATGGGAAACGTTGTGCAGGCAGGCGTGGGACAGGCACCTGCAAGACAGGCTGCCTTAGGTGCAGGTATCCCTGCAACCGTTCCCTGTACAACAGTCAATAAGGTTTGTGCAAGTGGTATGAAAGCCATGATGCAGGGAGCTCAATCTATAATGTTGGGCGATACTTCCATAGTGGTTGCCGGAGGTATGGAAAATATGAGTCTCATTCCGCATTATATCCACCTTAGGAATGGTAAGAAATTTGGTCCCGCAAATATGGAAGACGGCCTGCAAAAGGACGGACTTGTAGATGCTTACGATAACAATGCCATGGGTGTATGCGCAGACTTATGCGCAAATGAGTATGATTTCTCAAGGGAAGATCAGGACACATATGCAATCCAATCTTATAATCGATCCACAAAAGCCTGGAAAGAAGGTAAATTCAATAATGAAGTGGTTCCTGTTGAAGTTCCACAGCGAAAAAGGGCCCCTATTGTTGTAAAAGAAGATGAAGAATATAAGAATGTGAAGATGGACAGAATTTCTTCTCTTAAACCTGCTTTTAGTAAAGAAGGTACGGTAACAGCAGCAAATGCTTCTACAATAAATGATGGTGCTGCAGCAGTGGTACTAATGAGTCGTGAAAAAGCTGAAGAATTAGGTTTGAAAATTCTGGCCACCATTAGAAGTTTTGCAGATGCTGCCCAAGAGCCAAAATGGTTTACCACTTCACCTGCTAAAGCGCTTCCTAAAGCATTAGCAAATGCCAAAATTAAACAGGAAGAGGTAGATTTCTTTGAATTTAATGAAGCTTTTTCTGTTGTAGGTCTCGCTAACATGAAAATTTTAGGACTTAGTGATAAAATCACCAACGTAAACGGAGGATCTGTTTCGCTGGGACATCCACTAGGATGCAGCGGTGCCAGAATTGTGGTAACTTTATTAAATGTGCTGGAACAGAATAATGCTAAAATAGGTGCTGCAGCAATTTGCAATGGCGGTGGTGGTGCCTCAGCTATGATAATAGAACGTCCTTAACTTCTTTTTAATTTCTACTGAATGCAATATGGTATTTGCCATTTAAGTATCGCTCCTATTCGAATTTCTCCTTCCCATCAAAGTGAAATGGTCTCCCAGGTATTATATGGTGAACATTTTAAAATTCTTGAAGAACGAGGTAAATGGAGCAGAATTCGTCTCGCTTTTGATGAATCTGAAGCATGGATAAGCAACAAACAATATCTTAAAATAGAAGAAGAAGAATATCACAGCCTCTTAGGCCAAGATCAAAGTTTATCGGCCGATTTGTTGAGTTATGTGGTAAATAAGCAGGGGCATTTAATGGCTGTCCCCTTGGGATCATCTTTAAATTTTGTTCAAAAACTTCAACATAGATTTGAAGGGGAAATATCTTCAGGTATAAGCAATAAAGAGAAGTTAGTACACTCTGCTCTTCTATATTTAAACTGCCCCTATTGCTGGGGTGGTAAATCTCCTTTAGGAATTGACGCGAGTGGTTTTACACAAATGGTCTATAAATTGAATGGCCACAGAATCAAAAGAAATTCTGAAGACCAGGCAAGACAGGGATTAGCATTAAGTTTTATTGAAGAAAGCGAACCCGGAGATTTAGCATTTTTTGACAATAATGAAGGAATCATTGATCATGTAGGTATTATGATGCAGGATAATTATATTATTCATGTAGACGGAATGGTGAGAATAGATCGTATTGATCATTCCGGCATTTTTAACGTTGACCTAAAACGACATACTCATAAACTTCGTGTCATCAAGAAAATTATTTAAAAAAAGAAGCCGTCTCATTTACCAAAATGAGGCGGTTTTTTATTTATATGGGAATTATATACCAGATGATTTTATTTTTGCACGGATTTTCTTCGATAATTAAAGAAAGCTGTTCTTAGGCACTCTTATTTGTTAAGTTATGTGCCAGGGCGTGTAATCCGAATTTTCCAGTTCATTTTTCCCAGTCCACGGTAGGGTAATCTTTTAAAATTTCAGTGGTGTTTTATATGAGCAAATACCCGCTCTACATCTGCCGTTCGTTTTTTTATTTTTGTTCCTCTATTTCTGATAATAGCTCCTCCCGAACCTTTTGTTTATATCGCTCAAGGCATGGTTACTTTCTAAAAATCAATGGCTGAATATCCAAATGTTCAATCACTCCATTGACAATTTTAACCGGATGATCCCCAAAAATCAATTCTTCAAAGAATGGTAGTAGATGCCAGTTTTGCTGCTGGTTATACTCTTTAGATTTATGATTAATAATTTTCATCACCATTACTTAAAAATTTAAAATCCTTACAAAAAAGCAGCTGCAGTCGTAAAACAAAAAAGCTGCCTCAAATAAATGAGACAGCTTCTTTAAATTTATAAAACTTCGGAAATTATTTTCCTTCCATTTTGTCTTTCAATGCCTGAAGATCTGCATTAACATCACCAATAGTGGTGTTTGAGCTGTTTTGCGCGGCAGCTTTCTTAGCAGCCTGCTTAACGATCTTCTGCTCTTCCTCTCTGTGAACAGCAGCGTGAGACGCCACTACTCTCTTGAATTCTTTATTGAATTCAATGATCTGGAATTCTGCAGATTCACCTTTCTTCAGTTTGTTACCGTCTTCTTTCTCAAGATGTCTTTGTGGAACAAAAGCAGTAATATCTTCGTTAAAGTCGATGGTAGCACCTTTGTCTACGATTTCAGAAATTTCAGCAGTATGAGTAGTTCCTACAGCGAATTCATCTTCGTATTTATCCCATGGATTGCTCTCGATTTGTTTGTGACCTAAACTTAGTTTACGCCCTTCAACATCAAGCTCCAATACAACAACTTCCAAAGTATCACCTACATTAGTGAATTCTGATGGATGTTTGATTTTCTTGGTCCATGAAAGATCAGAGATATAGATCAATCCGTCAATTCCTTCTTCAAGTTCTACGAACACACCAAAGTTGGTGAAGTTACGTACAATACCAGAATGTCTTGAACCTACAGGATATTTAGAAGTAATATCTGTCCATGGATCTGGAGTCAATTGCTTGATACCAAGGGACATTTTACGATCTTCCCTGTCTAAAGTAAGGATTTGAGCTTCAACTTCATCTCCAACATTTACGAAATCCTGAGCAGATCGCAAGTGCGTGCTCCATGACATTTCAGAAACGTGGATAAGACCTTCCACACCTTCAGCAACTTCGATAAATGCACCATAATCTGCGATTACAACTACTTTACCTTTTACTTTATCTCCAACTTTAAGCTCATTGTCAAGTGCTTCCCAAGGATGCTGACTCAATTGCTTAAGACCTAACTGGATTCTTGTCTTAGCTTCATCAAAGTCAAGAATTACCACGTTAAGTTTCTGGTCTAGTTCAACAATCTCGTTTGGATGGTTAATTCTTGACCAAGAAAGATCGGTGATATGTACAAGTCCATCAACACCTCCAAGGTCAACAAATACTCCGTAAGAAGTAATGTTTTTAACAGTACCTTCAAGTACCTGACCTTTTTCAAGCTGACCGATGATTTCTTTCTTCTGCTCTTCAATATCTGCTTCGATAAGCGCTTTATGAGAAACAACAACGTTTTTGAATTCGTGGTTGATTTTTACAACCTTAAATTCCATTGTTTTACCTACATAAGCATCGTAGTCACGGATTGGCTTAACGTCTATCTGAGAACCTGGCAGGAACGCCTCAATTCCAAATACGTCTACAATCATACCACCTTTGGTACGACATTTCACAAATCCATTTACAATAAGACCTTCGTCATGTGCTTTGTTCACACGTTCCCAGGCTTTGATCACACGAGCTTTACGGTGAGAAAGGATTAATTGTCCTGTTGCGTCTTCACGAACATCAATTAATACCTCAACAGCATCTCCTTCTTTAAGATCTGGATTGTAACGGAATTCATTTAAGGAAATAACTCCTTCACTTTTCGCGTTGATATCAATAATCGCGTCACGATCTGTAATATTAATTACAGTTCCCGTAACAACCTCATCATTAAGTGTATCTACGAAATTCTCTTCTACCAATTTTTCAAATTCTTCCAGCTTCTGGTCATCAATCGGGTCGATCCCCTCTTCATAATTATGCCAGTTGAATTCTTTAAGGAATTGCTCAGGATCTTGTTGTTGCTTAACAGGTTCCGGTTGTGAATCTGTAGCCATTCCAGCCACTTCCTGAACTTCAGGTGCGTTAGATTCCTGAGATTCTTGTTTGTTTGTTTCTTCAGCCATTGCTGATAATAATATTTGTATCCTGTGTTTCTTCGGAAGAAATTCTGCAATTAAAAACACAGAAGTGATTTTAGTATTTGATTTTCAGCCCTTTTTGCTCTCCCGGATTATTGCCAAAAAGGAGTGCAAAAATACAACTTAATTTCTGAATTTCAAATCTATAAACTTATCTTTTGAAGATTATTTTAAAAATTCTCTAAAAGAAAAAGTTAAACCCAAACAACTACACTGCCAATTCACAACCTCTTTCTGAAGATAAAGATTAAAATTGACTGGTTTACAGAAACATAAACTACTTATTTTGTGCCGCAGCGATTGCCTCTTTAGCTAATTTCATAATTTTCTCTGACTGTTCCTCCAGAGTTAAATCAGAATTATCAATTTCTATAGCGTCTTTGGCCATAATCAGAGGAGAATCTTCACGGGTAGAGTCCATATAATCTCTCTCTTTTACATTCTTAAGCACATCTTCAAACGCTACATTTTCACCACGCTCACATAATTCTTTATATCTTCTTTCTGCACGGGTTTGCGTAGAGGCGGTCATAAATAATTTTAAATCGGCATCGGGAAAAACAACAGTTCCAATATCACGGCCATCCATCACCACACCTTTATCTTTTCCCATTTCCTGCTGTTGTTGTACTAACATCTCCCTCACTTTAGAAACCGTCGCCACCTTACTTACATTATTGGAAACTTCCATTAAACGGATTTCTTTTTCCACGTTTTCTTTATTCAGATAAATCTCTCCGTAACCCAATTTTTCATCGAAAACGAACCTTAGGTTAATAAAAGGCAAGTGGCGAAGAATTGCTTCTTCATCAAAATTAGTTTCTGTCACGAAAAGATGGCGCATTACATATAAAGTAACCGCACGGTACATTGCTCCGGTATCAACATAAATATATCCCAGTTCCTTTGCAAGCTGCTTTGCTATAGTACTTTTCCCTGTAGAAGAAAAACCGTCTATAGCTATAGTTATCTTTTTATCCATTAGATTTTATTATAAGTACGAAAACTACAATATTAAGCATTAGACCATGTACTCCCTAATTTCTCAATAAAGAAAAGCCCCCAAAAAGATAGTTACTTTTTCGAGGGCTTTTATTAAAACTTATGATTTTTAACTACAATTTCTTTGCATTTACCACCTTCTGCTTTGTAACTGCAATATCTATTACTTCGCTCATGTCTCGTACATAATGAAACTTAAGACCTTTTAAATAGTCTTCTTTGATTTCCTTTATATCACGCTCATTCTCCTCGCAAAGGATAATTTCCTTTACCCTCGCTCTTTTAGCTGCAAGGATTTTCTCTTTTATTCCACCAACCGGCAAGACTTTACCTCGCAAGGTAATTTCTCCAGTCATCGCAATACTTTTCTTTACTTTCTTTTGAGTAAAAAGCGAAACAAGAGAGGTTAGCATGGTAATACCCGCACTTGGACCGTCTTTTGGAGTTGCTCCTTCCGGCACGTGAATATGTACATTATATTGATCGAAAATCGAAGGGATTATTCCCAGCTGTTCCGCATTGGCCTTGATATATTCCATAGCAATAGTGGCCGATTCCTTCATTACTTTCCCCAGATTTCCGGTAATATTTAGATTTCCTTTTCCTTTGGAAAGTATGGATTCTATAAACAGAATATCACCACCAACCTGCGTCCATGCTAATCCTGTAACAACACCCGCAACATCATTGTTTTCGTATTTGTCCCGCTGCATTTTTGGGCTTCCAAGTACTTCAATGATATCTTCATCGGTTACTTTTATATTGTACTCTTCTTCCATCGCAATACTCTTGGCCCCGTGACGCACCATTTTTGCGATTTGCTTTTCCAGCCCACGTACTCCAGATTCCCTGGTGTAACCCTCAACAATAGATTCCAGTTGAGATTTGCCTATTTTAATGTGTTCTTTGGTCATCCCGTGCTCTTCCAACTGCTTAGGCAACAAATGCCTTCTGGCAATCTCCACCTTCTCCTCTATCGTATAACCGGTAACATTAATAATTTCCATACGATCACGCAGGGCGGGTTGGATAGTTTGTAAGGTGTTACTTGTTGCAATAAACATCACCTTAGAAAGATCGTAACCCATCTCAAGAAAATTATCATGAAATTCGCTGTTCTGTTCAGGGTCAAGCACTTCCAGTAATGCTGAAGAAGGGTCTCCTGCATTGCCTATACTTAATTTATCAATTTCGTCAAGAACAAAAACAGGATTGCTGGTTCCGGCTTTCTTCAGACTCTGAATTATCCTACCCGGCATTGCTCCTATGTATGTTTTACGGTGTCCCCTTATTTCTGCTTCGTCACGCAAACCTCCCAGGGAAATTCGCACGTATTCGCGACCTAAAGCCTCGGCAACAGACTTACCAAGAGAAGTTTTACCTACTCCGGGAGGTCCGTAAAGGCAGAGAATTGGCGACTTCATATCATTACGCAATTTTAATACCGCGAGATATTCAATAATTCTGCGCTTTACATCGTCCAGTCCGTAATGATCACGGTCAAGAATTTTCTTTGCCCTTTTAAGGTCAAATTTATCTTTACTGAATTCATTCCATGGCAAATCCAGGTATAAATCGAGGTAATTTCTTTGTATAGAATATTCTGCCACCTGCGGATTCATACGCTGCATTTTGGAAAGCTCTTTTTCAAAATGCGTTTGCACGTCCTCATCCCATTTCTTCTTTTTGGCCCTGATGCGCATTTCTTCGATTTCATCTTCATGTGAAACTCCACCAAGTTCTTCCTGGATAGTTTTCATTTGCTGATGAAGAAAATATTCACGCTGTTGCTGGCTCATATCGCTCTGCACCTTCGACTGAATATCATTTTTAAGTTCCAGTTTCTGAAACTCCACATTCATATATCTTAGGGTAGAAAGAGCCCGTTCTTTTAAATCATTTGTCTCCAACAGCTTCTGCTTCTCCTCTACCGTAAGATTCATATTAGCAGAAACAAAATTGATTAGAAACGAGGAGCTCTCGATATTTTTAATAGCAAAAGAAGCTTCAGAAGGAATATTTGGACTTCCTTTTACAATCTGCAAAGCCAGTTCCTTTATTGATTCTGTAATAGCCGAAAATTCTTCGTTATCTACTGCAGGTCGTGCCTCCGGAACCTCCTGAATGTTTGCAGTTAGGTAAGGGTCTTCGCTTGTTATTTCAGAAATACTGAAACGCTTTTTACCCTGGATAATTACCGTTGTATTCCCATCCGGCATCTTAAGAACCCTAAGGATTCTTGCAACGACACCAATTTGGTTAATATCCTTTACTGAAGGATTTTCAACTTCTTCATCTTTCTGCGATACTACCCCAATAATCTTGCTTCCATTGTTTGCTTCATTAATTAATTTAATAGAAGTGTCCCTTCCGGCTGTTATTGGAATTACAACCCCCGGAAATAACACAGTATTCCGCAATGGTAGGATTGGCAAAGATTCGGGAAGATCTTCCCTGTTTATTTCTTCTTCATCTTCAGGAGTCATCAGCGGTATTAATTCTGCATCTTCATCAATACCCTGCAGTGACAAACTGTCAAGATTAGTAAATTTTGTGTTAGCCATAATTTATTTTAGGTCAAACTGTCACTACAGTTTGTAATTTGTATTAAGATTTAATCCTGCCCCAGACCCTTAATTACAAGGCGTTACCTAAGAGAGCTCAGATTCCTGAACACTAATTCAATTCCTGTGCCATGCTTTTCTTCAAAATAATTTTATCGAAACTGTAACAAAATGGAAACGGCGCTATCTTTATAAGTAGATAACAAGAGTTTTTTGACACCAACCATCACACATATTAATGATCTTGTTGCCGCTTGCCGTAAAGGTGATCAACGAGCACAAATGGAAATTTACAATCGCTTTTATAAGGCGATGTATAATACAGCTTTGCGCATTGTAAAACATTCTGCCGAAGCGGAAGATATTATGCAGGAGGCGTTTCTGAATGCTTTTACCAAAATTGAAAGCTTTAATGGTGAATCCACTTTTGGAGCCTGGCTAAAGAGGATTGTGGTAAACAAGTGCATAAGTGTCTATAACAAGAAAATAAAATATGAAGAAGTAAGCTATAATGATGAATTAAAAAATGAAATAGATGATTCCGAAGGTTATATAATTAATGAAGAAAAGACCAGTGAAAAAGTGGAGGTGCTTCTGACTAAATTAAATTCATTAAAAGAAAACTACAGGATGTGTTTAACGCTGCATCTAATTGAAGGCTACGATTATGACGAAATTTGTGAAATTATGGAAATCAGTTATGCCAACTGCAGAACCACAATTTTCAGAGCAAAAGAAAGTCTTCGCAAAAAACTATTGAACCATGAAGAAAGATAATATAGAAGAGCTATTCAGGGATGTGGATTTCGACACTTCAGAACCTCATGACGGGCACAGAGAACGATTTTTAGAAAAACTAAAGGATGAAAATTTTTCAGCAAAAAAGAAGCCCCGTGTAAGAAGTTTATGGGCAACTTTTCTTGGAATTGCTGCCGGTCTTGCACTGCTGGTCTTTTTAGGCGGAACGTATTTTAATTACCAAGCGCTGGGCAGTTCGTTGGATCTGGCGAGCGTTTCTCCGGAAATGAAGCAAACCCAGGAGTTTTATACTTCTTTAATTGAAAATGAATTAAAAGAAATACAGGAAGAAAAATCTCCAGAAACTGAAGCCATAGTAAAAGACGCGCTGGCCCAAATGGCAAAATTGGATACCGAGTATGAAGAACTTAAAAGGGATCTTTTAAAAAGTGGTAAGGATAAACGAGTGATTCACGCCATGATCAACAACTTCCAGCAACGCATTGATTTACTGAACACAGTTTTAACCCAAATTGAAGAAATTAAACTATTAAAAAACAACAGTCATGAAAACTACATTATATAAACTACTGCTATTGCTCCTTCTTTCGCCGTTCTTGAGCTTTTGCAACAATGACTTTAACGGGAAACATACCAAAACCAAGAAAATCTCCAAAGAGTTTAAAGTCTCCGCGACTTCAGATCTTATCGTAAATAACAGCTATGGAAATATTGACATTTCTACCTGGAATGAGAATCGGGTGGTAATAGAAGTCTTCATTAAAATTAACGGAAATGATGAAGAAGCGGTGCAGAGAAAACTGGATGATATTAATATTGAATTTAATCAGAATTCTTCAGGAGTAATTGCAAAAACTCACTTTTCCAGGGAAGACAAATCCTGGTGGGAGCAGCTTTTTAGCGGTAGTAGTAACGTAAATATGGAAGTGAATTATGTAATAAAAGCTCCAGAAAGAAATAATGTGGACCTGAACAACGACTACGGCGGAATTTATATTGACCGGCTGTTGGGAAATTCAAAGATATCCTGTGATTACGGTAAGATCGATATTGGTGAATTAAGGAGCAGCTCCAATTATCTCAGTTTTGATTACACCCGGAACAGCCATATCGGCTACGTTAAGAATGCAGAGATTAACGCAGATTATTCAGATTTCACCATCGAAGAGGCTGAAAAACTTGATATAAATGCAGACTATACGAACTCAAAAATCCTAAAGGTTGAAGACGCAGCTTTCAATTGCGATTATGGAAGTATTACTATAGAAAAAGTAAGAAGGCTTGCCGGAAACGGAGATTATCTGAGTACGAAAATCGGCAGGGTGTTTACCTCGTTGGTCCTCGATCTTGACTACGGCTCTGCCTCTATAGAAAAACTTGTAAAAGGTATGAAACAAGTAAAAATTGATACAGATTATACCGGAGTAAAAATTGGCTATGATGCTGCACAGGCTTTTGATTTTAATATCAAAACTTCTTACGGCGGTGTAAAAGGTATAAACGATTTTGAAGTGAATAAAAGAAATGAATCCGGTACAAGTAAAAGTTATGAAGGCTATCACCTCTCCAATAACAGCGGAAGTACAATAAATATTTCTACCAGTTACGGCAGTGTTTCATTTAACAGACAATAACTAATCATCAATCAAATTATTAAACCATGAAAATAGCAATTCTCGTATTAATAGCACTAACCTTAAGTTTCACTTCTGCAAATGCACAGTGGTGGGGAAATGATAAAATTAAGGGAAACGGAAAAGTAGTAACAGATAATCGCTCCACACCAGATTATGATGAAGTACAGCTGGTAGGATTTATGAACGTAGAACTTGTAGCAGGAACAGAAGGAAGGTTAAAAGTAGAAGCCGAAAGTAATCTTCAGGAATATATTATAACCGAAGTATCTGGCGGAATACTTAAGATTTCAGTAGAAAAAGGAGTGCAGATAGATCCTTCTCGTGGCAATGAGATAAAAATCACCGTTCCTTTTGAAGATCTTGAAGGCGTTTCGTTAACAGGTTCCGGAGATATCTGGACTCGCGACAAAATAAAGGCTTCTAACTTTAGCTCCAGTGTAACCGGTTCGGGGGATATGAACCTGGATCTGAATGTAGAAAACCTGGAGGGAGCAATTACAGGCTCCGGAGACGTGAATTTTAAAGGAACTGCAAATACTTTTAAATGTAAAGTGACAGGATCGGGAGATTTTGAAGCTTATGATCTTAAAGCACGATTTGTGGAAGCCACTGTCTCCGGTTCTGGGGATGTTATGGTAAATGTTTCAGAAAAGTTAACTGCAAGAGTATCCGGCTCCGGGGATATCTCATATAAAGGAAATCCTGAAAAAGAAGATTTTAAAACTTCGGGATCAGGAAGCGTTTCTTCCTATTAAGGTCGAAAATTGGCAAATTTCAAGCCTCGCTTTAATTGGCGGGGCTTTCTGATTTAAAATGAAATCTTCCACTTTTCTGGATCTTATCGGCTTTACACCATCGTAAGCGGAGGGAAATGAAGGGCGACAACCTCCCGTTTGAAGTTCAAATAAAATTCAAGCAAATTTGGCTTTCATTTCCTGGTTGATCAAAGGTTTTTCTCTCCTCTGCTTTTCTGCGGAACACGAAGTAAGAGAAAAACCCCTGCTATAAAGAACACCACTAGAAAAAGTATGGAATTTCGTACACTTCCGGTGATTTGAGCAACTATTCCGTATAAAAACATGCCTATTACTATTCCTATTTTTTCAGAAACATCATAAAAGCTGAAATAACTTGCCGTATCAATCGCATTTTCCGGTAGCATCTTAGAATACGTAGACCTGGAAAGAGCCTGGATTCCGCCCATTACCAGCCCCACCGAACCAGCAGCGAAATAAAACTGAAGAGGTGTCACAATGTAATACGCATAACCGCAAATGGCTATCCAGATAAGATTAATATAGATAAGGGTCTTGATATTACCAATTTTTAATGCCAGTCTGGAAGTAAGCATTGCCCCTGCCACTGCTACAAGCTGAATAAGAAGAATACTAACAATTAAGCCTGTGGTCGCATCCTGCTCACCCCAATCCAGTTCTTCAATCCCAAAATAAGTGGCAATAAGCATGATGGTTTGCACCGCCATGCTGTAGACAAAAAACGCAATTAAGTAGCGGTATAACTGAACATCCACCTTAAGCGAAATCCAAATTTTTCTGAGTTCCCGAAATCCGTTAAAAAGAATATTCCGCGTTAATCGTGCCTTTCTGTTACCTTTTGGCAGATAGCGATAAGTATATTGGCTAAAACCTATCCACCATATTCCGGTTAATACAAAAGATAATCGAATGGGTAAGCCTTCATCTTCAAACCCAAACCAGTCGTATTTCAGGATCATAACCAGGCACAATATGAGCAAAATAACACTGCCAATATATCCCATGGAAAAGCCTTTGGCACTTGCTTTGTCCTGCTGCCTTGGAAAAGCAATGTCCGGGAGGTAAGAATTGTAAAAAACAAGGCTGGACCAAAATCCGACAAGCGCAAGAAAGTAACACAATAGTCCAAACCATAGAAATTCCAGCTGAAACCAAAATAACCCTATACAGGAAACTGCGCCCAGATAACAGAAGAATTTCAGAAAGTTCTTCTTATTTCCAACATAATCTGCAATTCCCGATAAAAACGGACTCAATATCGAAACCACCAAAAAAGCTGCTGCCGTTATATAGCTTATAAGGCTGTCGTTATTAAAATTAATTCCGTGGAAAGGAACAGTATCATCAATAATTTTTCCTTCCGAATTCTTGACGATCGTAAGCGCTCCATAAAATATTGGGAAAATTGCCGAAGATATAACAAGTGGATAAACGGAGTTTGCCCAATCATAAAAAGCCCATGCATTAATGAGCTTTTTATTTCCCTTTGGAAGTTGTTTCATGATGCTAAAAATAAAAAAAAGCTGCCGTAAAAGGCAGCTTTTCAATATCAATTCTCTATTAATTTTTATTTGGTATTATCTAAAACTGGTCACACCATATTTTCTGGCTTCTGCTTTAGCTTCCGGTGCCCATTCAGTAAGATTATTTATTCTCGTTTGATTAGACGGGTGGGTACTTAAAAATTCCGGTGGTGCCTGTCCATCACTTTGTGCAGCCATTCTTCTCCACAACTCGGCAGCTTCATCAGGATTATATCCTGCAATTGCCATTAGAGTTAAACCAATCCTGTCTGCTTCGGCCTCATGACTTCTGCTAAAAGGAAGCATTCCTCCTACCTGGCTACCGATACCGTAAGCCTGAGCTATAATTTGTTGCGTGGCCTGACTCTGTCCACCTGCAGCAACTCCCACTACAGCTCCACCCACTTGCTGAAGTTGGGCTGCACTCATTCTCTGCGCTCCATGGTCTGCAAGGGCATGTGCAATTTCATGCGCCATAACTGTCGCAAGACCGGTTCGCGTTTCTGCTACATCAAGTATTCCGGTATATATTACTACTTTTCCTCCGGGCATAGCAAATGCGTTTACCTGGTCATCTTTCACCAATTGAATTTCCCATTCAAACCCCTGCATAAAGCCCTGATAGCCGTTAGCATTCAAGTATCTTTCTGCTGCTGTAATAATTTCCTGCCCTACTTGCTTAACCATTCTGGACTCCTCTGTTCCTGTAACAACATTAGCTTCAGAAAGAAACTGATTGTATTGTTCAAAGGATGCCGGGAATAGTTGCTCGTTGGACACGAAGTTCAAATTTTTCTCTCCTGTAAAAGGATTGGTCTTACAAGCCACTACCATCAGCAGCATTGCACTAGTTATTATTAATGTTTTTTTAAGACTCATATTATTTTGATTTATGGATTAAAATTACAAAAGCACCTGTTCTTCCTGAAGTGTTTAAGTAGGATTTAACAAATTGAGTAAACCAATTATAGTACCACATTTTTCGGCTACAGGAGAAACACATCAAATCTGGGAATCAGCAGAAGTAAATATTAGCTAACTTGCAGGTCAATTTTTGCTAGCATGACGAAGAAAAACAAAGAAAACAAAGAGAATATTCCTGTACAGCGGCTGTTAATCCCAGGTTACATCCTTCAATTTAATAAAATTCTCACAAAGCTTTCCCCTCACCTTGCCAGTAGATTTGCTGCAAAACTTTTCCTTACCCCCTTCCGATATAAACTTCCAGAAAGAGAAAAGAAAATGGACGACGAATCTATTCAAAAACGAATAAAACTTCCCATAGCCGACAGGGAGATTGTTACTTATGAATATGGGAAGTCCTCCAGGAAAATTTTGCTCGTGCATGGCTGGAGTGGACGGGGAACTCAGTTAAGTAAAATTGCTGAAGCGTTACTCGAACAAGGCTATAGTACAATAAGCTTTGATGCCCCGGCACATGGAAAAGCACCAGGTAAAATAAGCATGATGCCCTTTTTTATAGAAGCTATTCACTATCTGAACAAAATCCACGGTCCTTTTGAAGCCATTATTGGACACTCTCTTGGTGGAATGTCTTCCTTAAAGGCAGTAAGTGACGGAGTTTCCACCAAAAAAATTGTTCTTCTTGGGACAGCAAACAGCATTACTCATATTACTAAAGAATTTGCCCGGAACATGAAGATGAACGACAAGGTTGCCGGCAAAATGAAAGCCTATCTGGACCTCAAATTAAGACAGGATATGGACAATTATTCTGGGGCTGTTTCTGCTAAAGGTATAGAAACTTCAACCTTAATTATACACGATGAGAATGACGTAGATGTAGCTGTGAGTTCTGCTTATGAAATAGATAAAGTTTTGAAAAATAGCGAACTCATAATTACAGAAGGACTCGGTCACCGGCGCATATTAGGTGATCCCGTGGTAATTAACAAAATAGCAACATTCATCGCGGTATGATCTTTGTACTTTTGAATTAAAAAAGTATGAAAAAGTTAATATTCGCTTTTCTTGCCATGGTTGCAGTTAGCTGCGGGGGCAACGCCCAGGAAGAAAAATCTTCAGAGAAATTTGAAGTTACAAAATCTGAAGAGCAATGGAAGCAGGAACTTACCAATGCAGAATTTCAGGTACTGCGTAAGGCATCTACAGAAAGACCATTTTCCAGTGATTTAAATGATATCAAGGAACCCGGAACTTTTGTTTGTGCAGCCTGTGGCAATGAATTGTACGAAACCGAACATAAATTTATGAGCGGTACCGGATGGCCAAGCTTTGATCGTGCTGTTGAAGGCGGAGTGGCTTATGGAAGGGATTCCAAATTAGGATATAGTCGTGATGAGGTGCACTGCGCAAGATGCGGCGGACATTTAGGGCATGTATTTAATGACGGCCCCCGGGAAACTACTGGTAAGAGACATTGCATTAATGGAATCGCGATGGATTTTGAACCAAAAAATCAATAAAACTATGAAAAAGTACACTATAGAAAAATCAGAAGAACAATGGAGAGAGCAACTCTCTGATGAGCAATATCGCGTCCTTCGGGAAAAAGGTACCGAAGCACCGCATACAGGTAAATACAATCTTCACTTTGAAGAAGGAGAATACAAATGCGCTGCCTGCAATACTAAGCTTTTTGAAAGTGACGCAAAGTTCGAAAGTGGCTGCGGATGGCCCAGCTTTGATGAAGCCATAGAAGGAAAAGTAGAATATATCCAGGACAAAACTTTTGGAATGATTCGTACAGAAATTTTATGTGCGAATTGTGGTAGCCACCTTGGACATGTTTTTGATGATGGCCCTACGGATACTGGGCAGAGATATTGCGTAAATTCAGCAAGCATAGAATTTAATAAATAACTTAACACCTATATTATGAAAAAATTACTTTCAATTTTATTTTTATCGACATTTGCTTTTGTATCATGTTCAGATGATGGTGAAATAGGTCCCCGTGGTCCACAAGGCCCTCCTGGAGAAGATGGCGCTTATGTTGTCGGAATCAGTTATGAATATGATGTAGAGTTTCAATATGATGAGGAATCAAATATTTATACTTCTTTATTAGAATTTCCACAAACTGAAGAACCATCAGATGCTATTTTGGTTTATCGACTGGAAACAATTAACAATATTGACACCTGGAATTTGATTCCTAAGAGCTATTTTTTAGATGAAGGAATTCTTCAGATTTCCTATAATCATACTGATGAGGATGTACAATTACTAATTGAAGCCGATTTTGATATAAACGATTTAAATTCTTCATTTACTCAAGATCAATATTATAGAGTCGTTGTTTTACCTTCAGATTTTGAGCAAGGCAGTGTTGATACTTCTAACATGCATGCTGTATTGGATGCATTAAATCTTCAGGAAAATGAAATAATTAAAATTAAAAACTCTAAGTAAATTGCATAAAGGCTAAGAGTCTTTATAATATTTATCCAGTTTATAAAAAGCTTGCCCTTGTGGGCAGGCTTTTTTTTGTGAATTTATCTAAGTAGCAAAGAAAACTATTCCCCTTTTAAGGTAATTTTATATCTTCACTTCCCTAATCAGATAAACTAAAAATTAATTATGAGAAAAATCTTTACACTACTTTTTATCTCCACATTTTTATTCACAGCATGCTCAGAAGACGGAGAAATGGGTCCACAAGGGCCACAAGGTGAACAGGGCCCACAGGGAGAACCTGGTCCGGCAGGTGGACCACAAGGCGAGCAGGGTGAGCAAGGACCTGTGGGACCAGAAGGTCCACAGGGTCCTGAAGGACCACAGGGACCACAAGGCGAACCTGGAGATGCAATTACCGGGACGGTTCTCGATTTGGAGGTATCAAACTTTAATGAAGCCAATGATTACACGCTTTTTCTGGAATTTGAAGAAGAGGGAGTAACTGTTGAAGAAGACGATGCTGTTCTCGTTTATATGGCCACAGGTCAATTTGACGATTCTGACGGAGTTCCGTATTATGTTTGGCGCCAGCTTCCGCAGATTTATTATACCGAAGACGGGGAACAAATTCAATACAATTTTGACTTTACATTCTTCGACGTCACAATTTTTCTAAATAGCAGCATTCCTTATGAAGATTTTGACACTATAGATGCCACTTACACAGACAACCAACTCTTTAGAATTATAGTGGTTCCTGCGACTTTTGCTGAAACACAAAGCGTGGATATTTCCGACTACAATGCCGTAATGAAGAAGCTAAATTTTAATACTAAAAAGATCAGAACCGTTTCCCCGAGCAGCAAATAACATTTAATGACTTATTCAGATAAAGCTTATCCTTATGGGTAAGCTTTTTTTATTCCGATCTTTTGAAATAATGCCAAAGCATAATGCTTTCAGTTTAGGCTATAATTCCTTAAATTCGCTACTTCTATAACCGATTTAAAAATTATTCCGAATATGAGTAAATACGATGTCATAGTGCTGGGTAGTGGCCCGGGCGGTTACGTAACTGCAATTCGTGCTTCACAATTGGGTTTTAAAACTGCAATTGTAGAAAAAGAAAGCCTTGGTGGCGTTTGTCTTAACTGGGGTTGTATCCCTACAAAAGCGCTTCTTAAAAGTGCTGAAGTTTTTGACTACCTAAAGCATGCCGACGATTACGGATTAAAGCTTGAAAACGCAGATAAAGATTTTGGGGCTGTAATTAAAAGAAGCCGCGACGTTGCCAATGGAATGAGCAAAGGTGTGCAGTTTCTTATGAAGAAAAATAAAATTGATGTAATTGAAGGCTTTGGGAAACTGAAAAAGGGTAAAAAAGTTGCTGTTACAGATAGCAAGGATAAGACTACAGATTACGAAGCAGAAAATATTATAGTTGCAACCGGCGCCAGATCACGGGAATTGCCAAACCTAAAGCAGGATGGTAAAAAAGTTATCGGTTACAGGGAAGCTATGACTCTGGAAAAGCAGCCTAAATCTATGATCGTAGTTGGCTCCGGAGCTATTGGGGTAGAATTTGCACATTTCTACAATGCTATGGGAACAGACGTAACTGTTGTAGAATTTCTTCCTAACGTGGTTCCTCTCGAAGACGAAGATATTTCCAAACAATTCGAAAGAAGCATCAAAAAAGCCGGAATTAAAGTAATGACCAACTCTTCAGTAGAAAGTGTGGATACTTCCGGAAAAACAGTAAAAGCCAAGGTGAAAACCAAAAAAGGTGAAGAAACACTGGAAGCCGATATTGTGCTTTCTGCAGTGGGTATTAAAACCAACATAGAAAATATCGGACTTGAAGAACTCGGTATTAAGACTGAAAAAGATAAAATCATTGTTGATGATTTTTATAAAACCAACGTTTCCGGCGTTTACGCGATTGGAGATGTGGTTCACGGCCCTGCCCTTGCACACGTTGCTTCTGCGGAAGGAATTCTTTGTGTAGAAAAAATCAAAGGCATGAAAGTAGAGCCGCTTGACTACGGAAATATTCCTGGTTGTACTTATGCAACTCCTGAAATTGCTTCGGTTGGAATGACAGAAAAGCAAGCTAAGGAAGCCGGTTACGAGATCAAGGTCGGAAAATTCCCATTTTCGGCATCAGGAAAAGCAAAAGCTGCAGGAAAATCTGATGGTTTTGTAAAAGTAATATTCGACGCAAAATACGGAGAATGGCTGGGTTGCCATATGATTGGCGCCGGAGTTACAGATATGATTGCTGAAGCTGTTCTGGGCCGAAAATTGGAAACTACAGGTCACGAAGTGCTAAAAGCAGTGCACCCTCACCCTACAATGAGCGAAGCAGTAATGGAAGCTGTTGCCGCCGCTTATGATGAAGTAATTCATATTTAGATTGTAGAAAATTTAAGCTTAAGAATCCCGAAAAACTGAAAAGGTTTTTCGGGATTTTTTGTTTGTGGATTATAGTTCGCCGTTCGGAGAATATACTGCCGATAATTGCCATTTTTGATGCAACGCCCGTAAAAGCCCCCCTCCTCACCAAGGATGGATGGCCGAAGGCCAAATATATTGTCTACTATAAAGTTCCCTCCTTTTTAAGGAGGAGTGGCCGAAGGACGGCGTGGTTTTTCCAGTTCAAAGCCCGGAATTCGTAGTTCGGGGAATTCATTGCCGATAATTGTCATTTTAATGTACCACTAAAAATAGCAGCAATCCCAGATTCTGCTCATCAAGCACCAAACAAAAATGCTCCCCTCCTTTTAAAGGAGGGGTGACCGTAGGTCGGGGTGGTTATTTCGGAAGTAAGTCGCAGTACCAAAACCTCGAATCCCAGGTTCTGTCGTCGTCAGAGAAACAATTATCTTCTTTGTTTCTCTTCTGGGGATAAGATTTTTCCACCCTCTCTCCTATTTCAAACTTTACTGGATTATTAAAGATTGGTCCGTCAAAAACAAAAGTGTGAAATTCTCCATTTTCACCACAAGGATCTACACCTTCAGGTAAATCATCTACAAAAGCCTGGTCGATAATTCTTCCGCAGAAAGATTTATCGAGTATTTTAGCATTTACGCAAACAACAATGGCTTTAAAATTTAGCAGTAAAAATTCCTGAATTAATTTTGAAGTATCTTTCTTCCAAAGTGGATAAACCCCCTTTAATCCCACTTTCTCTAGCTGTTCTTCTCTATAATTCCTGAGGTCCTCCAGGAAAATATCTCCAAAAATGCTGTATTTAAAACCCTCCTTAATTAGTCCTTCTGTTGTCTCCTGCATTTTAGAATTATATTCCTGCATAGAAACAGCTCCGTTTAAAGCAATCACCTGAAGTGGCAGCCCCATATTCTGAGCCTGCTGAAAAAGCAGCTCATTTCGCAGTCCGTGCATCGAAACCCGGTCAACATCGGTATTTATCGTAGTTACCAATTTTTCTACAGCATATTCCTTTTGCTGCTGAAGTTTGTATAGTGCTAATGCTGAGTCCTTCCCACTACTCCAGTTGAGATAGGCTTTCTTCATTCTTCATCTTTAATGAAGCTGGTAATTGCCAGATCGTAACTTTTAAGTCCGAAGCCAAGAATTAAACCCTTTGCATTTGCTGCAATAAAAGATTTATGCCGGAAATCTTCGCGGGCATGGGTATTAGAGATATGAACTTCTACCACCGGAGTTTCAATCGCCTTTACAGCATCACCAATGGCTACAGAAGTATGGGTATATGCCGCCGCATTAAGCACTATCCCGTCAAAAGTTTTAGCAGCATTTTGCAGTTCATTAATAATTTCTCCTTCCATATTACTCTGTACATATGAAAGTTCCAGGCTTCTGAATTTAAACTGAAGATGAGAAAAATATTCTTCAAAAGTTTTACCTCCGTAAATTTCAGGTTCGCGTGTTCCTAACAAGTTAAGATTAGGACCATTAATAATAAGTATTTTCATACCGTAAATATATCGAAATATGAACGTATTTTCTTCAGTCTGGATCCAGAAAATAGAAAAGCAGGATCTCTCCTGCTTTTAAAGAATATTTATACAATTTAAACCTAAAGTCCAAATTCCAGGCCTACGTTAAAGGTACCAACACTAAAATTGTCTTCAACATTAATATTAGTATATGATGCTATTATATTTAACATAGCAAGTGAAAATCCGGCCTTGGGTCTATAAAAAAATCCACCGTCATTTCCATCATTCACGCCTATGGCATATCCAAGATCCAGACCTACCACTAAAAAACCTAGATCAACACGACCGGCAGCACCCACAGGAATAAACTGAAAATCATCTACTTCCCATTCCACACCTTCATCATCTCCATCTGCTCCAAAAAAATGCATGTAGCCGGCTGTGGGCCCCACTTTCACAATTTCAGCTAATCCAAAAAGGTAGCCGATATCTGCACCCACATTAAAATTTGAAATATCTTCCACATCTCCTACGGGAAGACCTACGTTCACTCCTAGTATGAAATCTCCATCCTGGCTAAAAGAAGACTGCATTCCAAACAGGAAAATACCGAATAATAAAATTAGCTTTTTCATTTCTTTCAATTTAGTTGGTTTACTAATAAAGGTAGAGAAATAAATAATATATATCTGTATATTAACAGTTTAAGGAAATTATGCGCAGAAACTTACCTTAGATTATAACGTAGTTGATCTTATCGGCAAAGCGCGGCTTTATAACCGGTTCTTTTATATATTTTTTTCGAAGATTCGTAACTTTCATGTATTTAAAAATCCTTCTCGAGAGGTAATGTAACTGCTGCAGCTTCTTTTTACCTCTAGACATGAAAGAATTTTCCAGCCATAAAAAAAGCGGAAGAAAGATTCTCCCGCTTTAAAAATTTTTACTTTTTCTATTCTTAGAACATATATCCAACTCCAGCCTGGAATACAGAGTTATGAACATCATAATCTTCAATTAAATCTGAAAACCCATAGATATACCTTCCCTGGATAAAAAATCCATTATTAAATTTGTACTCCAAACCGGCAACACCACCAATTTCAAAATCCTGAACTCTACTAACATCCGAAACATCAGTATCTCCTCCATCTTCAAAAGGTGCATTATCGATTTCTTCGTTTACCTTAAAATTAAAAGAAGGCCCCGCCTGTACATTTAATCCTTCTACAAGATAAATTTTTGCCAATACGGGTACACTAATGTAATCTAACTGGTACTCCACGTTATCATCAATATCAAAAATATTATCTTGCTGATCATCTGAAAGATCAAAGCCCTGTGCAGAGTAAAGCACTTCCGGCTGGATGGAAAACTTATCTGCTAAAGGTATTTCGGCCAATAATCCCAAATTAAAACCTGTACGCATGTCTGGATCTTCAAAGCCACGTATTCCGTCGCCTGTAAAGGTAGAGAAATTGACACCTCCCTTAATACCAAATTGTACAAATTCCTGCGCACTTACTGCTGTTGTTGCAAATAAAGCCATTGCAACCATTAAAATCCCTTTTTTCATATTCATAATTATCTTTTTAAAAGTTGAAACAAATGTAAGAGTCAACTTGTTAATGTAATGTTTAATTGGGGCTAAAGTATTGCTAAGAATATCGTCTCAATTGTTCTTATCTTTAGCAAATGAAATGGGAAAATGCACTAAAAGATTATCGCCACTATTTGAGAATAGAAAGAGGTCTTTCTCCTAATTCTATTGAGAATTATAGCTTAGATATTATCAAGCTCATCAAATTTTTGGAAACCAATGATATAAAAATTTCCCCTATAAATATTTCAGAAGAAATCGTTCAGCAATTCATTTATGAAACTGCAAAAACCCTGAATGCACGTTCCCGTGCAAGAATAATTTCCGGCCTTCGTGGCTTCTTCAATTTCCTGGTTTTTGAAGATTACCGAAAGGACAATCCTCTGAATTTAGTTGAATCTCCGAAAATTGGTAGAAAACTCCCCGATACAATTTCTACAGAAGAAATTGATGAGATCATCGCGGCCATAGATCTTTCTAAAAATGGAGGTGAACGCAACCGTGCTATAATTGAAACCTTGTATGGCTGCGGTTTAAGGGTTTCTGAATTGATCGAGCTAAAAATCTCTGATCTTTTTTTTGAAGAAGGCTTTATTAAAGTCACCGGAAAAGGCGATAAGCAGCGTTTCGTTCCTATTTCTGAATATACCCGAAAATATATCGATATTTACAGAAATGAAGTCCGTGTTCACCAGGAAGTTGAAAAGTTATCCTCAGATACTTTATTTTTAAACCGAAGGGGAAAAAAGCTTACCCGGGCAATGATTTTCACAATTGTGCGCCAGCTCGCAGAGAAAGCCGGGATCCGGAAGAAAATTAGTCCGCACACCTTTAGACACTCTTTTGCAACCCATCTCCTGGAAAATGGAGCCGATTTAAGAGCTATCCAGCAAATGATGGGTCATGAGAGTATTACTACCACAGAAGTTTATATGCACGTAGACAGAAGCCACCTACGCAAAGTGATGGAAGAGTTCCACCCGCGGAGATGATGGTTAGTTCGGAGTTTTTATTTCGGAATTCGGAGCAAAAATTTCCTTCAGGCCAATAATTGCCATTTTCAGGATGTACCTTATTGCTCCCCTCCTTTTTCAAGGAGGGGTGGCCAAAGGCCGGGGTGGTTTTGCTCCCCTCCTTTTTTTTAAGGAGGGGTGGCCGCAAGGCCGGGGTGGTTAAAATTCTGCTAAAGCATGAAAATAGCTTCAAAATACCTGTAAATATTGGTACTTTCAGAAAAAACATAAACTATGAATAAATTGAAATTCAGAAACGGCGACGAAATGGCCGCTATTGGGCTCGGTACCTGGAAATCTGATAAAGGTAAAGTAGGAGAAGCTGTAAAAATAGCATTAAACAACGGGTACAGACATATAGACTGTGCTGCAACTTATGGGAATGAAGCGGAAGTTGGGGAAGCTTTTTCAGAAATATTTTCAGAAGGAAAAATTAAACGTGAAGATGTCCATATTACTTCCAAATTATGGAACAATGCCCATAAAAAGGAGGATGTGATTCCGGCACTAAAACAAACTCTTAAAGACCTACAGTTGGATTATCTGGATTTATATTTAATCCACTGGCCGGTTGCTTTTAAACCAGATGTTGCTTCCCCAAAAAGTGACGATGATTATCTGTCTCTGGAAGAAGCTCCAATTATAGAAACCTGGAATATGATGCTTGAAGCTAAAAAACAGGGTCTGGTAAAGCATGTGGGAGTTTCCAACTTCAGTATAACTAAACTAAAAGATCTAATGGAAAAAACCGATGATATTCCTGAAATGAACCAGGTGGAACTTCATCCCTATCTTCAGCAAAATAAACTACTGGAGTTTTGTAAAGAAAACAATATAAATATTACCGCCTTTTCACCTCTTGGTAGTGGCGACAGACCAGACGGAATGAAAGCTGATGACGAACCTTCTTTGCTGGAAAATGAAGTTATAACGAAAATTGCCAAAAAGCATGATGCTTCCACCGGGCAGATTCTAATTAAATGGAGTGAACATCGTGGCACAGGTGTAATTCCTAAAAGTACCAACGAAGGAAGAATAAAAGAAAACCTTGAAAGTGCTAACCTGGAACTGGATGAGCAGGACCTGAAGGAAATTACAGAGCTTGACCAGCATTTCAGATATGTAACCGGAGAGTTTTTTGTTACCGAAGGAAATTCATATGAAAATATTTATGATGACTAATCTCCCGGAAAAAATTGAGCATAAAAAATCCCGCAATAATTAGCGGGATTTTTTTATTATGATACTCCAGAGGGATTATTTTGCAATATTTACTGCTCTTGTTTCCCTTATTACCGTCACTTTTACCTGCCCCGGGTAAGTCATGTCTGTCTGGATTTTCTGTGAAATTTCGAAAGACAGATTAGAGGCTTTTTCGTCATTAACCCTTTCACTTTCTACAATCACCCGCAATTCACGGCCAGCCTGGATAGCATAAGCTTTTTTCACTCCGCCAAAACCAAAGGCAATTTCTTCAAGGTCTTTTAAACGCTGAATATAAGAATCCAGCACCTGCCTCCTTGCACCTGGTCTTGCACCACTAATAGCGTCACAAACCTGTACAATTGGTGACAACAGGGAAGTCATTTCCACTTCATCGTGGTGAGCTCCAATGGCATTACATACTTCCGGTTTTTCACCATATTTTTCTGCCCACTGCATTCCTAGAATAGCATGCGGAACTTCTGTCTCTGTATCCGGCACTTTTCCGATATCGTGAAGAAGACCGGCTCTTTTTGCCAGTTTTGGGTTTAAACCGAGCTCTGCTGCCATTACTCCGCACAACTTCGCAACTTCCCTGGAATGCTGAAGCAGGTTCTGACCATAAGAAGAACGATACTTCATACGACCAATTACTTTAATCAATTCTGGATTTAATCCATGAATCCCAAGATCTATAACGGTACGCTTTCCGATATCGATAATCTCTTCGTCTATTTGCTTGCGTGTTTTCTTTACGACTTCTTCAATACGCGCAGGATGAATCCTACCGTCTGTTACCAGTTTATGTAAGGATAGACGGGCCACTTCCCTCCTAACCGAATCGAAGCAGGAAAGAATAATTGCTTCCGGAGTATCATCTACAATAATTTCTACACCGGTAGCGGCCTCGATAGCACGAATATTCCGTCCTTCCCGGCCAATAATCCTACCTTTTACATCATCACTCTCCAGGTTAAAGACAGAAACGCAATTCTCTACCGCCTCTTCAGTACCAATTCTCTGGATTGTATTTATAATAATTTTCTTCGCCTCCTGTTGTGCAGTAAGCTTTGCTTCTTCCACAGTGTCCTGGATCATCGCCATGGCATCTGCTCTTGCGACATCTTTTAAGGATTCTGTAAGCTGTGCCTTGGCATCTTCGGCAGAAAGTCCGGAAATAACTTCTAACTGCTGAACTTTGCTACTATGGAGCTTATCTATTTCTTCCTGCTTTTTCTCCAGATACGCCGTCCTGTGCTCGTAATCTGCTAATTTATCTTCAAGATCTTTGTTTAACTTTTTATTTTTGGCAACCTCTCCTGAAACCTGGGATTCCTTATCCCGGATACGCTTTTCTGCATCACCAATTTTCTTATCACGGCTAAGGATAACCTTTTCGTGTTCAGACTTAAGCTCAATAAACTTTTCTTTTGCCTGAAGGATTTTGTCCTTCTTTATACTCTCCCCTTCGGCTTTTGCTTCTTTAATAATACTGGCAGCAGATTGCTCAGCATTTTTTATGGTTCCGGAAGCTCTTTTCCGCTCCATCGTTTTAGCAATTGCAAAACCAATAGCTATCCCCACCAGTCCCACAACGATCATTATAATTATTTCCATGTAGTTAAAATTTATGTATAAAAAAAGCCTGTATTAGTTGTGTTTTGGATTAAACTCCTTAAAATCAAGTTTAGGGCTAACAAGCTGATCAAGAATCCGCTCAAAGGCGGCGCGCTTTTACAACTTAGACTCACCCTCTTTAAAGAATCCGTGTTGAGTTTATCAAAAAATCACTAATACAGGCAGTAACCTATTTATTTAAAGAACTTAATTCGCTAAATGACTCTGTAACAAATCATTAAGTGATTTCAATTTATCTTCTGCTTCAAGCATTTCGGCTGACTTATCTATGCCCTGCTGTTCAGTTTGAGCGGCAAACTGTAAGGCACACATAGCAAGTACATCCTGCTTATCTCTAACGGCATAACTCTGCTCAAATTGCTTGATCATAGCTTCGATTTTCTTTGCAGCCTTGCGCAGTCCTTCTTCCTGTTTTGGTTGAATGGTTAAAGGATACACACGATCTGCTATCGATATTTTGATCTTTAATTTGTCGGCCATTGCTTTTAATTAGTCGGATAATTGAACAATACACTGGTCAATTTCCCTTATCAGACTATTTATCTTGAGCTTTGTTTCTCTTTTATAATCATTACTGCCCAGCATCGCATTTGCAGCTTTTAAAGACTGAATACGCTCTCCGGAATTTTCCAGTTCCTTTTTTAAGGCCGCGTTTTCAGATTTAACAGTTGTCAATTCTTCCTGTAAAGAAGCCTGCAACTGCTTCAGAACTTCATATTTGTGAAGCAACTTGCTGATTCTATTTTCAAGACTATCAACTATTTCCGTTAATTCACTCATAAAAGCTGGATATGATGCCAATCCCTACAAAGTTAGCATACCGTTTGAAATATCCCAATACTTTTAATTCTATTTTTATAAAAATCGTCTATCAACCTTAATAAACTCAGGTAAAGCCATTTAATTTTGCACGGACTTTGATTATCTTTATCCCGCTATGAATTTGCCTAAACAATTACTATGAAACTTTATTATTTACTGATCTTCTTTGCAATATCACAGATTGCGAATTCTCAACCTAAAGTCCCCCAGGATTACTTTGAAAACCCACTTGATGTTCCCCTGGTGCTTTCAGGAACTTTTGGGGAATTAAGATCGAATCATTTCCACAGCGGTCTCGATATTAAAACGCAGCAACGGGAAGGCCTGGAAGTAAAATCTGCTGCGCCAGGCCATGTAAGCCGAATTAAAATTCAGCATTATGGCTATGGGAAAGCACTGTACATCCAGCATCCAAACGGTTACACCACAGTGTATGGACACCTTCAAAGTTTTTCTCCGGAAATTGAAGCCTTTGTTAAAAAGCAACAATATATAAATGAATCTTATGAAATTGAGCTTTTCCCTGAAGCGGGAGAACTTCAGGTTGAAAGTGGAGAGCTGGTAGCGTATAGCGGAAATACCGGCGGCAGCGGTGGACCTCATTTACACTTCGAAATTAGGGACGGCAGCCAAAGACCTATGAACCCAAAATTATTCGGAATTGAAATTCAGGATTCCAGAAAGCCTCTAATTAAAGGACTCTTTGCTTATCCAATGGACGAAGATTCCCATGTAAACCATTCCGCAGAGAGGCAGAAAATCAGGTTGATTCCGCTAAAAGATGGCACTTACACCACTGAGAAACTGAATGCCTGCGGGAAAATCGGTTTTGGGATTTCTACTGTAGATCAACAGGATATGGCTTCCAATCAAAATGGAGTTTATAAAATTGAAGCGAACTTAAATGGCGATAATGTTTTTCAGCTAAATTTCGATCGTTTTTCTTTTTCTGAAACGCGTCACCTCAATCAATTAATAGATTATGAATATTATACCAATAACCGGTCACGGGTTCAGAAGCTATTTGTAGAGGAAAGTAATCCACTAAGTCTTTATGAAGATGTTCAATCTGAAGGAAGATTGGACATCCAGGACAGCCTGGATTACAATTATACCATCAAGGTGACCGATTTTGCAGGAAATGAAAGTGTTATAAGGGTTCCTATTCAGGGCGAGTTCACTGAAAGTATTCAGCCAAAGAAATTAGAAGAAACCGAATATTTTGTGCAGGCCGATCAGTCGTTTTCAACAGAACAAAATGGAATTGACGTATATATTCCGAAGGGAAGTTTGTACCAGGACAAGTATCTGGATATTAGTTTTAATGGAGATATTGTGAACCTGCACAGGGACGATACTCCAATACATCAAAATATCACGATTGGCTTTGATGTGAGTAAGTATGAACCGGCAGAAAAGGAGAAAATGTTTATTGCAAAACTTGGTTATGGGGATCGCCCCAGCTATTCTTCAACTTATAAAAAAGGAGATCGCTTTACTACCGGAATCAGGACATTTGGCAAATACACCCTGGCTTCAGATAATAATGCCCCATGGATAAGCCCGGTAAACTTTTCTGATGGCCAGTGGATTTCCAATAACAGCACTCTTAAGGTTAAAATAAGTGATGATCTTTCGGGAATACAAAGCTATCGCGCTACGGTAAATGGTAAATTTATCCTGATGGAGTATGAATATAAGGATAATATGCTAACCCACGATTTTAGCGACGGAGCTGTTACAGAGACAGAAAACAACTTTAAGCTGATTGTAACAGATAATGTTGGAAATACAAATACGTATGAAGCAAAATTCTTCAGAAAATAATAGATGCTAAAAAATGGCAATTATCAACTCAAAGTTTTTGCCACGAATTCGCGAATAAGTTCTGAATTTTCTCTGCCCTTTTAGAACTTATGCAATATAAAAAGGCAATTATTGTGCTGTTATTTTTAGACCTCACAGATTTTGAAAACCTGTGAGGTCTGCGCAGTGGTTGATTTTGGCACGCATCAAAAAATGACAATTTTTGGGCTGTAGAAAAACTTTTGTGCTTCTTAAAATTGTAAATCTTCAGAAAATTAAGCCTCCAGGGTAGAGTTTTATGCTGCGGAAGAGGATAAAACCTACAAAAAGCGAAAATGGAATTAAAATAATCTTTTAAAGTTCTGAACTTCTAAAGCCTAACCATTAAAATGTCAATTTTCGCCCTTCGGTTTTTTTAGATCTCACAGTTTTTAAAAACTTTTGAGATCTGGCGTAAAGGCTGATTTCTGCCTGCCCTCAAAAATGGCAAATATCGACCTTCTGAAGAATTAAGCTTCTACAAATTCTTTTAGAACCTCCACAACAAAATCAATTTCTTCTGTGGTATTGTATTTCGAAAAACTAAAACGGATAGAAGGCTTTGCTAAATCTTCTTCAGATAAAAATGCGCTTAAAACATGAGATTCTTTGCTGCTTCCACTCTGGCAGGCACTTCCCTTTGAACAGGCAATCCCCTTTAAATCCAGCTGAAAAAGCAACATCAGTGCTTTTTCCGTAGAAACAGGGAGGCAGATGTTGATGAGCGTATAGGTACTGCTTTCAGGGTCTTCGCAATTACCATTGAATTTCACCCCCGGAATTTGACTCTTCAGGGCAGCGATGAAGTACTTCTTTAAAGCTAAAACTACAGCTTTTTCTTCTTCAAGTTGATCGTATGCAATTTTTATAGCTTCCTCCAGTCCTACAATATTGTGAACCCCTTCTGTCCCGGCACGATGCCCCCGCTCCTGCTCTCCTCCAAAAATAAGCGGTTTTAATCCGCTGTTTTTCCTTACAAATGCAAATCCGACACCTTTTGGTCCGTGGAATTTATGAGCACTGGCGGCCAAGAAATCTACGGGAATCTCCTTCAGGTCGAGTTGATAATGTCCAACAGACTGTACTGTGTCTGAGTGAAAAAGGGCATTATTGGTCTTGCAAATTTCAGCTACTTTTTTAAGGTCAATTTTATTACCAATTTCATTGTTTACGTGCATTAAACTCACCAGCGTCTTTTCTTCCGAAACAGCCAATAAATGCTCCAGATCCTCCAAAACGATATTGCCTTTCCCGTCCAGCTTTATATAATCCACTTTTATTCCATGAACTTTTTGCAACTGCTCCACGGTAAAAAGAACTGCATGATGTTCTATCCTGGAAGTAATAATCCGCTTTACTCCAAGATCACGCACAGCACTGTTTAGCACGAGATTATCGGCTTCTGTGCCTCCCGAAGTGAAAATAATTTCAGATGCAGAAACGTTAAGTAAAGATGCGACTGTCTTTCTTGCCTGTTCAACTAAAGTTTTAGATGACCTACCATAACTATGAGTAGATGAGGGATTTCCAAAATTTTCCTTCATCACTATGCTCATTCTATCAATGACTTTTCCCCTTATTTGGGTAGTTGCTGCTGAATCTAAATATACTTTTTTCATGAGGTGCAAAAGTAGCGGATTTTAAATTATTTAAAAGAAGCTTCCGTAGAAATCTATATTTCCTCTACTTTTGTTTTGGAACAGAAATTTAAAAGATTGCGTTCTGATTTTTAAAGTTTTGAAAATGAAAAAATTTTTTGCCCTGATAATTTTTGGCTGTGTGATGATCGCGTGTGATAGTGGAGACATTATTGTGACAAGTTTTGATCTGGAAGACAGTCAGCTGCAACTTTGCGGACGTGAAACAAAAGTACTTTTCGCTACCAACAGCGAAGATGTATATGAATCTATGTCCCTCTTAGTTTCAGGAAATGAAATAAGCTCTGAAGTCAATGAATTAAGAACCCGTCCGGGATCTGTGGAAATACCGCTAAATAATACTAATCGACTGGTTTATCGCATCTATGATGATGCACTTCCTACTTCCGGCACCTATTTTTGTAGTGATATACCTCCCAGTGAACCACAAGTACTGGAAGAATACAATAGTTCCACCAGAGGAGTTATTTTAATTACCACCATTTTTCGTGATGAAACAAACGATGCTGACGCTGATGGCGATGGTGTTTCAAACTTAACAGAAGGTTTTGACCTGGAAAATGGCGAACATCTGGATTCTGATAGCGATGGGATACCAGATTATCTGGATATAGATGATGATAATGACAACGTGCCAACGAGACTGGAAACAAATCCAGGCGGAGATCCTGTAGTTAATATAAATGACCGGGATTTTCGTGATACCGATGAAGACGGTATCCCAAACTTCCTGGATGCAGATGATGATGAAGACGGTTCACCAACCAGAAATGAAGTTAATGAAGATAACAGAAGTACTCCAAATTTATATGTGAATGCGGCAAATATCCCATACTACCTTGACCGTCAAAATGCTATTTTTCTTGAAAATTCTATATTCCTGGAGAACGTAATCCAGAACAGGAGAATAAGAACGTATGTAGAACTAAGAGATTTTTCGCTGATAAAACAAGATGGTAGTGGAGAAGAAATTAAATTTGTTGAATATAACCTTGGCTTCTACGATGAATCTATTGCAGTTATCCTTACCAGAGGTGATGAGGAAGATGAGGGGAATGAAGAGGAACCTGAAGATGAGGATACAGAAGAAGGAGAAGAAACAAATTAGTCACGCACATTCTGAAAAATATATACTTCAGTAGCACCAAGACCGTATTTTTTAAAATCAGCATCATAAAATTTCACATTGGCATAACGGCCAAAAAGATAATCAAGCTCAGCTTTTAAGACTCCTTCTCCAACTCCGTGGATAAAAACAATTTTTTGTATTCTCTTTTCCATGGCAAATTCCAGCTGCCGCCGTGCTGTGTCTATCTGGATATCCAACATTTCATAATTGGATAAACCACGTGCAGATTTGGTAAGTTTATGGATATGCAGGTCGACCTCCATGGGAGGAGCATTTCGTTCTTTAGGTTTAATGCGCTGGCTGTTGTGCTTTCTCGGAACCTTTTTCTCTTCAAGAATTTGATTAAAATCCACATTTTCCTGAAAATCCTCTATGGGAGTTTCAATTTTTACAAGATCTGAGGCAGGGAACTCCATATTAAAACCCTCGCTAGTCTCAATCTCAATCATGTTTCCATTATTGCTTACCACGACACCTTCCAGGTTGTCATCCAGCACTTCAACTTTATCTCCTTTTCTAAAGTCCATGTTACTCCTGATTTTCGTCTTCTTTATGATCATCCTTTGTTGCAGCCCAATGATTTGTGGCCCGGTAAAGGCCGATCATAATAATAATTAATCCTCCAATTTTAAAATATGGATGAGCGTTATCTGCAGCGATGGCGTAGATAAGGAGTCCGCCGCCGACTATTATCAATACCGTATTCAAAACCTGCGAATTCCTGTTGGTCATATTTTTTATTCTGAAATAGCTTGTTGCTTATAAAACTTTTACAAAGTTATAAGTAAATAATTTTATGAAGCTGAGAAAATGTTTAAATAAAATTATTTCAAAATATATTTCAATAAAATAGATAATTAGGAGAAAAGATGTCGGGGTTCCGACATCTTAAATGATTGAAAATTAAATATATATACTATTATTGCCTAGAACGGTAAACTCTATATCTAAGGAAAGTTCCGCTATGGGTAATTGATCCTCAGATTTAAAGACGAATTTTCCCTCTTTTATATTGCGGTATTTGCCTGTTCAACCATTTCTCCTGCTCCCTGTTGTCAAGTAAGGTCCGTATATAAAACACAGACAATAGGGCCACCAAGGAAAACCCCAATACTAAAAAGAATATCTCCATTCCTAAATCATTTATCATTTAAATTCCTGTTTCTTCATATCAACCAAAAATAAAGAATATTAGATCCTTCTGATTTGCTCTTTAATAAGAGTTTAACCTATTGTAAATTGTTAATTAACAACTGTAACATAGAAAATGAGGAATTACAAAGGACTGGTCTATGTCGTGATAAATTTTCAGGTTTAATTCTACATGGATCAACTTTGAAATATTGATCATTGTGTTTTTTTTACTACCTTTCTTATAGTCAATCTCTTAAAATGAAACCTGTACTCTTTTTTCTTTTCCTCTGTTTTTACAATTGCTCTTATGGGCAATTGAGCATCTCTCCTTCTGCAACCGGAGATAGCTATGTGTATATTAACAACGAAGTATTGTTTGTTGAAGGTGATATTATTTTGAAAAGAAATTATAATCCACACACAGAGGCCAGTCTCTACCTAAGAAGCGAGGCGCAATTGTTGCAAGGGGAAAAAGAAGAGAATAAAAACACTGGAGACGGGTTAACATCTCTGTTTCAGGAAGGTACTTCCAACGCTTTCGATTATAATTACTGGTCACTTCCCGTTGCAAATACAAGTGCGAATAAAGCTATTAGTGAAATTATATATGAACCACTGGGTGTAACCAGGAGTCAGAAAGTTCTTGTAACATCAGATCTTAACGGTACAGCAGCCCCCCTAACTATTGCCAGGCGTTGGCTGCACAAGTTTTCGGGATCAGATTATATGGACTGGAGATTTATTGGTGATCATTTTGATCTCCTTCCCGGTGAAGGCTTTACCATGAAAGGCACCAACGGTACGAATTCCAATACCATTAATGGAATCCAGACAAATCCAGGCGGTTCACAACGTTATGATTTTAGAGGTCGGCCAAACGATGGTGAGTACCAGGTGAGAATTATGGAGAACCAGAGTGTTCTTGTAGGAAACCCCTACCCCTCCGCCATACATTTAAGACGTTTTTTATTTGAGAATCCTAACACTACTGGAATTGCGTATTTCTGGGATTCCAAGGATAACGGCCGCTCTCACTATTTATCAGATTACGAAGGAGGTTACGGAGCCTATTCTCCCGGTGCCAACGCTTATGTGCCGGCCGTATTTAAGAAATTTCAAAATCAGGGAAATGTTTTAGAGGCTACAGGTGAAACCGGAGATATAATTCCGCGTGAATTTGCACCTATTGCTCAGGGATTTATGCTTATTGGAAGTGCAGATGGTTACGTTAATTTCACAAACAGCAGCCGAATATACAAAAAAGAGAACAGTGAAAATTCACAGTTTAAAAGCCTATCAGAAAACCAGTTTTTAACTGAAGTTACTCCCAATCTCCGTCTGGATGTAGAAATAAACAATCTTTATACCCGCCCTTTAATTCTAGCTTTTCATGAGGATGCTACTAAAAATGCAGATTGGGCTATGGATGCCATTACACTAAACAGGGTTTCTTCAGATGCGGGATGGTTTATTGATGAAGATTTTTATTTAATTAATGTAATGCCTTTTCCTGCTGAAGAGAAGATTCCACTGATTATAAATATGGCTTCGGAAGGGCAAATAGTATTCAGCTTAAAATCTACAAAGGCGTTTGAACCGGAAAAAGTTTTTCTATACGATTCTGAAAAGAATATTCAGACTGATTTGAAAGCCGACAGTTATAAAGTTATTCTTCCTAAAGGTGAATACGAACAGCGGTTCTTTCTTGGCTTTAACATGCCTGCAACTCCTCCAGAAGGAACAGAAGTGGAGCAGCCGGCAGCCAGAAAAGATGTCCCGACTATTGCCGAAGAAAAAGCTCTTCCGGAAGCAGGTCTTGAAATCTTTCAAAATAATGCTGAAGGCCTACTGCAGCTAAAAGTTTTACAGGAATCGGGCGTCGATCAGGTAAGTCTTTTCGACCTTAAAGGCAGCAAAATATTCAGTCATAAGATTTCAGGAAAAGAAAAAGAATTCAGTTTTTCCACCAACGGACTTAGCGACGGGGTATACATATTTAAGGTCACTACTTCAGACAAAAAACAGGTAAGTAAAAAAATCAGGATCAAAAAGCAACAATAATGGAGAAATACATGCTCCCATGTTTAAACAAGCAACTCTTTGGACTGGAGTGCTACGGATGCGGTGGCCAGCGTGCATTAGCCTTACTTTTAAAGGGGGATTTCGCGGCAGCTTTCCACATGTTTCCCGCCATATATCCATTAGCATTTCTTTTTGGATTTCTTATTATGAATCTTTTCTTTAAATTTAAACATGATTACACGGTAAAAATAGGTCTCATTATTTTCACTGCTGTTATTATGATCGTGAGTTACCTGTATAAAATAAGTCAAATAATCAACTAATTAAACCATTTTTTTATGGAAAAAGAACAATTACCAAATTCAACTTTAGTCCTCATTTTTGGAATACTTTCTATTGTTGGCTGTTGTTGTTATGGCGTTTTAGGAGCGATTTTTGGAGTTATGGCTATAGTTATTGCCAAAAGAGCCCAACAGGTGTATGAATCCAATCCCGAATTATACACGGGATATCAAAATGTAAAAACCGGTAAAATACTAGGTATTATAGGACTGGTAGTGAGTGTTCTATATATCGCTCTTATTGTAGTGGTTTTAATAATATATGGAGGTATTGAAGGAATACAGGAAATGCAGGAAGAGATTCTCAGAGAATCCGGAGCATGGCAATAGTAGCCCGGAAATTAGTTGATATTAAAAAAAGCCGTCTCATTTATTAAATTGGGACGGCTTTTTTGTTTTCAGTTTTTTATCTGGATTGTGGGATGAACCTTGAATTTGCCCAACATTAAAAGATGTCATTCCTACGCTCTCTTCTTTCTAATAGTTTGTGCCAGGGCGTGTAATATGAATTCTCCGGTTCTAAGAGGTTGAGGTACATCCTGCTATAGGTATTCATTATTCTGCAAATGGGGTTTCAAAGTGGGAATGTAAACGGTATCCTGGTGCAGCGTGTAATTAACGATGAACCGGTCATCGGTCTTGCTGTAGCTGCTTCTTTCGCCCAGAATCTCCTCCTGCTACTCATACTTCTCAATATTCTAATCAGCACGAGAACCATTTTCTTTTTCAGACAGAAGATCAGAAAAAGCGAGACCCATATTTTTGGCAATATCACCAGAAATCATTCCTTCATAACCCAATTTCTCTGCTGAAATATCACCCGATTTTCCGTGAAGGTATACCCCCAAAACCGCAGCTAGAAGAGGTTCATATTTTTGCGAGATAAGACCGGCGATAACACCAGATAATACATCCCCGCTTCCCGCAGTAGCCATCCCTGGATTTCCCGTATTATTAATATAAATGTTTTCTTGCTCAAAAATAAAGGTGTGTGCCCCTTTTAAAACTACTATAACTTTGTGCTTATTAATGAATTCCTGAACTTTTTTAATTTTATCAAAATCGTCTTTCCACTCCCCTATTAACCTTTGCAGTTCTTTAGGATGCGGCGTTAAAATTGTATTTTCAGGTAAATGCTGCAGTAACTCATTATATTCAGATAAAATATTTAAGCCGTCGGCATCTATTACCATAGGTTTTTTTGTATCCTTCAGTAATTCTTTAAACGCCTCTACAGTACCTTTGTCACGTCCCACCCCCATTCCAAAACATATTACATCTGCGTCCACATCTGTTTTTATATCGGTAAGCATTTCATAATTAGCGTCTGTTAATACCATTGCTTCAGGAAGAGCTGTCTGCACAATTTCATATCCGCATTTAGGTATAAAGACCGTAGAAAGGCCGGCGCCGGTACGTAATGCAGCGGTTGTAGCCAGCACAATACTGCCAATTTTACCATAGCTCCCGCCTACCACCAATACATGGCCATAATTACCTTTATGGGAATTTTTATTTCTGGGGTTATAAAGATTTTGCGCTTCCTGGCGGCCGATCAACTGAGCCGAAGGAGTTATTTTTGAAAGGAATTCTCTGTCAAGTCCTATTTCCAGCACCTGTATATCTCCAACAAATTCCATTGTCTCAGGTAGAAAGAAAACCAGTTTTGGTGTTTGAAACGTAAGGGTGAAATTGGCCTTTATTACGGCATCTCCTTCTTCGGGAATTTTATCAGAAAAAAGTCCGAAGGGCATATCAATAGCCAAGATAAAAGCTGAAGAAGCATTCAGAAAATTGACTAATTTCGCGACCCATCCTTCTAACGGACGGTTAAGCCCTATGCCGAAAATGGCATCAATAACAAAGTCTCCCCTGTTAATTTCAGGAAAATCATCTTCTCCTTTTAAAAGTTCAGGCCAGTCATGTGAAAGATTTTTTATTTTGTCATAATTTGCAAGAAAATCCTGAGATCTGTTATCAGAATAGTTAACAATAAAAACTTTTACGTTATAAGAGTGCTCCATGAGCAACCTGGCGATCACTAAACCATCTCCGCCATTGTTACCGATGCCGCAAAAAATCTTAACCGGCAGATCTGCACCCTGAAGTCGTTTGTGGATTTCGTTAAAAACCTGTGTAGCGGCTCTTTCCATAAGATCTTCTGATGAAATATTCTGATTCTTGATGGTAATTTCGTCAGCTTCTTTAATTTGAGAGGCAGTAAGTATTTTCATAAATAGTTTAATTAAGTGGAGGTCGAAATTTGACAATTATCGTCCTATTGCTAAAAATCAGTCTCTTTTTCAGTTAAAACTGATCTTTTTGGTTGTTCTAATATATATAAAGCTAATGTATTTCTTACGCTCTTCATAAAAACACCTAATTAATATTGTATTCAAGGTGAAATCAATAAATTTGCGCAAAATTTCAGAATAAATGAAAGACGTTGCATTAATTGAGAGACATAAATCGCTTGACGCGAAAATTGTTCCTTTTGCCGGCTATAATATGCCGGTTTCCTATGAAGGTGTAAATATTGAACATCAAAATGTAAGGGAAAAACTTGGTGTCTTTGATGTGTCTCATATGGGTGAGTTCCTGATTTCAGGAGAAAATGCGTTGGAGCTTATTCAGAAAATTACATCTAACGACGCTTCCAAACTTGTAGACGGAAAAGCGCAATACACCTGTATGCCAAATGAAAATGGCGGTATTGTTGATGATCTTATCATCTACAGAATGAATTCCGAAAAATATTTACTAGTGGTAAATGCTTCTAATATTGAAAAGGATTGGAACTGGATCTCAGAACACAATACCATGGATGCTACGATGAAAGATATTTCTGATGGTATGTCCCTTCTCGCTATTCAGGGTCCAAAAGCTGCGGAAGCCATGCAATCCTTAACTGAAGTTGATCTTAGCAATATGAAATTTTACACTTTTCAACTGGCTGATTTTGCCGGAGTGGAGAAAGTAATAATTTCGGCCACAGGATATACTGGTAGTGGTGGTTTTGAGATTTACATCAAAAATGAAGATGCAGAGCGTGTCTGGGACAGGATAATGAAAGCCGGAGCAGATTACGGAATAAAGCCTATAGGCCTGGCAGCCCGTGATACTCTAAGACTGGAAATGGGATACTGCCTATATGGAAATGATATTGACGAGACGACCTCTCCTATTGAAGCGGGGCTTGGGTGGATAACAAAGTTTAATAAAGATTTTGTCAATTCTGAGGCACTTAAAAAAGAAAAAGAAAAAGGACCTAAGAGAAAACTTATTGCTTTTGAATTGGATGAGCGCGGTATCCCACGGCAGGGATACGATATTGTAGATAATAATGGCACTGTTATTGGCGAAGTCACCTCGGGCACTATGTCACCCTCTTTAGAGAAAGGAATTGGTTTAGGATATATATCTGCTGAGGTTGCTGAGATTGGAGCTAAACTCCACATCAGGATCCGTAAAAAAGACGTTCCTGCCACTCAGGTGAAGTTGCCCTTTTATAAAGGATAATTATTTGGAGAAAATCTTAATATTAGGAGCTAGTGGTTTTATCGGGAATTCCCTGTATAAAGAGTTACGCTCTTTTTTTGACACTTATGGAACTTTTCATTCAGAAAATAGCACTTTAAGCAAAAACAAGCAGTTTTTTCAGTACGACCTGGAAACAGAAAATATTTCTATCTTACTGGAAAATCTGCAACCTACAATTATAATTTCGGCTGTTCGTGGAAATTTTGACGCACAAATTGCTGCTCACTTTTACATGATGGAATATGTGATGCGAAGTGATTGCAAACTCATATTTCTTTCTTCAGCAAATGTATTTGATGCATTCACCAATTATCCATCTTACGAATATGATAAAACATTATCGCAGAGTATTTATGGCCGGTTTAAAATAAAAATTGAAAATGCACTACTCCGTTTGCCAAACGAAAAATACAATATCCTGCGATTACCAATGGTTTTTGGCTATAATTCTCCCAGAGTTAGAGAAATTAAAACACTTATTGATCTTGGTGAGGCAATAGAAGTCTTTCCAAATGTGGTAGTAAACGTAACCGAAATAAAAAAGGTTACCCAACAAATCCATTACATCATCAATAGAAAAAGGGAAGGCGTTTTTCATTTGGGCACCACAGACCTTATCCATCAACGTGATTTTATAAAAGATTTATGTGAGTTACTAGGCATGGAAAACCCTCTTTTCAAGAATGTTTACGACTCCAACTTTGACCGTTTTCTTGCCGTGCTTCCCAAGGATAATTTACTGCCGGGAAATCTTCAGATTTCGGTACAGGACGTATTACAGGGCTGTAAAGAGCTGTAATTATAATCTTTTTCTAAACTGATTTTTATTTCCTTTAATAATTTCAGTTTAGTTCCTTATCTTATTCTAACTCTAAATTTAAAACTATGGGAAAACTAAGTGAAGATCAAATCAATAAAAGACTGGAAAAGCTTGATGGCTGGAAATATTCTAAAAATGCTATTCACACCTCTTTTCAGTTCGAAAATTTTAAAGATGCTTTTACTGTGATGACGCGGATTGCTTTTGAAGCTGAAGCGCAACAGCACCACCCAAATTGGGGAAATGTCTACAATGAACTTGAAATTTCTCTTTCCACACATGATGCTGATGGTGTAACCGAAAAAGATTTTAAGCTTGCACAGGCAATTGAAGAAATTATTGAAGCAGGTTAAAACCGAATAGAATAAAATCGCAAAGGAAGCTTCTGATTTTTAAAACCGATTAGAAGCTTTTTTATATTTTTGCCCGGACTTTATTTTTTATACCATGGGAAGAGCATTTGAATTTAGAAAAGCAAGAAAAATGAAACGTTGGTCAGCAATGGCCAAAGCATTCACCCGTATAGGGAAAGATATTGTGATGGCAGTTAAGGAAGGCGGGCCAGATCCCGATACTAACTCCAAACTAAGGGCGGTTATACAGAATGCTAAGAGTGTAAATATGCCCAAGGACAATATCGAGCGTGCCATAAAACGCGCTTCAGATAAAAGCCAGGGAGATTATAAAATTGTGCTTTTTGAAGGCTATGCACCGCACGGTATTGCAATTCTAGTGGAAACTGCTACAGATAACAACAATAGAACGGTTGCCAATGTGCGATCTTATTTTAACAAATGCGACGGAAATTTAGGAACTTCCGGGTCTGTGGAATTCATGTTTGATCATACCTGTAACTTCAGGATAAATGCTGAAGGTCTTGATGCCGAAGAAATGGAGCTTGAACTAATCGATTTTGGCGCAGAAGAAGTTTTTGAAGACGAGGATGGTATTCATATTTATGCACCATTTGAATATTTTGGTAGTATCCAGAAGGAACTGGAAAACAGGAATATTGAGATAATTTCTTCAGGATTTGAAAGAATTCCGCAGGTAACGAAAGAATTACCTACGGAACAGGCCGAAGATGTCGAAAAGTTACTGGAAAAGCTTGAAGAAGATGATGATGTGCAAAACGTATATCACACAATGGAAGAATCAGAATCTTAAGAGCCAAATTCATTTATAAAAAATAAGAAAATCAGGATTTTAACCCAGAGCACTGGATTAAAATCCTGATTTTTTCTATGCATCTTTTTCAGGAATAGATAAAGGTCGAAAACTGTCAAATTTCGTGTATCCCTTGATGGAATGCTTCTACACTGAAGTTATTCCCGGTGTGCTTTATTAGGTTCTCCCTTTCTATGCTTTCTCTCTTCCATTAAAAGTGAGAGCTCTCTACCGGTTTGACCTTTTACTGAAGTATTTTCCTGTGCTCTTCTCAACAGATAAGGCACAACATCTCTCACGGGACCAAAGGGCACAAGCTTTGCAGCGTTGTATCCTCTTCTGGAGAGATTGTAGCTGATGTGATCACTCATTCCAAATAGCTGACTAAACCAAACTCGTGGATCATTTATAGCTATATTTTTGTCTTCCATAATCTGCAACGCCAAATAATTGCTCACTTCATTATGCGTACCTATAAAGACAGAAATGTCGTTAAGATTGTTGAGGCAATAAGACATTACACTATTAAAATTAACGTCTGTAGCTTCTTTACTCTCACAAATTGGGGTGTGATATCCTAATTTCTTCGCTCTTTTGTTTTCTTTCTCCATATAGGCTCCACGCACGATCTTGGCTCCTATTTTAAAACCGTCCCTTTTCGCCTTTTCATGAAGATCCTTTAAATATTCGATTCGATCCCAACGATAACATTGTAAGGTATTGAATATCAAAGCTTTTTCTTTATTATATTTTCGCATCATTTCTTCTAACAGGTCATCTGCAGCACCTTGCATCCAGCTTTCCTCCCCGTCAGCATAAAGTCGTACATCATGCTCATAAGCTGCTTTGCAAAGCTTTTCCACACGATCTTTCACTCTTTCCCATTCTTCTTTTTCAGCATCATTAAGGCTCACTTTCTCAGTAACCTTTTCCCAGATTGCGAAACGCCCAATTCCTGTGGGTTTAAATACAGAAAAAGGTAACTCTGCTTTTTTGTCTGCGAATTTAATTAATGACAGCTTTTTCTCCAGAGCCGCATCAAATTGTTCTTCGGTCTCTTTACCTTCAACTGAATAATCCAGAATACTATGCAGCTTTTCCTCATGCATTTCTGCAATCACACCTTTACAATCATCTGTAGTAATGCCTCCGCAAAACTGCTCAAAAATGGTTTTTTTAATCATTCCCTCCACAGGAAGGTGAAGTTTTAGCGAAAATTTAGTTAAAAAAGTACCGGCTTTTACCAGCTTTTGCCTGTTCATCATGCTAAATAAAAATATAGCACGATTTAATTCCAGATCAGACTTTAACTTAAAAGCGGTAGCTGTGTTATTAAATATTTTTTTTCTTATCATAGAGCACCTGTTATTGAGCAAATATAAATATTGAAGATTGATTTTATTAAATAATAATTCTCCTTATTTTCGAAACCAGTAAAAACAGCATAAACTATGGCAATTCCGGCAAATAAAGGAATGGTTTATTACAGCGCAGAGGCTTACGACCAAATTAATAAGTACCTAAACAGCAATAAGCCTTCCAAAGTCTTCATTCTTGTAGATGAAAATACTCATGAGCTTTGCTTATCAAAATTTCTGGCAAAATTAGAAGATACTTCAGACTTTGAAATAATAGAAATTCCGGCAGGTGAAGAAAATAAGAATCTTGAGACCTGTAGCGGAGTGTGGAACGCCCTTTCAGAATTGGGAGCGGATAGAAAAAGCCTGTTGATTAACGTAGGTGGCGGTGTAGTAACTGATCTTGGTGGATTTGTAGCTTCTACCTTTAAAAGAGGAATTGAATATATAAATGTACCTACCAGTCTTCTCTCTATGGTAGACGCATCGGTTGGAGGAAAAACAGGTGTAGATCTGGGAAATCTCAAAAATCAGATAGGTGTCATTAATTATCCCGAAATGGTAATTATTGACAGTGAGTATCTGACTACCCTGCCAAAGAATGAAATGAGAAGTGGACTGGCAGAAATTTTAAAACATGGGCTTATAAAAAGTGAGGATTATTGGCATAGGGTGTCTAATTTGGCAAATCTCGACCTTCAGGATCTGGATGCTATAATAAAAGAATCTGTAGACATCAAAACTGAAGTTGTCACTAAAGATCCATTTGAAAAAGATATTCGAAAAACTTTAAACTATGGTCATACCCTTGGACACGCTATAGAATCTTACTTTTTAACCCATAAATCCAAAGCAACTTTACTTCACGGAGAAGCCGTTGCCGCCGGTATGGTACTCGCTACTTTTATTTCTAAGAAATTAAAAAGTTTTCCTGAAGAAAAATTAGAACAGATATCTTCAAAAATTTTTGATATTTACGGCAAAATTGAAGTGGATCAAAATGATATTGCCAACATTATTGATTTGATGAAGTTTGATAAAAAGAACGAAAGAGGTAACGTAAATTTTGTTCTCCTGAAAGACATAGGTGAACCGGAAATAGATTGTTTGGTTGCAAATGATATTATCTATGAAGCTTTCGATTTTTATCAAAAAGCTTGACTTTTATATATAAAGCATTACATTTAAAATAAAAGACTAACTAATAACTACAAAAAAATTGTTTAAACCGTTTTATCTATGAAAAGGATAATTGTAGACTACAAAAAATTAACTCCTGAAATACTTGGCCTTTTAGTGGAAAAATATCCTGATGGTTACGATGATGACCAGGTGATATCTTTTAAAAACGCTAAAAATGAAACTGTAGATGCTGTTGAAGTGAGAACAGAGGATACTATTTACCTGGTAAAAGTAAGTACCCGACTGGAAAACACGATGGCTAGTTTTGATGAAGATGATTATGATGATTCCGATTTCAATGAACCCATTGTTGAGATCCCGGAAAAAGAAGAAGAGGAGGATGCTATTGAAGATGAAGATGACGACGACAGAGGTAAATAGCTCATCAGCAGATATTGAATTATATCAAAAAAAGGAACGCAATTGCGTTCCTTTTTTTGTCTAAATAATAATAACATTAAAGATTAAGCATGCTGCAAATCATGTTTACCTTCCTTGATTTCCTCAATAACCTTTGCATTAAATGCAGGTAAGTCATCAGGATTTCTACTTGTAACTAAAGCTTCGTCTACCACTACTTCTTTATCTACCCAAAGGGCTCCGGCATTCTCCAGATCCTTTTTAATAGAATGGAAAGAAGTCATTGTTCTGCCCTCTACCACTTCTGCACTTATAAGCGTCCATGGCGCATGGCAGATAGCCGCTACCGGTTTACTCTGCTTAAAGAAATCTCTCACAAAAACAAGAACATCCTCACTTCTTCTTAGTTTATCGGGATTTATAACCCCTCCTGGAAGTACAAGTGCATGATAATCTTTTGCAGAAACTTCGTCTACTGTATAATTTACCTCAATTTCGCCAGACCAGTTTCCATCGGCCCAACCTTTAATTTTTCCTTTTTCAAGGCTTACGATATCAACTTGAAAACCCTCCTTCTTCATTGCTTCCAGTGGAGATTCAAGTTCACTTTTTTCATATCCGTTTGTTGCTAAAATAGCTATTCTCTTTTCCATAATTCTTCTTCATTTTTAATTCGATACAAAGATAACAACAGACTAAGGAAGTTTATATTAAGGTCTTTATAAAAGAACCGGCATGAGCGTTAAACCTTTATTAAGTCTTCTTTTTCTCCTTATCGCTCTTTTCTTTCTCTTCTCTTCTAAAATCAAGATTAGACTTTAAAGTATCGATAATTGCCTTTTCTTCTTTAAGCTGAAGACGTTTGGCTTCGAGTTTTTCCATTTCCTGATAAATGGCAGGCTCACCAAACTTGTTTGGTTCCACTCTTTCATTTTTGTGTAACGCATATTGCACAGTAAACTCTGCTCCATAGAATAAAATCAGACAGGTATAATATACCCAAAGAAGAATAAGGACGACGGAAGAGGCTCCTCCATAAACCGAAGCAGGATTACTCTGTCCAAAATAAAACCCAATCAAAAATTCCCCTATTATAAAAAGTGTCGCAGTTAATGCTGCTCCATAAAGGGTGGTTCTCCATTTGATATGAATATCCGGCAAGAGTTTAAAAATAGCTGCAAAAAGAAATGTTATAAATGCAAATGAAATACAGAAATTTGCCACACCTACCATAAAGCCAGTGACATTTGGGGCATATAGGTGGATTTGATCTTTAATAATACTCAGGAGTGCCGAAATAATTAAAGAAACCAGCATTAACAGTCCAATGACAAAAACCATCCCCAGCGAAACTGCTCTATCTAGTAGTAATTTTCCGAAGTTAGCTTTTTTAGCTGCTATATTCCAGATATTATTCATGGCCATCTTCAACTGAAAAAACATTCCCGTAGCACCAAAAATTAAAACTCCCACACCAAATATAATAGCAAGAGTAGATCCTTCAGTCAGCGCTGCATTGGAAACCATATTTTCTATAGCTTTCGCAGGGTCTTCACCAATAAAAGAAGATATTTCATTTGTAATTTTCCCCTGAACAAATTCTCTTCCAAAAAAATATCCTACTACTGTAACAACAATAATTATCAAAGACGGGAGAGAAAACAAAGCATAGTACGCTATGGTTGCAGCACGTGCATAAGGCTCGTTCCTGTTCCAGCTGGCGAAAGCATCTTTTAGGAGCTTCCAGAATATCTTTAATAATTTTAGCATTTACAAATATTTTGCCCTCAAAATTTTTATATGGTGCCTAGTATGACCCACAATAATAAAACCTATCGCCCTTACACTTGCCGGAGCATTATTCATGTTTCCTTTTCGCTTAAGCACAGCTTCAGAAAAACTATTATACAATGCTATACTGGAGCTTCTTACAATTTCTGCTTCTTCCCGTAAACTATCGAGACTCCGTCCACCTGCTTCAGATTGAAAAACATAATTATCATGATCAAAACCCGGCAGAGAAGTTTGATCTCCTCTTGCGATACATAGTGCCCTATATTGAAAAACCCGCTCTACATCTATTAGGTGCTGAAGTACTTCTGCTACAGTCCATTTTCCTTCTGCATATCTATATGAAAGTTTCTCAGGAGAAATGGTTTCCGTAATATCTTTCAGATTTTCAATATTGCTCTTAAATAGCATCCCCAAAGATGCTTCTCCGGGGATGTTATTTATATAATCCTGATAAAACTCAGGATATTCTTCAGATGTTAATCTACCTACTTTCATTAAGCAGAATTCCTACTCGCATTGATGTTTCCATACAAGGATCGGGTTACCATCTTTTCATAAATCTCCAGCAAGGCAGCTTTATCTTCGTTATCCTGTAGCTCCTGTACTTTTCTAAGTGCATGTTGCTGAATGGTTAACAAGGGTAAAACAATTTTTTCCCTGGCTTCAATAGAAGCACGACCCGCGGGCTCATTTTCCATAAGCCTCTGGTAACCGGTGACCTTTAAAATCATATCCTTACTACGCTGAAATTCGGCATGTATAAGTTTCCAGAATTCACCAAATTCTTTGTCATCCTGCATATAAGAAGTTAATTGGAAGAAAGATTTTGTAAGACTCATCATACTGTTTTCCAGAAGCGTCCTGAAAAATATCGAATTATTATAAAGCTGAATCACCTTATCCAGGTTTCCTTCTTTTTCATAATTTTCTATCGCAGTTCCAACTCCAAAGAAACCGGGAACATTCTGCTTTAACTGGCTCCAGCTTCCAACAAAAGGAATAGCACGAAGATCTTTTAAATTTAGTTGTGCAGATTTATTTCTTTTTGAAGGGCGACTACCAATATTTGTTTTGGCGTAATATTTAAGCGTACTCATTTTTTCCAGGTAAGGAATAAACTTTTCGTGCTGCTTAAAATTAGTATAGGTTTTATAACTCATTTCTGCCAGGCTATTCATTGTTTCCCTGTCTTCGTCAGAAAGAGTGTTACTTCCTTTACTAAAAATCTCGTTAGACACACCAGAACTTAATAATTGCTCCAGGTTATATCGACATGAATCTTTTGTTCCAAAATTAGAACTAATTGTTTGTCCCTGAACGGTTAATTGAATTTCCTCATTTTCAATACCAGATCCTAGTGAAGCATAAAACTGATGTGTTTTCCCTCCCCCTCTGGCAGGTGGTCCACCTCTACCATCAAAAAATATTACTTTAATTCCATATTCCCTGGATACCTCTGTAAGCATTTCTTTTGCTTTATAGATACTCCAGTTCGCCATAAGGTAACCGCCATCTTTTGTTCCATCACTAAAGCCTAACATGATAGTTTGCTTATTGTCCCGCCTCTTCAAATGTTCACTGTAAACGGGATCTTTATATAAAACTTCCATTGTTTTATGTGCAGATTGAAGGTCTGGAACAGTCTCAAATAAAGGAATAACGTCCACGCTCGGCTTTTCCCATCCACAAGCTTTAAGAAAAGCAAAAGGTGTAAGTACTCCTTGTACAGATCCACAGTTACTTATAATGTAGCGGTTGGCTCCATGCTCTCCATTTGTTTTCTGAATCTCCTGCATAGCATAAACCGACGATATTGTTGATTTTGTAATGCCCTCTTCAAAATCTTCAGGATTGAGCTTCCCATTGGTATTCTTCAGAATATTGATCTGTTCTTCATCTGAAAGTTCACTAAAATTCTCAGGGAAAAGAGAGGCACCTTTTGCACCGGTAACTTTTATAATTTCATTTAAAACTTCTTCATGTACAGTTGCGTCCTGTCGTATATCCAAAGTCGCAAAATGATAACCAAACAGTTTTACTTTGTTTAAAAGATCGTCTACTTCGTCAAGAAATAAAGAATTATGTCTTTCAATTATAATATCCTTTATCTTCTGCAATTTAGACTTAAACTCTTCAACAGTTAATTTAAGATTGTCCTCTCGTGAAACAGCGCCTTTATAAAGCGCAGATTCTAAATCAGACATTATTTGATCTACTTCTTCAAAAGTAACTCTTCGTTTTAATTTTCTTACATCTCTATAATAGTTAAGAAGAATCGTTCTCTTTAAACGTCTGGCTACTTTTAGAGTGATTTCGGTAGTAACAAAAGGATTTCCGTCACGATCACCTCCAGGCCAGAAGCCAAGATTAATTATCTGATTCCCCACATCTTCACCTTCAAAAATATTCTGCTGAATATAATTGTAAATTTTACTGGCACTTTGATAAAAGACATTTTCAAAATACCAGATAAGACTTACTGCCTCATCATAAGGAGTTGGCTTTTCTTTCTTAAAAAATGGGGTTTTCCCAAGTTGAGCAAGTAACTTTTTAATGCCTATTACGTCGTTTTGCTGGACAGCTTTATCGAGATCGGTAATAATTCCCAAAACTGCTCCGGGATAAAATTGTGTAGGATGGGCAGTTAAAGTGGGACGGACTTTAAATCTCTTCAAATAGTCCCGAAGCTCGGCAGTTTTATTCTTTGCCTCAGCCTCTTCCTTTACGTTCCTAAGCGTTCCCCGACCGTCCATGTTATTTACGATTGGAAAGGAAGCATCTTCAATAGCATCAAACAATACTACCTGTCTTTCTATAAATTGAATAAAACGGAACAACAGGTTATTCTTTTCTTCTTCAGAAGGATTTTCATGGTACTTTTTGAAAAAGGTTTCGACTATTTCTGAAGGATTTTGATTCCTTTTAAAACCTTCTTCACATATATCCTGAAACAAAGGCAGCAAAGCCCCGGTTTTACTGATGTCGTTAAAAGGTAAGGTTAGAAAAATACTGTTGTAAACCTGGTATTTCGCAAGTACGCTTTCATTAAATCTTTCTAATTTCGGTTCTCTGTGCATAATTATAGTTGGTTTGACTTAAATTTATTAAAAAACCCTTTAAACAAGGTAGCCTAAAGGGTTTTTATAAAAAGTTTAGGATACCTTACATTTCTTGAAAAATGGAATGCATTAAACGTTTCTTATCGTTAATGCTTTCCTCTAAAGAAATCATAGTTTCTGTTCTGTATACTCCTTCAATATCATCTAATTGAAAGATAATGTCTTTGGCGTGTTGAGTGTTCCGCGCTCTTATTTTACAAAATACATTAAATTTACCAGTTGTCACGTGTGCAACCGTAATAAAAGGTATTTCGTTAATGCGCTCGAGGACAAATTTTGTCTGAGAAGTGTTTTTTAGGAATACCCCTACGTAAGCAATAAAAGCATATCCCAATTTTTTGTAGTCAAGAGTAAGGGATGAACCTATAATTATTCCGGCTTCCTCCATTTTCTTTACTCTTACATGAACTGTCCCGGCCGATATTAAGAGCTTCTTTGCAACATCGGTAAAAGGAGTTCTCGTATTCTCAATGAGCATATCGAGAATTTGATGATCTGTTTCGTCTAATTTAAACTTGGCCATTTTTTCTAAACTTCTATTTATATGAAATTCAAAAATAATACAAAATCATTGAATTATTGATAAACAATTGAAGAATTCCTAAGGTTTAAGGTTTAATTTCTTTCTATTTAAGAATATCTCTTCAACTAAAACGTTTTCGTCTAGGGACTTCTCCCCATCTATGGTTAACTCCCCTCCTTTGCAATCCAGTTCTTTAAGTCCAAAATTTTCAATTTCTTGCTTAATACCTTCAATAAATAGATCGAATTTGATCCTTACCCCGTCCAATTTCTCCTTAAACTGAATAGAAACATCTACTTTTTTCTTATCAACCCTGCAATTTCTCAGCACAATATCATTAAACAGCTTCTGGTTTTCCGGGATTGTTTCATAATTTTCAAAAGAAATAGTTTTATAGTCCCCGGTTGCTATTGTATGCAAAGCCGAAATTAAAGCCGCAAACACGTATTTCCTGGTTTCTTCGCGATTATAATCATCAGGATAATGACCTGCTTCAAATAAGATTGTTGGCACTTCTTTGTGTTGAAAAGTATCTCCTGTACAATTAAGATTAAAAGCATCGTCATACCGGCCTATCTGGCCTGGTAGTACCTTACCAAGATCCTCAGCAATGACTGAGATCACGCGCATGCTTTCCTTTCGACTTTTGGTTACTGTGCGTTCCTCATCCATAGAAGGAGTAAGAAAAGAAAGCGTAGCTGACTTAGGCAAAGCTCCGGCAGTAAAAATGGTTCTTTGATCATGCAGGTTAAGGCAAAAGTGAGGAGAAAATTTATCAAACTGACTTCTTAAAATTCGACTCTCTACTTCCTGCAAATTCTGTGCGTCTCTATTTAAATCTACATTATTAGCATTTACACGGGTATAAGCACGTGCACCGTCGGGATTAAGCATAGGGATAATCCATATTTCACAATTTTCAATAATATTATCTACCACCGGAAAATTACTTTGACGGGAAAAAGCGTTTAAAAGATCGAAAACGGCTTTAGTGGTTGTAGATTCATTTCCATGCATCTGGGACCAGGCCAATATTCTCAATTTTCCCTTCCCGATTTTTATTACTGAAATAGATTCGCCTAAAGTAGATTTTCCAATTTCTTCAATCGTGAAATTCACGGTTAGCTTTTTCAGCTCTGGAGCAATGTAATCCAAAGTGAGATATCTTCCGTGAATATTTTGATTTTTTAAAGCAGTATAATTCTGCATTAATTTTTGTAAATGTTGCGGATAATTCTTCATGTTCACAAAAGTAAATATTCTATAATTTACAATTGTAAACGTAAGAAATTTACATTTGTATTTACAATTGTAAACAACACTTCATCTTCTCATTACACCCTTATTGGAAATAATCCTACAGAGCTTAATTTAAACAATAATATATTGTATTTTAGGTATTTATATAGGTTTAATTAAAGTGTTTGTTATAGATTAAATAAAATATTTACAATTGTAACTTGTGCACTATGATGAGAAGTTTTACATTTGTAAATAACTTGCACAGGCGGAAATTTTCACAATGGTAAACACCGAAAAATTTGTAAACAGACTCAATAGGATTATAAAATTCTACGATCTTTCTGCTGCTTCTTTTGCAGATAAAATAGAGGTTGGCCGCTCTTCTATTTCCCACATTCTGTCCGGTAGAAATAAGCCCAGTCTGGACTTTGTTATGAAGGTTGTAAAGACGTTTCCTGAAGTGGAACTTTATTGGCTACTAAACGGAAAAGGACATTTTCCTAAAGAAGACGAAATTGAAAATTCACCTCCTTCGGGGGAAAGACAGAAAACAGAAACTGAAAACGTTCCAAAAAGTCGGCCTTCAAAAATGGCAATTTTCGACCCTGAGCAACAAAGAAAATCCGGCTCATCAAAAGCAATTAAAAAAATTGTTATTTTCTATGAAGACGGGACATTTGACGCCTTTGAAAATTGAATATTCCTGCAAAAAGAAGTTACTTTGCAACATGAAAAAGATATTCCTGATATTATGGTGTAGTTTTATAATAACCGGCTGCTTTCAGCCAGAAAGGAATTGCGAAGATTTTAGAACAGGTACCTTTGAATTTGAATCCTATCTTAACGGAGAAATAGTAACTTCCCGTTTCATTAGAAATGATTCCATAGAAATAGATCAATTCCAGGGAAAAGCAGATACTTCGTCTGTGCGATGGTTAAATGATTGCGAATTTGTCCTGAAAAATCTAAATCCGGAGAATATGGCCGAAAGGAAACCCATTCACATGAAGATCCTTACCACTAATGAAAACGGATATACTTTTGAATACGGTGTCGTTGGCGAAACCAGAAGAGAACGGGGATCTGTAAGAAGAGCGGACTAAGTTTTGTTTAATTACCTCTTTCCCTCAGCAGTTTATTCTGCTCCTCCATCAAATCGTTTAAATTCGAAAGCAACTCTATGTCCTTGGGAGTAACTACTGTCTTATCCTTGGGGTCTTCAGCCTTTTTCTTGAAGCGATTGAGGAACTTAACTACGACGAATATGGTCAGCCCAATAATAAGGAAATCCACCAGCGATTGAACAAGAATTCCATAGCCTATAGCAACTTCTTCAACGGCTTCACCACCATCTACAGCAGCAATGCCTTCTTTTAAAACAAGTTTTTTGTCGGTATAATTTATTCCGCCTGTAAGGATACTTAGCGGTGGCATGACGATTTGTTTTACCAGGGCATCCACGACCCGGTTAAAGGCGGTACCTATAATAATACCCACCGCCATGTCTACCATGTTGCCTTTTACAGCAAATTCTTTAAATTCCTGTAGTAAACTTGCCATTATTCATCAAATAATTTTGTCTGACTTTCTGAAGATAAAGAATCCTGGTCTTTGTCTTCTGCTTTTTCCGGACCTTTCCTGCTGTCCATCACAGTTTCATCGTCTATAACATCCATATTTTCGGGTGAACTCTCCTCTTCCTCTTCATAAGGTAGTGGATCGAGAATGTTGATCTGTTTCACTTTTTCTGTAGTTAATTGATTCCCGAGCGCTTTAATTCCTTTTACCGAAATAAATTCTTCGATATTTAGCTTTTCAGATGGGCGCTGATCTTTTCCTCTTTGTTTACCATATATAATTTCTGCTACAGGAAAATAATCTGTAGAAACTACTTCCAAAAAGGATTTTTCATGTTCACTTATAAACTGTTCTTCTTTGTCGGGATGTTCTATGAGGAAACGCTTTACGTAATACCGCTCTTTCTCTGGCTCCCAGTAAATAGCCGAAATTGGCTTTTTTGGGGACCACTTCTCGAGAACCACCATTTCGTCATCAAAACGGTTGGTAAGCTCTGGTATTACTGTTTTTGCAAAACCATCCTGAGTAATAATTAAAAGGCGGTCTTCTCCTCTAAACTCTCCAAGCAGTTCTCCTCTGCCATCTACATTTAGCCTGTTGACGGTATCGTCAAACCAAATTCTTCTCGGTTTTAAAGTAGAAACACCTTCTTCCTTTAGTTCAATTCTCTTTACAGAATATTTCGTGACGATATTCCCTTTTACATTTCTTCCCTTTATCAAAACATCTGCAAAATCAACATCAAACTTCACTTTGCGAATACTTCCTACCTGTCGCAGGAAAACAGTAATAACCTCTGCCTCTCCATTAGGGTTTGAAGAAAAATACAGGACTTTGGAATCTTTTTTTCCCTGGGATAAATCGTACTCTCTATCCCTGGTTACCGAAGTTACAGCAAAACGTTTCACGTAGGTACTACCGCCTTTACCATCACGATAAATCATGTTGTAGATGGTACGCTTATCTTTTTTCTTAAAAATGGCGACATGGATAATATCTTTACCTATAAAAGTTTTGCTGTCCACCTTGGTGACCATCATTTTTCCATCGGCCGTAAAACAGATTACATTATCAATATCTGAACATTCCGTCACATACTCATCCTTTTTTAACGCGGTTCCAATAAAACCTTCTTTTCGGTTTACATATAGTTTGGTGTTTCTTATCACCACTTTTGTAGCTTCAATATCTTCAAATATTCTCAGCTCGGTTTTCCGTTCTTTTCCTCCTCCGTAGTCTTTTTTCAATTTCTGAAAATAAGCCACTGCGTAGTCAACCAGGTTATCCAAATGATGTTTCACATTGGCAATCTGGTCTTCCAGCGAATCGATTTTTTGCTGGGCTTTATCAATATCGAATTTTGAAATTCTCTTGATCCTGATTTCGGTTAACCTTACAATATCTTCTTCGGTCACCGCGCGTTTCAGATGTTTTATATAGGGTTTTAAACCATCATCTATTGCTTTAATAACTCCTTCCCAGGTTTCCTGTTCTTCGATATCCCTATAGATCCTGTTTTCTATAAATATTCTTTCGAGGGAGGCAAAATGCCACTGCTCCTCCAGCTCATCGAGGGTTATTTCCAGTTCCCGTTTTAGTAAATGCAGCGTATGATCTGTAGACTGACGTAAAATTTCAGAAACTCCGAGAAAAATCGGTTTGTTGTCAATAATTACACATCCTAACGGCGAAATCGAATTTTCACACTGTGTAAAGGCAAATAAAGCATCTATAGTTTTATCAGGAGAAATGTTTGGAGGAAGATGAATAAGAATCTCCACTTCTGCAGCGGTATTGTCTTCAATCTTCTTGATTTTTATTTTCCCTTTGTCATTCGCCTTTAAGATGGAATCTATAAGCGTTGTGGTATTGGTGCCGTATGGAATTTCGGTAATTGCGAGGGTGTTTTTGTCGTACTGCGAGATTTTTGCCCGCACCCGTACTCTTCCGCCGCGCAATCCGTCATTATAATCAGTAATATCTGCTTCTCCTCCGGTTGGGAAATCCGGAAAAAGTTTAAACCTTTTTCCCTGTAAATGCTTAATGGAAGCATCTATAATTTCAATAAAATTATGTGGTAGTACTCTCGTACTTAAACCTACGGCAATTCCTTCTGCGCCCTGTGCCAGCAACATAGGAAATTTTACCGGAAGATTCACCGGTTCTTTCTTACGGCCATCGTACGATAATTGCCATTCTGTAAGCTTCGGATTAAAAAGTACTTCCAGCGCAAATTTTGAAAGCCTCGCTTCAATATAACGTGGTGCCGCTGCCCGGTCTCCGGTTAAAATATTTCCCCAGTTTCCCTGGGTATCAATAAGAATATCTTTTTGTCCAATCTGTACCATTGCGTCTCCAATACTGGCATCTCCGTGGGGATGGTACTGCATGGTATGTCCCACAATATTCGCAACTTTGTTATAGCGGCCATCGTCCAGATCCTTCATCGAGTGCATGATCCTGCGTTGTACCGGCTTAAAGCCATCCTCTATAGCTGGCACAGCCCTTTCTAAAATAACATAGGAAGCATAATCCAGAAACCAGTCTTTGTACATCCCGGTTACCCGAATAAGCTCTTCTTTAGGTTGTTCAAAATGTTCTTCCTGAGCTCCTTCTTCGTGTTCTTCCATTAGGCGGTTGCTTTATTCGCGTTGTATTCTAATACTTTCTGAAGGGATACAATCATACCTTTCTTCTTTTTTCGGGATAAAAACGTAGTGTTAAATGTATATTTTTTGAATCCCGATCTTCTCCTGGATTTTATAAAAATCGTTAATGATGAATAAATTCCATAATCACTAAAACGAAATTTCCCCAGTTTTCTCTTAGGAAATTCTGCTTTTTTCACACGATATTCCATGAATTTTGAAAAGAAAACTCCGTTATTTTTAAAATTAAGCGTCTCCCCATCACTATCAAAATCGAACGTCTGCCCTATCTTATGGACATAAATTCCGATTAATACGGTGACGATATTTGGCAAATAATGACTGAAGCCAATTGGCTCATCAGTACTCATCAATTCAATATTTACAAAGATGTTGGTGACAAAAACGGCAACCAAAACTATGTAAATAGAAGGGATTATTTTTATTTCGTTTTTATTGGTGAACCTCATATCCCCAGCTCCTGAATAAGATCGAGTTCAACCTTAAGATTGTCGATAATGAATTCCTGCCTGTCCGGTGTATTCTTACCCATATAAAAACTCAGCATTTCTTCAATAGACTTGTCTTTGTCCAGCATCACCGGGTCCAGACGTATATTATCACCAATAAAATGAACAAATTCATCCGGGGAAATTTCACCCAAACCTTTAAACCTTGTAATTTCCGTTTTTCCGGCAAGCTTTTCAATAGCCTGTCTGCGTTCCATCTCACTATAGCAATAAATGGTTTCTTTTTTGTTCCGAACCCTAAACAGCGGAGTTTGCAGGATATATAAATGATTCTCTTTAATTAACTCAGGAAAAAACTGAAGGAAAAAAGTGATCAGAAGTAAACGGATGTGCATTCCATCTACATCGGCATCTGTCGCGATCACAATATTGTTATATCGCAAATCCTCCATCGACTCCTCAATATTAAGCGCAGCCTGGAGGAGGTTAAACTCCTCATTTTCGTAAACGATCTTTTTACTGAGTCCGTAGCTGTTTAAAGGTTTTCCTTTTAAGCTGAAAACAGCCTGTGTATTTACATCCCTGGACTTTGTTATAGAACCACTTGCCGAATCCCCTTCAGTTATAAACAAGGTTGTTTCCAGGTACCGCTCCTTTTTACTGTCGCCTAAATGTATACGGCAATCCCGTAATTTTTTATTGTGAAGACTTGCCTTTTTCGCACGATCTTTAGCCAGTTTCCTGATCCCAGATAAATCCTTTCGTTCCCTTTCTGCCTGTAAAATCTTCCGCTGAAGCTGTTCTGCCGTTTCCTGGTTCTTATGAAGGTAATTATCCAGATTTGTTTTAACAAAATCATTGATATACGTTCTTACCGTTGGCAGTTCACCACCCATATCTGTGGAACCCAGTTTTGTCTTTGTCTGACTTTCAAAGACAGGCTCCATTACTTTTATACTGATTGCCGCAACGACAGATTTTCTAATATCGCTGGCATCATAATTTTTTCCGTAAAATTCCCTAACGGTTTTGACTATTGCTTCCCTGAAGGCAAGAAGATGAGTTCCTCCCTGGGAAGTATTTTGCCCATTTACAAAGGAATGATATTCTTCGCTGTATTGTGATTTACTGTGAGTTATGGCAACTTCAATATCGTTCCCCCTTAGATGAACAATAGGATAAAGCTGATCGTCTTCATTTATACTGTCACCTAAAAGATCTTTTAATCCGTTTTCTGAATAAAATTTTTCTCCGTTGTAAACAATTGTCAGCCCCGGATTAAGATAAACGTAGTTTTTGAGCATCTTTTCGATATACTCATTCCTGAATTTGAAGTTTTTAAAGATTACTTCATCTGGCACAAAAGTCACTTTAGTTCCTCTTCTTCGCGAAGTTTCATCAAGAGTTTCTTCGTTTACCAGGTTTCCCTGTTCAAATTCCGCAGAAGCAGATTTGCTATCACGTGTAGATTCGACCCTGAAATAAGAAGAAAGTGCGTTTACAGCTTTGGTACCAACTCCGTTAAGTCCGACAGATTTTTTGAAGGCGCGGGTATCGTATTTTCCCCCGGTGTTCATTTTGGAAACTACGTCCACAACTTTTCCCAACGGAATTCCCCGGCCGTAATCCCTCACGATAACCCGTTGATTCTGTACCGAAATTTCAATAGTTTTTCCCGAGCCCATCACGAACTCATCTATCGAGTTGTCCAGTACTTCCTTAAGCAGAATATAAATTCCGTCATCTGCACTGGATCCATCCCCCAGTTTCCCGATATACATCCCGGGGCGCATTCTAATGTGCTCCTTCCAGTCTAAAGACCGGATATTATCCTCGGTATACTTTGTTTCATCGCTCATAAGTAGTGAATGGAGTTTGCAGCTAATATAAGGTTTACCTTAAAAAGTTGAAATAGTAGCGGCACAAAGTAATTAACAAAGATTTCACAATCCAATCGGGCAATGTGTAGAGACGTTCGATCGAGCGTCTCTACACATTGCCCGATTGGGCGTCTCTACACGTTAAACCTAAAATGCATCACATCGCCGTCCTTTACAATGTACTCCTTCCCTTCTACCTTCATTTTTCCGGCTTCTTTTACTTTTGCTTCACTTCCGAAGCCCACAAAATCTTCATAAGAAATTACTTCGGCGCGAATAAAACCTTTTTCAAAATCGGTATGGATTACCCCGGCAGCCTGTGGTGCTGTAGACCCGACTGGAATCGTCCATGCGCGGACTTCCTTAACGCCGGCAGTAAAATAAGTCTGTAAATTCAGCAGACTGTATGCGCCACGGATAAGTTTTGCAGAACCCGGTTCTTCAAGTCCGATATCCTGAAGAAACATTTGCCGCTCTTCAAAATCATCTAATTCTGTAATATCAGCTTCAGTACCAACAGCGAGTACTAAAACTTCAGCATTTTCGTCTTTTACAGCTTCTCTAACCCTGTCGACATGCTTGTTTCCATCAACTGCAGATCCTTCATCCACATTACAAACATACATCACCGGTTTATCTGTTATAAATTGAAGTGGCTTCACAAATTCTTTATGTTCATCTTCGGAAACTTCAATAGCCCTCACAGATTTTCCTGCTTCCAGGCCTTCTTTCAGTTTTAAAAGTGCAGCTTCCTCTTTCTGAGCTTCTTTATTCCCGGTTTTGGCAGCTCTTTTTACCTTTTCCAGCTTTTTATCAACAGTTTCCAGGTCTTTTAGCTGAAGTTCTATATCTATGGTCTCCTTGTCCCTGATGGGGTCTATAGAACCATCTACATGAACAATATTTTCATTTTCAAAACAGCGCAAAACATGAAGGATTGCATCGGTTTCCCTGATGTTTCCAAGAAATTGATTTCCCAAACCTTCTCCTTTACTTGCACCTTTAACGAGGCCTGCAATATCCACAATTTCGACCGTGGCCGGTTGCACACGCTCTGGATTAACTAAGCTTTCCAATTTTTGCAAACGGGAATCCGGAACATTTACGACTCCAATATTTGGTTCTATCGTACAAAACGGAAAGTTGGCACTTTGCGCTTTGGCGTTGGACAAACAGTTAAAAAGTGTTGATTTTCCAACATTAGGTAATCCTACAATTCCGGCTTTCATATGCTATATTTTGATGCAGTAATTTTGAGCGTGCAAAGATAGCAATTAGAACCGAGAATTAATATTGGGGCGGAAAGAAGTTAGAAACCAAAATTGCTAAATGTAATTTTTAAACTGAAGGCCGATAATTGGCATTTTAGAGACTCACCTTAAAAAACTGAATCAGAAAACAGGAGACAAGAAGCAGGATACGCTGAACCTTCTACGGAAGCAATTAAAAATTATTTGTGGATTCGTGGTAAAGCTAACTTTTCGTACTTCTTACCTCGTACTTTAAGCAGGTCGAAAATTGGCAATTTTCAGCCTCCTCTGTTTATCTTCACTTTTTCATGCTGTTCCTTTTCCGTATATTATGATCGAATGCTGATCTTCATCAGTTTTCGCATGAATTTAATCAAACCAAAGAAGGCTTTCTCTTTATCTGCCTTAATTTTGACGTCATAATAATATTTGTAATGAATAAAGGAATTTATATTGCCACATTAGAATCTCATAGCGGGAAATCGATGATCTCCCTTGGATTAATGCGTACGCTTTTGGGAAAAACCGTAAAAGTTGGATACTTCAGGCCCATTATTAACGATGTTCCCGAGGGAAAAAGAGATAATCATATAGATACCGTCCTTTCTTACTTCGATCTTCAGCTACCTTATGAAGATACATATGCTTTTACCAGGAATCAATTGATTCAGAAGAGAAATGAAGGGAAATCGGGAGAAGTAATTGATACAATTATCCGTAAGTACAAAAAACTGGAAGAAGAATATGACTTTGTGCTGGTAGAAGGAAGCGATTTTTCTGGTGAAGGAAGCGTTTTCGAGTTTGATGTGAACGTCGTGACGGCAAGAAATCTTGGTATACCCGTAATTATTATCGCGAGTGGTGAAAATAAAACCTGGGAAGAACACCTGGGAAGCCTTAGGATGGCTTATAATGCTTTTATAGAAAAGGATGTAGATGTTATTGCGATGGTGAGCAATAAGGTTCTGGAAGAAAACCTGGAATCTGCCAAAAAACATATGCGCGAATTTCTTCCTGAAGAAATAGACGTTTTTGCCATTCCGCTCATAGAAACTCTAAACAATCCTACGCTTAAAGAAATCGTGAAAGCCCTTGATGGTAAAATATTATTCGGACATGAGTTTTTGAATAACCAAACCGGGAACTTTGGTGTTGGAGCTATGCAGCTTCGAAATTATCTTACCACCCTTAGAAATGAAAGCCTGGTGATAACTCCCGGCGACAGGGCAGATATTATCCTGGGTGCACTACAGGCGAATATTTCCAGCAACTATCCAAGAATTTCGGGAATTATCCTTACAGGCGGACTTACTCCCGAGCCTTCTATTCTAAAATTAATTGAAGGGCTTTCTGAAATTGTTCCGATAATTTCTGTAGAGGATGGAACTTTTAATGTGACAAACCGGGTTGGTGCTATAAAATCTAATATTTATGCCGACAGTATTCAGAAAATTGAAACTACGATAAGCACTTTTGAACGCTATGTTTCTTTTGATCCTTTAGTGGAACGGCTTATCAATTTTGAACCTCACGGAATCACGCCACGCATGTTCCAGTATGGGCTGGTAAAGCGGGCGCAGCAGAGCAAAAAGCATATTGTTTTACCTGAAGGTACCGATGATCGGATTTTAATTGCCGCGGGAAGACTTTTGGCTATTGATATTGTGGATATTACTCTTCTTGGTGATGTGGAGGTGATCAAACAAAAAATCATGAAACTCGGTCTTCACTTTGACTTAAATAAAGTAAATATTATAGATCCGGAAAAATCAGATCATTTTCAGGATTATGCTGAAACTTTATACGATATAAGAAAGCACAAAGGAGTGAATATGGATATGGCCAGGGACTGGATGACCGATGTTTCTTATTTTGGAACCATGATGATTTATAAAGGACATGCCGACGGAATGGTTTCTGGTGCGGCTCATACCACTCAGCACACCATCAGACCTGCACTTCAGTTTATCAAGACAAAACCGGGAGTTTCTGTAGTTTCTTCAGTATTCTTTATGTGCCTGGAAGATAGGGTTTCAGTTTTTGGAGATTGCGCAATTAATCCGAATCCTACTGCGGAAGAACTCGCGGAAATCACGATTTCTTCTGCAGAAAGCTGCTTCGCTTTTGGGATAGACCCAAAAATTGCCATGCTCTCCTACTCTTCCGGAACTTCCGGAAAAGGAGCCGATGTAGACCGGGTTCGCCAGGCTACTGAAATTGTAAAAAACAAACGTCCCGATCTAAAAATTGAAGGACCAATTCAATACGATGCTGCTGTGGATATCACCATCGGAAAAAGTAAAATGCCAGATTCTGAAGTAGCAGGACAGGCAAACCTGCTTATTTTCCCCGACCTTAATACCGGAAACAACACTTATAAAGCAGTACAAAGGGAAACCGGAGCGTTGGCAATTGGACCAATGCTACAAGGACTTAATAAACCTGTAAATGACCTTAGCCGCGGCTGCACCATCGACGATGTTTTTAATACCGTAGTTTTAACCGCAATCCAGGCTCAGGGAATGGGTGCTGAGTAGTAAATAGTGAGTAGTGAGTAGTGAGTAGTGAGTAGTGAGTAGTGAGTAGTGAGTAGTGAAAAAAATATTTAAAATTTAGAATTCAAAATTTAAATTTTTAAAAACCTGAACAATCTATAATGAATAATATACTTGTAATAAACACCGGAAGTTCTTCCTTTAAATTTCAATTAATACAAATGCCTACAGAAAAAGTTCTGGCTTCAGGACTTGTAGAGCGCATAGGTCAAAAAAAATCAGAAATACATTTTACTTCCGAAAGATATTCAGGAAGTCAGGAACAAGACGTTCCCAATCATTCGGTAGCATTAAAAGAAGTTACGAACCTTCTTATGGATCCCGAAAAAGGAGTGATTGAGAACTCCTCAGATATTACTGCTATGGGTCACCGGGTGGTTCACGGCGGAACAGCTTTTTCTGAAACCACAGTTATAAACGACAAAGTAAAACAGGAAATTAAGTCGCTATTTTCTCTGGCTCCGCTGCATAATCCGCCCAATCTAACGGGGATAGAAGTAGCAGAAGATGTTTTTCCAGATGCGAAGCAGGTAGCAGTTTTCGATACAACTTTTCATAGCAGTATTCCTGCGAAAGCCTATAAGTATGCGATTCCGAATAAACTCACAGAAGAAAATGATATTCGTCTTTATGGATTTCATGGTACGAGCCACAAATATGTTTCAGAAAAGGCAATCGAAAAGCTGGGAAGATCCGGTTCTAAAATAATCAGTGTCCATCTTGGTAATGGCTGTAGCATTACGGCAGTAGAAAACGGAAAAAGTGTAGATCATTCCATGGGTTTCACTCCGCGTTCAGGTTTAATTATGGGTACCCGGAGTGGAGATATAGATCCTTCAGTTATATTTCATTTGGTGGATGAATTAGGCTATAGTCTGAATGAAGTTAATGAACTGCTTACCAAAAAAAGCGGAATGCTGGGTTTAACCGGTTTTAGCGATTTACGCGATATTGAGATAGAAGCACAAAAAGGAAACCGCGAATGTAAGCTGGCTTTAGAAATGAACGCCTACAGGATCAAAAAGTATATCGGCTCCTATGTAGCCGTAATGAATGGCCTGGACCTCCTTGTTTTTACCGCCGGAATTGGAGAAAACAGCAGCACCATGAGAAATCTGATTTGTGAGAATATGGATTTTCTTGGTATTGAGCTGGATCCAGGTAAGAACGATATTCGTTCTAAAGAGAACAGGACAATCAGCAGCGAATTTTCTAAGGTTATGGTTATGGTTATTCCCACTAATGAAGAACTGGAAATCGCCAGACAGGTAGATAAACTGGTTTAATAGTTTTTTATATTAAATAAAAGAGGTTGTTGTAATCAAATTCAGCAACCTCTTTTTTTTGTTTATTGTTAATAGTTCGTATTCTGTCGCTTTTAAAAGCAGGTCCGGGCTTTCTACTTTCCAATTTTTTTTCCTTTAAAACTTTAAACTTTTAACCTTAAACTTTACTCAACAACATACATCTCATTAGAAGCTTTGATGTATTCCTGCGGATTAAAAGTGGATTCAAAACTGTTTCTTACCAGGTTCAGCTTTAGTTTTAACTGCGCCATTTCCTCTTTCAGATATTTATCATTCTGATATTTTTGGATCAGTCCTTCATATTTATTTAGATTTTCAAGAATCCTGAACGTAATTGTTCCGAAACGGATTTTCAGATTTTGAACCGTCATCATCTGGTCATAATAATCCTGTTTCCAGTTCTCCGGATTTTTAGTTTTCTCTTCAGCGATTTTATTTTCTGCGACTTTAGAAATATCGAGAATATACTGAGTTCTTTTTTTAGCATCGGTTTCATTGGTGAATTTTTGCTCAAACTCCTTCAGATCAATCCCCAAAATATTCACAAGATTCTCCTTCATCGCTTTATTCTGAAGTTCCTTAAGTTCATCCAGGCTTTTATTGATCGCCTCCCATTCCGTTTCAATAAGATCTTTATCGTGCGTAAACTGGGAAACTGTGGTCGTCAATTTAAGCATTTCAAGACTTTTCTCTTTCATTTCCCGGTCGCGTCGACCCAGAGAATTTACAAACTGACTGATTCCGTCGAAAAGTGTTCCGGCAAACATTCCTGTAAAAGGCGTTCCCTGGGCAAGATCTCCCGTAACACCAATAATATGGTTTAGCGCTGCTAATTTTGCATCGTCTTCCTGTTCTTCTTCTATATACTTTTTGAAGTTCCCAAACCACTCTTTATATCCTTCATAATTCATTGGGTTGCTGACCTTATCTAATGTCGAATAAAATTCGCGTGAAGAATTAAATAAATTGAGCGGCTTTATTTCGCGCTCCATAGAGGCCAGATTCAGGACAGCTGAACTGTAATTATACTTATAAACGCCAACTGTGTTTTTATCTATTTCTTCCTGACGCTCCTCCAGGAACTTAACCCGTTCCACAAGCTTTTCCACCTTTTCTGCGGCAGAATTGGTATTCTTAATACTCTCGTCCAGATTATTGATCTTGGAATCTATTTCTTTTATCCGGAAGTCGAGGTTCTGACTCAGTAACGTTCTCTCCCTGTTCAATTCCTGGAGAACTTGTTGGGTAACGGACTGATCTCCTATCTGAGCTGAAAGAAGCGCAGGGTTCACCGTAAAAATCAGTAGAAGAATTACATATGTTTTTTTCATAATCGATAACTTAAAATTTTGAACCGCAACAAAATATAAACTGCGGCTTTTGGAAATTGAGGCTAAAGCATCAAAAATTCCGCCATATTTTTCAGCACTAAATATAGAATTTTTACTTTAATTTTGCTCTTCCCCAATATTTTCTGAAGATCTCCCGTACCACCACCCAATCACGAGTAAATCTACAAGAAACCACTCGTCCTTGTCAGTGCTAACTTTCTGTCCCTCACATACATCATCATCCTTTTCTCTTCACTATTTACTTCCCGACTTTCTAACTATTTAACTCTTTTGCTTCATGAATATCAATCTGATTGAATATTTTTACGAGATGAAAAAGCTAATGAGTCTTATAGCAGTTAGTATTTGCCTTGCCTGCGCAGACAATGCAAAAACAACTGAAAGTATCGATACTTCGCAAGAAACGGTACAGAAAAATTCTTCAGAAAAAGAAGTTGCATCTTCGGCTGTAGTCAGTACTGTCGATTTTGAAGCTTTTTATTCGAAATATCTTCAGCAAAAAAATGACACTACCTATGTCATTAATTTCTGGGCTACCTGGTGCAAACCTTGTGTAGAAGAATTACCGGCCTTTGAAAAGCTGAATGAACAGCTTGCCAGTAAGAAGGTAAAAGTGGTTTTGGCCAGCCTCGATTTTCCTGATAAGATAGAACAGCAGGTAATTCCTTTTATAAAAGAAAACAGTTTAAAAAGTGAAGTGGTACTGCTGGATGATCCTGATGCCAATTCCTGGATACCAAAAGTCTCTGAAGAGTGGAGCGGCGCTATTCCCGCTACTATTATATTAAACCAGCAGGAACGGAAATTTTATGAACGTACCTTTACTTACGAAGAATTAAACACTGAACTTCAATCATTTTTATAAATATGAAAATAAAAACATTTTTACCCGTTCTGGCTCTTATAGCCACATTTTCTTTAGGCAGTTGTAAGGATGCAGCTCAAAAAGACATGCCTGGAAATTCAGAAAAAAAGGAAATGGCCATTCTTTCTGAAGAAGAAACAACTACAGCTTACGGTTACACAATTGGCGATGAAGCGACCGACTTTAACCTGGAAAATGTTGACGGCTCGATGGTCTCCCTTTCAGATTATCCTGATGCCAAAGGTTATATCGTTATTTTTACCTGCAACACCTGTCCTTTTGCCGTGGCCAGCGAAGATCGAATTGTGGCACTTGACCAGGAATTTAAAGAAAAAGGCTATCCTGTAATTGCTATTAATCCGAATAACCCTGAGGTGCAACCGGACGACACTTTTGAAAAAATGCAGCAAAAAGCCGATGAAGCAGGATTTACTTTTCCTTACCTGTTTGATGAAAGCCAAACCGTACATGCCAAATATGGTGCTACAAAAACCCCGCATGTTTATTTGCTTCAAAAAGAAGACGGAAAAAATATTGTAAAGTATATCGGCGCCATTGACGATAATGTGCGAAATGCTGATGCCGTAAACGAACGTTTTCTGGCTAATGCCGTAAATGAACTTTTAGCGGGAAAAGAAGTTACTACTAAAGAAACAAAAGCAATTGGCTGCAGCGTAAAACAATAGTTTTCGTAAAGAAAAGCGGATTGAAATACTGTTGTGGCATTCTGAATTCTCTCAATAATAAAACAGAAAACCGAAATTCTGATTCCTGAAGTTAAGGAGTCTGAATTTTGGTTTTTTTATTTTCAGTTGTAATAAAAAACACTGCTTTTGAGTAAAATGAGAGACTGACTACTGAAATTTCCCCATCCTAAATAAAATGGGATACGTAATTTCCCCATTTTCGCCAAAAGCTTCTTTCAGGTCTTCTGCAATAAGATCTACCGGGTTTTTACCGTTGGCTTTTTCATAATGCTTTACGGCGGACCAGGTTTTTAAATAGCCAATTAGCTGATCGTAACTCCAGTGAAGCTGAAGTGAGATTTCCGGAGTTTCAATTTCTTTAAAAGGAAAGGGAATCGTTTTATATTCCTCATCCAGGTATCTCCTTTCCGGATCCCAGTACTCCCCTATTATATTTTGGTAAAAATGATCGATAACTTCATTGGTTTCGGGGTTACTTTTAAAAAGTCCGTAGCCAAAAATGGCAATTATCGCCCCTGGTTTTAGAACACGCTTTACTTCCTTATAGAATTTATTAAATTCGAACCAATGTATCGCCTGCGCCACAGTTACCAGATCAAAATGATCATCGGGAAAATTTGTAGACTCGGCAGGCTGCCTGGAGTAGTCGATATTTGCCATTTTGGGGGCATGGCCTAACTGCTGCTCACTAATATCTGTAGCACAAACCTTATCAAAGAATTTTGCCAGTTCTGCGGCTACCTGGCCATTCCCTGTACCACAATCCCATGCTTTTTGCTGCTGTGGAAGCTGTTTTTCGATAAAATCATAAACTTCCTGGGGATAAACAGGCCGGAATTTGGCGTAATCCGCCGATTTTGTGGAGAAATTGTCTTTCATGGTAAAAAATTAGCTTCAAATATTTCGAATAGGAAGATTTGCTCTTTAAAAACCGTGGGAGTTCATAGTTTTCTGCTAAAAAAAGCCAAATATCGCTACAAGGAGCTAAGCACTGCAAAAGGCCGTCGAAATTCGACAGCCTTTTCTTAACAACCTTCACGTGTTACTCCCGTGCTTTGCCATTTCACCCATATTAGGATAAGAAACAGCCGGAAGGAGATCAAGGAATGAAGGTTTCATTTCGAAAAACCTTAAAAGGAAATAAAAATTTACCCAATCTCGGCTTTTAATTTTAATTATCAAATGCTGAGTTTACTACTAGTATTCATCCTCAACTTCATCTGCTGCTTCCTCAATTTCATCTGTTCTTTCCTCAACGGCTTCTGCCGCTTCTTCAGCCCTTTCCTCTTCAGGAGTATCCCTGCAGGAAACAAATGACGTACTTACTGAAAACACTAATGCAAATAATAAAAATAACTTCTTCATAATTTTTAATTTTGTTGATTAGGTAAATCAAATTAGAAAAAAAGAACACGAACGCCTTATTTCCGGTGTTAAAATAAAGCAAAAACCCCTGCTGAGGCCATCTCCCGCTTTAGACATTATCTCCTATTTCCTTTTTTCATACCTATGTATTTTCTGTTGTCTGACCATTTTATAAAACTCCTGAAGACCGGACTAAAATAAAAACAGGTAAAAAATTGAAAGAAACATCTTTCGTTTTTAAGATTTTATTTAGATTTATATCCTCTCACCGGAATCCCTACCCTCTGGTAATTTATCTAGAATAACCCGTAAATAAATGTAATGGTACATTTATGAGGACGTTGGCATCAATAAATACAATTATGTTACAAATTAGGCAAATAAAAAAATATCTTGAGGAAAAATACTTTGATCACGTTTTTCTCAATGAGGACGAATCGAGTAAATCTACAGAGCAGGTGGAAAACATGAAATTGACTCGTTCTTTATGCGCATTAGCTATGTGTATGCAAGGAAATGTAGAACCTGATGAAGCCTGTTTATATGTTACCGATGGTTATGATGATAATGGGTTAGATGGAATATATTTCGATTCCACTGACAAAACTCTCTATTTGATTCAGTCTAAATTTCACAAGGACGGAACTGGTTCAATAGATGTTGGTGAAATCGGGAAATTTTTAAAGGGTGTGAAGGAGCTTTTAATACCTAAATATGAAAACTTTAATAAATCAATAAAAGAAAGAATACCTGAAATAGAGAATTATTTACTCGATATTCAAACAAGATTTGTGTTGGTAACCATACATTCAGGAACAGGCAATATCTCTGACCATGTTCAAGGATCAATCAATGATTTTCTTGAAGATAATAACTCAATAAACTCTACAGATATTTTCAGTTTCAAGCCAATTAAAATAAATGATATTTATTCTTTTATTTCCAGAGGATCTTTAGGAACCCCCATTGATTCAGATTTAATTCTATATAATTGGAGTAAAATAGACTTTCCAATAAAATCTTATTTTGGTCTTGTAGCAGGAAGTGACTTAGCGAATTTATACAAAGCAAATGGCCGCCAACTATTCTCCCCGAATATTAGGCTGCATTTAGGCGATACAGAAGTAAACGAAGGTATTTCTCAAACCATAAGCGAAGCTCCAGAAAAATTTTGGTATTACAACAATGGAATCACTGCCTTGGCAAATGATATAAACAAAAAAGCTATTGGCGGTGCTGGTTCAGAATCTGGGATCTTTGTATGTAAGAATCTCAGAGTTGTCAATGGTGCGCAAACCGTTGGAACTATCACTGAAAGTTCAAAATCAGAACCTAACAATGTAGAACAGATACGAATATGGATTCGGATTTTTGAAGTATCAGAGGAAAATGAACAAGAATCTAAGAGAATTACAAGAACAAACAATACTCAGAACCGAATTGATAGTAGAGATTTTGTATCACTAGACCCTCAACAGGCAAGATTAAAGAGCGAATTAGCAATTGAAAACATCAATTATGTCTTTAGATCGGGAGAATTTCCAGAAAAAGACGATCTAGGTTTTGATCTCAATGAGGCTGTCGTTGCTAAAGCCTGTTTACATGAGGATGTATCTTATTCAGTACAGGCTAAGCGTGAGATTAGCAAACTCTGGAATGATATAGAAAAAACACCTTACAAGCTCTTTTTCAATGGATCAACAGATGCAATTGAATTGAGTAAGGAAGTTTTTATACTTCAACGAATAGAAAAACTAATATCTCAAAAAAAGAATTCTAATCATGGGCGCGATAAACTATTTGTAACCCATGGCAATAGATTCATCCTTCACAGAGTGTATAAGAAACTTAAAGAAGAGGAGATTGTGCATTCGGATATTTCAAATGAAAAACTAACAAGGATATTTAACCATGTACATGATGAATTATATGATAAGGTCGAGGAACTCTATTCTGAATCAAATTTGGGGTCCCTATTCAAAAACACCTCTAAGTGTAAATTTGTAGCCAATCAACTTTAAAACGATGCTAACAAGGTGTATAATGCATAGCTATCCTACGTGATAGCTGCGGCACCATACGCAGACCGTTAGGCATAATTAGCCATAAAATTCAAGATAATGAGTGATGAAGAATCAAACGTTAATGCTTTAATTCATTTAGGTCAAGGAAAGTTGGTATCAAAACTTTATCAAGATCTTTTAAGTAAACCAAGTAAGAAAGCTGGACAAGCTTTAGGCACTATTGTGAATGTTAGTAATACCGTTTTATGGCCTATAAAATGGTTCAATGAGAGAACAAGATTATATTTTGAGAGCAATCTGAAAAAATACGAGGAAAAACTGGAAAATTTACCTGAAGAAGAAATTACTCCAGTTCCTACAGAGATATCAAATCCGATTCTAGACAGATTCTCATATGTTTCAAATAAAGAACTAAGTGATGCCTTTGTAAAATTATTAGCCAGTGCTTCATCTTCCAAAAAAGCAAAAGATGCTCACCCAGGTTTTATACAAATAATTGATAGAATTTCACCAGACGAAGCTCGTATTTTAAAATATTTAGCAACCGCAATTGCAATTCCTGTAATAGACATTAAACATATTAACAATCCTGACAATTCTGCACAATATCGACTTGTAATTAAAGGGGAAACTGGCTTAAAACAAAAATTGATATTAAACTGGCCGGACAATTTACCAATCTACTTAGACAATTTAGAGTCATTAGGTCTGATTAGTAGAAAACCATATTATCTTACTGTACTTGAAACAAAATTTGAAAAAATTCTAGAAGATCTAGATCCTGAGATCAAAAAAATTTTTGAAAAATATAATGAGGAAGAACTTAGAAAAGTAAGAATAGAAGATAAAGGAATGTATGAAAAAACCAATTTTGGCAATATGTTTATAAGAGCATGTATTAGGGGTCATTAATTGTGTCTAACATCGGCTAATCGCCAATATCCCCACGTCCCCTACTCCCGGAACTTGCGATAAACGAGACCTTTAGCAGTAATTACAGCTCATCAGTATATTACCACAATTCAGAATTTTATAATTTCTAAAATAGATTTGTTATCTAAAATTTGAATCGATAATACCAGAAAATGCTAATATTCTCTTAATTTTTTATCGTAAAATAAATGAAAAAAAACCTGACTATTATTATATGCGTAATTGGAGTATTAATCTTAAGCTACTTTCTTTTTGAGCCTGTTTTTACTTATTACATAGGTAGAACTGAAATGCCAAATTTAGAAGAAATTCATCCAAAGAAAACACATTCTGAAACGTTGAAAAATAAAGCGGATGAAATATTAGGAAAAGAATTTAAATTACTTGAAGCACCATCTATTTCTATTGCTGTCGGAATGAATGATTCTTTAATTTGGTCAAATTCTATTGGTTATGCAGACTTTGAAAAAAAAAAATTTTGCAGATTCAATAACAAAATATAGAATTGGGAGTATTTCAAAAAGCCTTACTTCTGTTGGTTTAGGTTTATTGTTTGAAAGGAAAACTATTGAACCTAATTCAATTGTAGAAAATTATGTACCATACGCAAATAGTAAGTTATCCAAATTAACAATAAAAGAATTAGCTTCCCATACATCTGGTATTAGAAACTACAGTAGTTGTCTATGTTTTCCTATTTGGGAATTCTATAATAATAACCAATATAATTCCATTAAACAGAGTGTCTTAATTTTTAATAATGATGACCTTATTTTTGAACCAAGTACAGATTTTAACTACAGTACTTATAATTATACGTTATTGAGTGGAATAATTGAGGGTGCTACTAATCTGGATTACCTTGAATTTATGAAAACAAACGTGTTTGAACCTTTAAATTAACTGAAACAATACCAGACTACGCTGTTAACAAATCAAATAATATAGCTGAATTCTATGATAATGCAGATAACAAAATAAATAAAGCATACAAGACCAATAGTAGTAACAAATGGGCTGGTGGTGGTTTTCTTTCTACACCAATTGATTTAGTAAAATTTGGGAATGGAGTACTTAATCAAGAACTTATAAATTCCACAACAACGAAGTTGCTATTTGAACCTGTTCAATTGAAAAACGGTAAAGTAAATGAACAAAACTATGGTTTAGGTTGGCGAAATGATATAAGAAAAGATGTAATTAAAGACAACCGAGAAATTAGAATTATTCATCACGGTGGAACTGCCTCAGGCTCTCTCGCAATGCTAGTACTTCTGCCTGAATATAATACATCTATAGCTGTAGCAATGAATAGGAGTGGTTCGTCATCTGAATTATTCGATATTACATTTAAAATAGCTGAATTATTCATAGCAGAAGAAATAACCACTACCAGCACAGTGTATAATTAATGGCTAGTTCGCGCCTACTTCCGAAAATCCCGGCGGATTTTCTATTCGGTTTGTATTTGCCAGATCAGGTGCTTTTACACTCCACAAATCATACACAAATACGTTGCCAACCATTCCTCGGACAAACACCATGACTTTTAGTAAAATTAAAGCTGTATTTTTAATATTACAAAAGTAAAATTTAAGGAGATTGAAAGCTAAGCGGATGCATTTCTTTTATCAAAATATTATAATCTTAAAACCCAGGAATAAAATCATATAAGCCGTCAATTCCACGTTCCTACAACCGGGACGACTGGCAGCAAGCTAAAACGCTGACTATGAAATTTAAGTTTCAGATACTATTAATCTTTCTTTTCCTTACCGGCGGACTTCACGCCTGTGAATGTATTTTAACTAAGTCAATCGAAGAGATGGTTGAGGATGCCGATATAATCTTTTATGGAACAGTTTTAGGCGTTGACGACCGCGATGATCCGGTTTACGCAGAACAGGTCAAATACTACACATTCGGGGATGATTATGCAAACAAGGGCGGTTATGAACCAATTTTTAAAATTATTGAAAATTTTAAAGGTGGAATAAAAGATCAATTAGTAGATGGAAAATATAGTTATCAGACAGAATGGACAAATTGTGACCGACTGTATAAGATAAGCTACAGCTACATCTTTTTTGGGAATATTGACGATAATGGAAAAATCAGAACAAACATTTGTATGATGGGAGGAATAGTCAACGATGTAACAACCCTTGAGGAAATAAAAGATCTGACCAAAAAGCAATAGCGGGTAAAAAATGCCAACATTGCTAAAAAATTTTTTAAATCGCAACTCCGTGCTCGTTTGCTGCGCCTGATCCTTCAGAAGGATATATTTATACTTATGTCCGGATAAGATAAATCTCAATTCAGGTGGAGAAAAAACCTGGACAATCCCGTTTGGCGAACAGTGTTTTTTTAACTTGCGCCCTTTATTTTCACAAAACTTCTGAATGAAAAAAATATTACTACTCAGCTTCTGCTTTTGTTCATTTTTAAACATTGATGCTCAAAATCAACCTTCAGTGGAAGAGGGTTTATTATCAGTAAACATTTTAACTCCCGGGCTGGAGTATGAATATGGCCTAACAAATTCTGCAACTTTAGATTTAAGAGCAGGATCAGGGTTTGCGTATAGAAAAGGAATATTTGGGGAAGGTTTTGGTATCTATCCAATTTTTAATGTTCAGTACCGCCATTATTATAACTTAAAGAAGCGTTTTGAAAAAGGAAAAAACATCTCCAGTAATAGTGGAAATTATATTGCTTTAAGTGGCGCCATCCAGACTAGTAAACCAATAATCGGGGATTTGGAGTATAATGAAAATTACTTCGGTGTCATTGGTCCGGTGTGGGGATTGCAGCGCTATTATGGTGCTGGTTTTAAATTAGATCTTAACTTAGGTGGAGGCTATGGTTTCAATGAGTCCGGTAGTTCTTTTTTCTCTCCGATAGTCAGCTTAAGACTGGGGTGGCGTATTTTTAATTAGAAGAAACTTCAACGTTTTATTGAAAATAAAAGTTTTGCGGGATCCTTGCTTTAAAATTGGATGCCGGAACATCTAAAAACGCATCACACTTACAAAATAAATAATATATATAGTAAATATGCTGCCTATCCTATCCTGGCAAATAATAGACTGATCAAGGACTTATTAGAAAATTTCCGAAGCGTTGTCAACGAGAAAAACGTTCTTTGAAGCAATTCTACTGCTACCCGGTTTCCAATATATCTATAAATTAATTGGTAGCATCAACAACCTCTAAAAGCTCAATTTCAAAAATTAAAACAGAACCTCCGGGAATACCCCTGTAATTATTCGGGCCGTAAGCTAGGTGTGAGGGTACGAGAAGCATTCCGCTCCCACCCTCTTTAAAATACGTTATTCCCTCTGTCCAGCCCCTGACTACCTCCTGTAGATTAAAGGTAACTCCACCCGCATCACTTTGATCGAAAATCTCACCATCAGTAAAGTAACCTTTGTACGCGATCCTTACATCGTCTGTTGCTGTCGGTTGCTCCCCTGTTCCTTCCTCTTCAATAATATAATACAATCCTGAATTACTCTTCTCTGCTTCAAGATCATTTTCTTCCAGATAATCCTGAATTTCCTGATCATTGAGGCTTACATAATCTACGGAATTGATATCATCGTTACAGGAAATAAAGGAAATGAACAGGAGTGCCAAAAGGCTGATTTTAATTTTCATATTTTTTTCACAAATATAAATAACTTTGAGAAGCTCCACCCCTGAAGGTAAAGTAAAATCATAAATTGGAAGCAATCAATAAGGCCGCCCATCTCTCGCATAAATCCTGCAGATTAAAACGTGCATTGGCAGAATGCAACCCGGGAAAAGAATCTTTTGCCAACCGTTACCTCTTTAAAACAGATATCTTATGCGCAGATTTCTGGAGCTGGAACATTTAGTTCTCCTAGTTTAATTTCTTAACCACTTTTGCGGGATTCCCAACTGCTAATGTATCTGCCGGAATATCTTTTGTCACCACTGCTCCTGCTCCAATTACAGCCCTGTCACCAATATTTACCCCGGGGCAAATCGTTGCATGTCCGCCAATCCAGCATTCTTCTCCTATGTTTACGGGCTTGCAATCTTCCCACAGCCTTCGTTCCTTAATTCCTAAAGGATGCCTTGAGGTGTAAATATGCACTCCGGGAGCGAGGAGTGTTCCCTTTCCTATAGTGACTTTTGCCCCATCTAAGATAACTGCTCCAAAATTGACAAAAACATTCTCTGCAGCATAGATATTTTCCCCATAGTCACAATGGAAAGGTGGTTCTAAATGTATATTTTTAGCTGAATTAGGACATAATTCGTTTATGGTTTCCTGGAACTTATCTGTATAATATTCAGTGACATTTAGTTTATGAAGAATACGTTTCACCCTGGTACGGACTTCAATAAGCTCTTTCCCATGTGCATCATAAGGCTCTCCGGCCATCATTTTTTCCTTTTCTGTTTTCATCTTAAATTCTTTGTCTATGCTTAATTTTTTTTGAAGTGCCTGCCCGTCGGGTCTCAAAAAGTATTTGCTTCTCTCCTACCCGAGTATCGTTTGTACTTCATCTGGTGAAGCGTTATAATTTTCACTCTTTTTCAATATATAAAAACTATTTTATGGCGTGGTGCATTAGGGCAAGCGTATTTTTAAATAATTATTATTGTCCGGTATAATTATTTGAAATTTTACAGAGGTCAAGAGATGTCCTTTCCGGCAAGGTACGGAAGCACATTAGACATGCAATTCCGGTCTTTGTGGTTATTATGGGGCTAATGTTCGTGGTTAGAGGTCTCGGGCTTGGCATTCCTTATTTGTCTCCGCAGCAATCAACAGAAAAGGTGGATACACAGTACAATTGCCAACCTGCTGCACAAAGCAGCATGCCGAAAACGGCCATTTTCAGCAGTCCGCAATAATACTGCTCACTTCCGGAATAATTTTTATTCTTATTAAATCCTGCTGCACATTTCCAAATTAATTTAACTAAAATTTTGTTAATAAAAGCTTAGTTTTTAGTATCTTAGGAAGTAAAACTACATGCCATGGAAACATCAAAATTAAACTTCCGCCTGCAAAAAATATACAGTGCTCTTTTTCTACTCGTTTTCGGCCTTTCGCCCGCCCTTAGTGCTAACTTCCAGGAACAGCAGACCGATTCCACGAGTTTTAATGTTTATAAAGGAATAGTAGTAAACAGCGAGAGCGATGATCCTATAGCTTCTGCTTCAATTGCAGTGAATAGAAGCAATATTACCACGATAAGCAATTCAGATGGAGAATTTTCGCTCCGTGTACCTACGAGTATTTTACCGGTAACCGTTACAGTTTCCATGTTAGGCTATAATAGTAAAAGTCTCCCGCTGGATTATTTTAGCAACAATAACCGCGTGGAACTGGTAAGCAATGTGGAAGAACTTTCAGAAATTAATATTTTTGATGCTAAAGATCCCAAAGCATTGGTTGATAAAATGCTTCAGAAAAAGGATGAGAATTATTTTACAGATCAAACCTTAATGACCTCCTTCTATCGGGAAACAATTAAAAGAAGACGTACAAATGTCTCTTTGTCTGAAGCAGTTGTGAAGATATACAAGAGTCCGCACAACTCCAACAAAGATGATCTTGTCTCTATATTTAAAGCAAGAAAAAGTACCGATTATAACAAGCTGGATACCCTCGCTTTAAAATTAAGAGGTGGGCCTTTTAATGCACTTTACCTGGACCTTATAAAATATACAGAGTATGTCCTGGAGCCGGGTATGACTGCAAACTATGAGTACACTTTTGATGAACCCACCAAAATTGATGACAATTATATTTATGTGGTAAATTTCGAAGAGAAAGATAAGTCAAGTCCATGGTATTTTGGACAATTGTTTATTGACGCTCAATCTCTTACACTCGTACGGGCAGAGTATAATTTAAATGTTGACGATAAACGCACAGCAAGTAAAATGTTTGTAAAGAAGAAACCTTCGGGATCTAAGGTATATCCCGTAGATCTCGCCTATAAAGTTGACTACGCTGAAAAAGACGGGAAGTGGCATTACGCCTACGGCAATGCTGTTATGGAATATGTAGTGAACTGGAAGAGAAAAATTTTTAATTCGCGATATACTATTAACAGTGAAATGGTAATAACAGATTGGGAAAAATACTCTGACCTTGTAGAACAAAAGAAAACAGAATTTATAGATCCCTATGTAGTGATGAGTGATGATGTATCAGGGTTCTATGACGCTGAATTCTGGGGAAATAACAACATAATTGAGCCTGAGAAATCAATCCAAAATGCTATTGAGAAGATAAAAAGGAATATGGAGGATGATCAAGATTAAATACCGTTAAAAAATGTATCGCCTGTTGTTTTGAAACAACAGGCGATTTTATTTTCTACCATTAATCATCAATACTTGCCATAACCATCTGGCGAAATTTCCAGCCGGTTTGGTCTCCTGTCCCACCAGAAGTTTGTTTCATTATTATACCAATTACATCTTCTTCAGGGTCTGCAAAATACTGGGTATTAAAATATCCTCCCCAGTCGAAGGTGCCAGTGCTGCCGATGCCGCCCATATCCTGCCCTTCGGGAGTTACCACTCCAAACGCCAGTCCATGGTACTTGTTTTTCCCGCCAAAAAGATCCTCTGTGTGATTTCCGAGGATGCTATTTATTGTAGTCCTGCTTAACAAACGTGTTCCGTTTAATTCTCCTTTGTTTAAGTACATCTGAAGAAAAGTGGCGTAATCTTCAGCCGTGCTGGAAAGACCTGCACCACCGGAATAAAAAGTCTGTGCTCCTTTTATAGGGTAATCGGGATCATAAAAAGTAGGTTCGAGATTTTTCCATTGGCCACCTTCTTTTACCTGAACAGAAACCAGCCTTTCCTTGCTACCTTCAGGCTGGTAAAAATGGGTGTCCTCCATTTCCAGGGGATCAAAAATATGCTCTTCCAGATAATCGCTAAATGACTGGCCTGACACAACTTCTACAAAATATCCCAGCACATCCAGTCCCATGCTATAAGTGAATTTTTCACCCGGATTGTGGTGCAAAGGAAGTTTCCCAAGCTTTTTAATTACTTCTCCAATTTTCACATTTGCGGTTGTAAACAATTCTGTTACTCCTGCTTTCTGATATATCTTTCTAATCCTGGGATCTGAATCTATCATTCCGTAGCCTAATCCGGAAGTGTGGGTGAGTAAATGACGTATCGTAATCTCCTTATCTGCAGGCTTTGTAGTATAAGAGGAATCAGCCTCATTAAAGCTTTCCAGCACCTGCGGATTCTCAAATTCCGGAATATATTTAGAAACAGGATCGTCCAGCTGAAATTTTCCTTCTTCCCACAGCATCATAACTGCTGTTGAAGTTATAGCCTTGGTTTGTGAAGCAATCCTGAAAACAGCATCCTTTTCCAGCTCCTTTCCTTCAGCATTGGCTTTGCCAAAAGCTTTGAGGTAGATGATTTTGCCGTCTTTTGCAATCAACGCCACCGCTCCCGGAATTTGATTTTCATCAATCGAAGACTGAATCATTTCACTGATTTTTTCCAACCTCTCTGACGAGATTCCCACACTTTCTGGTGCAGCTTCAGATAGCGGTTCAGAATGCTGAGAAGAAGTGGTTTGAGCTTGAAAAGCAATTGTACAGGCAAAAAACAAGAGGCCGGTTAGCCCCTGTTTTAGCTTTATTAAATATGGTGACAGCATAAAATATTTTTTGGTTCAGGTAAAGTTAGATATTTTTTTGTCACTAATCTTAAAAACCTTGCTGTCACTGTCCTCTTTACTTCTTAACCTTTTTGACTGGCTTGGGTTCTTTAAATCTTCCGAAGAGAATATTTTGCTCACGTAAACTTTTGACAGCTTCTAAAGGAATCTGAACCTCTTTTACACGCCAGGTCCAGTTACCTTCAATACTTCCGGGAGTATTCATAAGTGCTTCCTCCCCAAGCCCGATAATATCCTGAAGTGGAAAAATGGCAATTTTCGCCACAGATCTCAGTACAATTCTGTGCAATATTTCGTGAACATTATTCACTGTCACACGTTTATCTGAATATCTCTTTAAATGTTGTTTTGTGACTTTATCCGCAGCTTTAAACCAGCCTACGGTAGTATTGTTATCATGAGTTCCGGTGTAAGCTATGCTGTGGGATTTGTGGTTAAATGGCAGATATGGATTCTCTGCCTTTTCTTCGCCAAAAGCAAATTGCAATACATTCATGCCGGGAAAATTAAATTTTTCCAGCAGGTCGTAAACCGGTTGATCCAGTTGTCCAAGATCCTCGGCAATAAAAGGCATTTCGGGAATCTCCTTTTCAATGATTTTAAAAAATTCCGTTCCCGGAGATTTCACCCATTTTCCGTTAATGGCTGTTTCATCTCCGGCCGGTACCTGCCAGTATGCTGCAAAAGCCCGGAAATGATCGATTCTTACCAGGTCAAACAATAACAGGTTTTGCTTTATCCGTTTTACCCACCAATCGTATTTATTTTTCTTTAGCGTTTTCCATTCAAATACCGGAGTTCCCCAGAGCTGACCAGTTTCACTGAAATAATCTGGTGGTACTCCGGAAACATGTGTGGGCATTTTATCACTGTCCAGTTTAAAATATTCTGTATTCGCCCAGCAGTCTGCACTTTCATGGTTAACATAAAATGGAATATCACCAATCAGCTGTACATCATTCTTATGTGCATAGCTGGTGAGACTTTCCCACTGCTTAAAAAACAGGTACTGAATGAATTTTTCTTTTTCAATTTCTTCAAAAAGTTCTTTTTCCGCTTTTTTTAGTCCTGCGGGTTTCCTGTCGCGCAACTCTTCCGGCCATTCCAGCCAGCCCTTACTAAACTTCTGTGTAAGGGATTTGAAGATCGCGAAATCATTCAACCATGTTGCGTGCCTGTTACAAAATTTTTCAAAATCAGGGAAATCTGCCTTTCGCTCCTTAAAATTCGAATAAGCAGAATCCAGCAAATCAGTTTTATATTTTTCTACAGGCTCAAAATTCACTTTTTCAGCAGAAAGTTTCTTCGGAATCGAAAACTTCTTTAAATCTACCAGTTTTTCTTTCTCGAGTAATTCCGGACTAATTAAAAGCGGATTGCCCGCAAAAGCGGAATAACTACTATAAGGAGAATGATGAAAAGTGTTATGAGTAGGATTAAGTGGCAATAATTGCCAGTATTTATGCCCGGAAGCCTTAAGAAAATCGACAAATTTATAAGCAGAAGTTCCTAAATCCCCAATACCATATTCTGAAGGTAAAGAAGTTATATGTAGCAAAACCCCACTACTTCTGGTTAATTCCATATTTATTTTTTACTGATTAAGAGCGCCAACGGAAGATCTCCTAAAATTTCTGAAAATTTAATTTTTCCACCATTTTTCAGAGCTTTTCCGGTGAGCAGATTTTTCCAGTTTAAATCGCGTTCGGGTAATTCCATGAAAGAATCATCCAACATGGACTCGTCTAAAGAAATTTCATCTTCTTTACAAAGATTTTTTACCTGCACCGGAGCCACAGTAACAATAGTGGTATCCTGATAAGTTCGGGCAAAGACGATAATTTTGCCTTTTAAAGTACCTGAGACTGAAAGAGGCTGATATTCTCCTTTTTCAAAAACATCATGGTATTCCTTTCTTGCCGCCAAAGCTTTGTGCAGACAATAGAATTTTAATTTTCCATTGCTGAATTCTTTCTTTAGATTTTTTAGGTAGTCACTTTTCTTTTCTTCTTTAAGAGAAGAGAATTCAGACAGAATTTCCTTCCTTAAATCATAATCTACCGGTCTTCGGTTATCGGGATCTACATAACTTAAATCCCAAAGTTCGGTTCCCTGGTAAGTATCGGGAACTCCCGGAACGGTGTTCTTAATGAGCACCTGCGAATATGACTTAACTGCTCCCCAAAGTGCCATTTTCTCCAAAAATGGATCAAAGGATTTTCTGAATTCTTCATGAGTAAAAATACCTTCAATAAATTCAAAAACAGCATTTTCATGTTGTTCATCTGGCTGAGACCAGTTGGTATTTACCTTTGCTTCACGCATTACTTTTTGCAAATAATCTTTGGTCCGCTGCAAAAATTCCTCTTCATCAAAATTGTCGAAAGGCAGCGCTCCAATTAAAGCCTGATAAATAAAATATTCTTCGTTTTTATCTGGTGCTTTATTGCTTTTCCTGATATTGCCGTTTATTTTGCTCCATTCCGCCACTTTCCGAAACCATTCTTCCGGAAATTCGCTTAGAATACTCAATCGCATTCTTGCATCCTCTCCCCTTTTGGTGTCGTGTGTGGCAGTTGCATTTAAAGTATGAGGAAATGTTTTTTGCTTCTGAAGCATTTTCTTATGAAAATCCTCTGTAGAAATTCCAAAGTTTTCGGGTGAATCCCCTACTTCATTGTGCAAAATAAGCCTGTTATAAATGTAAAAACTGGTATCCTCCACTCCTTTTGCAGCAAGCGGGCCGCTAAATTGCTGGCAACGCTGAAGAAAATAAAAAGCTTCCTCTTTTTTATCGTCAATTTCGCCTAAAAAGAGAGATTTTAGATAATCCAGCTCGTTTTTAGCATCTTTTACATGCTCCAGTGCCCATTTATAAGCAGTATTTATAGTCTCAACCTCAGCATTTCTCAGCGGAAAACCTCCGGGGTAAATTCTATAAACAGGAAAAGCAGCCAAAAAAGCGCATAGCGATTTTTGCCAATTATCGTCCTCCTGTTTTCCTTCCGGTAGAAGTTTTTTCGTCCTTAGATAATCCAGTAAATTGTGAAGCTCTCCTCCCATTCTTTCCTTAAGGATAAACAGCTTTTTCTGATAAACCAGTTCTTCATATTCCGGAAGATCTGGTACGAGTTCTTTATATCTTTCAGAAAATACTCCTTTACTTTCAGGGTTTGTGAACAGGTGGTTGATTTGGGCCAGAAATTCGTATCCGCTTGTTCCCTGCACCGGCCAGTGAGACGGTAGCTCTTCATGAGCTTCCAATATCTTTTCAACAACTATATAAAAATCCTCGCCAACGAGCTTCCGAAGCTTTTTAGTGTAACCTTCCGGATCAAAAAGTCCGTCGATATGATCTATTCTCAAACCATTGATCATTCCGGCTTCACACATTTCCTTAATAAAATGATGATAGGTTTTAAAAACCTCATCATCTTCCATACTTAGGCAAATAAGATCGTTAATGGTGAAAAAACGGCGATAATTTATCTCGCTTTCGGTGGTTTTCCAGTGTACAGGTTTAAAGTATTGCAACTCCATCACCTGGTGCATCTTCTCTTCAGATTTATTGATGTTTTCAATTACTTCAGTAATCTTCTTCTCCAAATCGGCATCTTCCTGAACTTCCCTGAAAAATGAGATTTTCACATCTGCCCATTCTTCTGCATTTCCGGAGAAATTCTTTAGTCTATCGGCCTTTTCGGAATTTACTTCAGCTAAAACAGTTTTATAAGATCTTACTGAAGCAGGATAACTATGTTCAAAATAATTGACCGAGATACCTGTTTGGTCATAATTTACTTTAAGTTCCCCGTTCCTTATTACTTCGTCTATGGAATCACCCAAAAACGGAGTCATCACTTTTCCCCAACCCTTATAATCCCAGTCAATGTCAAAAAAATTGTAAAACCGTGATCTTGGACCAAGCTCAGTAATATCCCGCAACCACGGATTGCTACTATCGTAGGCCATGTGGTTGGGAACAATATCCTGAAGCCAGTCCATTTTTCGCCCCTTCAAATCCTTACTCAGCTTCTTAAACTGCTTGAGGTTTCCAATGGCCGGATTGAGGGTAAAAGGATCTGTAACATCATATCCATGGGTGCTGCCCGTTCTTGCCTTAAAAAAAGGCGCGGAATAAACAGTGGAGATTCCAAGTTTCTCAAGATAATCTGTGATTTGCTCCAGATCCATAAAGGTGAAATCTGGAGACATTTGCAGCCTGTATGTAGTTATTGGTACTCTCATTCATTTACAAGGTTCAGGTTACTTGTGAGCCTGTCGAGTGCTTCCAGCCATTTTTGACCTTTACCATCCTGCGATTCTTCTGCATTTCTTTCTATTCGTGCGACTTCTTCTTCACGCATAGCGAAAATCACGTTCTGTGCTTCCCATTTTTCAGGTTCGAGTGTACTTTTATCAAGTGTTTCTACAAATTCATTAATGCAATCCAGCAATTTAAGGTCTTCAGGATTTTTCTTTAATTTCCTCATTAATGAATTCAGTTGAATATCGCCAAGGAAACTGAGTGTCACAACATCAAGATTTACTCCGATCTGTTTGGCTGAATGAAGCAAACTTTTAAAATTCTTTAAATTGAAGTTATCGTTCTTTAATTCAGTTTCCAGCTTCGTATTGATTGCAAGTTCTGCCGGAAGCTTGAGCCTGTTGGGCACCTTCATATGAATCTCCTTAAAGGTTTGCAGCAACGGATAACTATTTTCGTATACCTGCTGCATAGCCCCTTCTGCACTTTTTAGAGTGTTCTCCATCACCAGCTCCATAATGCTCTGTTGCTCATCACGGAATAAATGCCAGAAGGAATAGTTATGATTACCAAAATAGGTATCCATCATATTGAAAATTTCATAAACATTTCCCTTCTGAAAAAATTCAGCGACGTTCTTATGTAAATCTTCCAGAGCTTCTGCACCAATATACTCCCTAACACCACCAAATAAATGGTGATCTCCCATGTGCAAAACAGCATAGGAAATATCTACTTTTTCCCATGTAATATCTGAGCGGAATTCAGTACGGCCAATAACCAGTTTCTGTTTTCCGGCTTCATAAAAATAATTACTCTTTGTAGTGGCGCTAAAGTTATAAAGGCTGACTTCTTCAGGAAACTCTTCAAATAGTGAGGAGACTGCGTAATGCGCACCAATACGAATCATATCCAGAGCCATAGGTTTAACATACTTGTCGTAAGCTCCTAGCGCAGATTCAAATTCCGGCATATTGCTCGGGATTTTGTCTAAATATTTTTCAAAGGTCTCTTCATAATTCCTACCGCTTATCTGTTCTGCCAACTGGATGGCACGGGTTGCATAGAAAATATCCTGCATCGATTCTATTCCCGTTACTTCATCAAAAAACCAACCGCAACTGGTATACATCAACATCGTATGATATTGCATTTCCAGCAGTTTGAGGAGCTTAATTTTTTCTTCCTCTTTTAATTCTGATCCGAATTGTTCTTTTAAGAACGCGTCTACATTTTCTTTACTTCTGTCTAAAACAACCTCAACATATTTGTTTCGTACTAACCACGGATCTTTCGTGTAGCTTGCCATTTCCTTTTCATAAAGCGTGATAAGCTCTTCCCGAACCCAGTCAAAACTATCACGTAAAGGACCACGCCATTTCTGGTTCCAGTCTCCATTCCCGCCGGTATTACAACCGCAGTCACTTCGCCATCTTTCCACACCGTGATAACAACTCCATGAAGTATCTTCTATAATTTCCACTTCGTATTGAGGAGGAAATTTTTCCAAAAATTCACCATAAATGGTAAGGTTGGCATCTTCATTTTCTTCTATATATTCGAGACAGTATGATAGTGCCATTTCACCAAGTTTGTGGTGGTGGCCATAACTCTCACCATCTGTTGCAATGTTTACCAGTTGTACATCATCTGTTTCTGTAAACTGTCCCTGCAATCGGCTGGCGAAACGCTCTCCATCATTTAAAAGTCCTTCAAAAGCCACACCTTGTGAAGCAGGACCATCATAAAAGAACAGACTTATCTTTCTTCCCGAAGGTAAATTACAGACATAAGCCTTACGTGGATCTACTTTTGCATCTGTAGCATCCTCCCACTCTTTATCTCCAATTTTCCTCATCCTTTTAGCCTGGTAAGGCGAAAGAATAGTAAATTTAATATCATGATCTGCAAGAACCTCCAGAGTTTCTGTATTTGCGGCAGTTTCTCCCAGCCACATTCCTTCCGGATGTCTGTTAAACCTGGATTTAAAATCCTCTATTCCCCAAATTACCTGCGTCTCTTTATCTTTTTGATTGGCCAATGGCATAATTAAGTGGTTGTAAGCCTGTGCCAGTGCTGAACCGTGACCTGAAAAACGCTCCTGGCTTTCCTTATCTGCCTGTAAAATCCCTTCATAAGTTTCGGGAGCTTCATGCTCCATCCAAGCGAGCAAGGTTGGGCCGATATTAAAACTCATCCAGCCGTAATTATTCATTATATCCACAATCTTCCCTTCAGAATTGAGAATTCTGGAAGAAGCGTTTCTTATATAACATTCGGCGTTAATCCTGTGATTCCAGTCGTGGTAAGGATAGGCGGAATCCTGAATTTCAACCTTGTTTAGCCATGGGTTTTCTCTTGGTGGCTGGTAAAAATGGCCGTGGATACAAATATATTTTTCTTTCATAGTTTCATTTTATTAGTAATCGTTTCACTTCCACACATTTTCAGACAGAAAATATTTGCTTCGGAAAAGTCGAAAAAGGTAATTATAAATTGGTTAGGTGTAGCGTGCTCTGCTAACTTTTGCAAATAATTAATGATTCCGGCGGAATATTAACAGCTCCGGATACTTTCTGCGGAAAATCCTGAGGTCCACTCCATTTCTTATCTGCGGAAGCAAAAACCAACTGATGTTCACCTTCTGGTAAATTCATTTTTTTGGAATCTTCACTAAAATTATAAAGTGCGGTAAGCCCACCTGCAGACAGCCTTAGCGTTTTATTTTCTTCATCTGCTTCGCTGCTTTTTTCTTTAGTGTAAAACGCCTGAAATGCACCCTCTTTACGAAGTCGTATAAGTTCTTTGTATAAGCCGAAAATTGCCATTTTTGACCCCTCTTCCTGAAAACTCCAATTAAGCTTTGAGTTGTTAAAAGTTTCCTCAGATTGCGGATCGGGAAACTCTCCACCATGATGATTAAAGTACTCAAACTCCCTTTTTCTTCCTTCCTGAACAGCTTTTACCAGTTCTGGATCTCCATGACTTACGAAATATTGAAAAACCTGATCTTCAGCAAATTCTTCACCCATAAATAGCATTGGTACAAAAGACGAAGTAAGCATTACACCTGCTGCAAGCTTCAATTTTTCAAAAGAGACTAACTGAGACAGGCGATCTCCCAGCATTCTGTTCCCAACCTGATCGTGATTTTGAATACAGACTACAAATTTTGAAGAAGGAAGACCTTTAGGGCTGTTCCCTATGGTCCTTTTCCTAAAATTTGAATAAATGCCATCATACACAAATGCCTGCTCCAGGGATTTACCCAGATTTGCCATTTTGCCATAGTCATTATAATAGCCTTCATTTTCGCCCGTAATCAAAGTGTGCAGGGAATGGTGAAAATCATCTACCCACTGTGCCTCCAGTCCGAAACCACCTTTTTTATATTCGTTTATTATTTTTGTATCGTTAAGATCACTTTCAGCAATTAAAACATATTTGCGACCAGTTTCTTCTTCAAGTTTATCTACCTGTTCGCTTAATTCCTTTAAAAGATGTTTTGCTCCACGATCAATGATTTCATGAATAGCATCAAGGCGTAAACCATCAAAATGGAATTCCTTTAACCACATAAGTGCACTCTGCAAAAAGAAATTTCGCACATGATCTGACTGCCGGTCGTCAAAATTAATCGCCTTTCCCCACGGCGTTGTATATTTATCTGTAAAATAAGGACCAAATTCCGCTAAATAATTTCCTTCAGGCCCCATATGGTTGTAAACAGCATCTAAAATAACTGCAATTTCCTTTTTATGGCAGGAATCGATCAGTTTTTTAAGCGCCTTTACCGTGCCATAGCTTTCTTGTGTAGCATAAGGGTAAACTCCGTCATATCCCCAATTTCGATTTCCGGGAAATGCCGAAATAGGCATAATTTCTATAGCAGTAATCCCCAGTTCCAGCAAATAATCCAGTTTTTCTTCAATTGCAGCAAAAGTTCCTTCTTTTGTAAAGGTACCAACATGAAGTTCGTAGATAATCATTTGCGACATTGGTAAACCTTTCCAGTCTTTGTCGTTCCATTGATAATCTTCAGGATCTATCACCTGAGACCAGCTATGAACTCCTTCCGGCTGAAATTTTGAAGCAGGATCCGGAAATTCTTTTTCTTTATTTAGCCGAAATTTGTAGTAGCTTCCGGCAGGTATACCTTCTAATTCTTTACTCCAGTAACCTTTCTCCTCCTTTTCTAGTTGAATTACGTTTTTTCTGTTTTTTACAACAACTTCAACTTTTTTGGCAGAAGGTGCCCATACCCGAAATTGACATTTTTCATCCTTCACATAATGTGCTCCTACTTTTCTCTGCATATGATCTTATATAATTTAAAACTACTTCAAAGCTAATAATGATAAATTATAATTATAGATGTTTAATAATTATTTAACTAGCCGTTTTAACACGCTTAACTACCTTTAAAAGAGTTTTTAGTTGAAAAATCCATACTTCAGCTCGCAATTGAAGTGTAAAAAATAAAAATTTTGATGAAATTGGAAGGGCAAAAAAGAGTAAGTATTCAAAATGTTTCACCACAAATTGAAGGTGGGAAATATCCTATAAAGAGGATTATAAATGAAAAAATTGAAGTTGAGGCTGATATATTTGGAGATGGACACGATAAAGTAGATGCCGTACTCCTCTATCGCGAATCCAGAAGAGGTAGTGGTAAAGATAAAAAATGGGAGGAGTTACCCATGATTTTTGAAGGTAACGACCATTGGTCTGCTGCTTTTGAAGGAGCCAAGCTGGGAACTTATGAATATACGATTGAAGGATGGATAGATCATTTTTCCACCTGGAAATACGGTCTAAAAAAGAAAATTGAAGATAAGCAGAATGTAAGGACAGAGTTGCTTATAGGTGCCGATCTAATGGAAGATGCCCTGGAACGACTTCCTGCAACCCAGAAAAAGCAATTGCGCAACTGGATAAAACTTATCAAAGATGAAGAGAAGGAATCTGAAGCTATTTCTAAGGTTTTTGAAGATGCTGTAAAAAAGATAATGTACCAGGCGCGAAATCGCGAAAAAGCTACACAATACCATAAGATACTTACTGCCAGAGTAGAGAGAAAAAGAGCCCTTTTCAGCGCATGGTATGAATTCTTTCCCCGGTCTACTGCGGAAAATCATGGGGAACACGGGACTTTTAAAAGTTCTGAAAGAATACTCCCTGAAATTGCAAATATGGGTTTTGATGTTATATACCTCCCTCCCATTCATCCCATTGGAAAAAGCCATAGAAAAGGTACTAATAATGCTACCGAAGCAAAACCGGGAGAACCAGGATCACCGTGGGCTATAGGTTCTGAAGAAGGCGGACACAAAGCCATTCATCCGGAACTTGGTACATTGGAAGATTTCACTTCCTTTATAAAGAAGGCCGAAAGTCACGGGATTGAAGTCGCAATTGACTTTGCCATCCAGTGCAGCCCCGATCATCCTTACGTTAAGGAACATCCACAATGGTTTAAATGGCGTCCCGATGGAACTGTACAATATGCGGAAAACCCTCCGAAAAAATATCAGGATGTTTTACCTGTAAATTTCGAAACGGAAGACTGGGAAAACCTCTGGAAAGAACTAAAAAGTGTGGTAGAATACTGGATTGACAAGGGAGTGAAAATTTTCCGTGTAGATAATCCTCATACAAAATCTTTCATATTCTGGGAATGGTTAATCAAGGAAATAGACAAAAAACATCAGGATATTATCTTTCTGGCCGAAGCCTTTACCCGTCCACGGGTTATGGAAGAATTGGCTAAGGTCGGGTTCACGCAATCGTACACTTACTTTACGTGGAGAAATTCAAAAGAAGAATTTGAGGAGTACCTCACTGAACTTACTAAGACAGAACTTAGGGAATATTTCAGACCCAATTTCTGGCCTAATACTCCTGATATTTTACCAGTTTCGCTAGAGGATAAAGGTGAAGCCTCTTTTTTAATCAGGATTATCCTTGCTTCAACTTTATCTTCAAATTACGGAATCTATGGTCCATTGTTCGAATTCGGAGAAAATGAAGCTTATCCCGGAAAAGAAGAATACACCCGTTCAGAAAAATATGAAGTTAAGCACTGGGATTGGTACCGGCCTACAAGAATTAAAGAATTAATAGGTAAGTTAAATAGTATTAGAAACGAAAATCCGGCGCTGCAGACTACCTATAATATCGCCTTTGCAGAAACCGATAATGACCAGATTATTTGCTATACTAAAATTGACCGGCAAACAGGGAATAAATTGATAACGGTTGTAAACATTAACCCCGATCACACTCAGTCGGGTTGGATAAAAGTGCCATTAAACGAGTTGGAAATCCAGGGGCACGAACCTTTTGCTGTGCACGATCTACTTACCGGCTCGAGGTATATCTGGCAGAATGAATGGAATTATGTAGAACTTCACCCTCAGGCAATGCCCGCACATATTCTACGTGTTGAAACCGTAACAGAGAGATAAAAATTTAAAGATTTATGATCAACCAGACAAATATTGACGACAACGTGCATTGGTATAAAGATGCCGTAATTTATGAATTACATATTAAAGCCTTTTTTGATAGCAATGGCGACGGAATAGGTGATTTTGAAGGTCTTCTAAAAAAACTCGATTACCTGGAAGACCTGGGAGTAACAGCAATTTGGCTGCTACCCTTTTATCCCTCGCCACTAAAAGATGATGGCTATGACATTGCAGACTACTACAATATTAACCCTTCTTTTGGAGATGTAAAGATCTTTAAAAAGCTTATAAAAGAAGCGCATAAACGCGGACTAAAAATTATTACCGAACTTGTAATTAATCACACTTCAGATCAACACCCGTGGTTCCAGAGAGCACGAAAAGCTCCGGAAGGGTCTAAATACAGAGATTACTATGTATGGAGCGATGACCCCAATAAATATAAAGATGCACGTATCATTTTTACAGATACTGAACCTTCTAACTGGACCTGGGATCCTGTGGCAAAATCGTATTTCTGGCACAGGTTCTTTTCTCACCAGCCAGATTTAAACTTTGATAATCCTGAAGTTCAGGACGAAGTTTTAAAAGTTATGGATTACTGGTGCAAAATGGGAGTCGATGGTTTCAGACTGGACGCCGTTCCTTATCTTTTTGAAAGGGAAAACACCAATTGCGAAAATCTTGATGAGACCCATGTTTTTCTTAAAAAATTAAGGGCACATATAGATAAAAATTACGATAATAAACTTCTTTTAGCCGAAGCGAATATGTGGCCGGAAGATTCCGCAGCCTATTTTGGTGACGGGGACGAATGCCACATGAACTACCACTTCCCTATTATGCCACGAATGTTTATGGCGGTAAAAATGGAAGACAGGTATCCGATAATTGACATTATCGATCAGACACCTGATATTCCTGAGTCCTGCCAGTGGGCAATATTCCTAAGAAATCATGATGAGCTTACCCTCGAAATGGTGACAGATGAGGAAAGGGATTATATGTATAAAGTTTATACCAAAGATCCACAGGCAAAAATCAATGTTGGAATAAGGCACAGGCTGGCTCCTTTACTGGAAAACAACCGGAACAAAATTGAATTAATGAATGTGCTTTTATTTTCTCTTCCGGGAACACCTGTAATTTACTACGGGGACGAAATAGGAATGGGAGATAACTTTTATCTTGGAGATCGGGATGGTGTGAGAACACCAATGCAGTGGACTGCAGATAGAAATGCCGGCTTTTCCACGGCAAATCCGCATAAATTATATCTTCCGGTAATCATCGATCCAGAGTATAAGTACGAAGCCGTTAACGTAGAGGCGCAACAGTTAAACTCCTCTTCCCTGTTATGGTGGATGAAGCGGATAATTGGAATGAGAAAACGATTTAAGGCCTTTGGACGTGGCGATATTAAATTCCTTTCTCCTTCTAATGCCAAAATTATAGCCTATACCCGTACTTATGAGGAAGAAGATATATTGGTCCTTGGAAATCTTTCCCGCTTCCCACAGGCTGCGGAACTGGAACTGGAAGGTTATGAAGGCTACACTCCAATAGAGGTATTTAGCCACAATAAATTTCCGAAAGTTTCTGAAGATCCTTATTTATTTACAATGGGACCTCACGGGTACTACTGGTTTGTGCTGGAAAAAGACAAAGAACGTTCTGAAAAAGCAGATCTTCCTGCCCTAAAAGTTAAGGAATGGCCGGAATTGCTGGAACGTAAGACTCAAAGTAAGCTGGAGAATAAAGTTCTCCCTTCTTATTTGAATTCCTGTAGATGGTTCGGCGGAAAATCAAGAGTAGTCCAAAATATCGCAATTATTAACCAGATACCGATTCCGGTGAAAGATTTACCGGCTACCCTGGTTACTATTGAAATCAACTATAACGATGGTCTGCCCGAAGTTTATCAGTTACCACTTGCCTTTGTACCGTATCATAATGAAGATGACATAAGGGATATACCCGAAAAAGGTGTAATCACAAGATTAACCGTTGGAAAAGAGGAAGGAATTCTTTTTGATGCTGTATATAATGAAGAATTCAGAAATGCAATATTTAAAAATATTCAAAAGAATAAGACTCTAACAAGCGGTAAAGGCAGCCTCAATTTTTATCATGGTGATGAAGAAATTACGATAAATTCTGAAGTTCTACATTCTAAGATTTTAAACGCAGAACAAAGCAACACTTCACTAATTTACGACAATAAGTATTTTCTGAAGTTATACCGGAAATTGGATAATACTATAAATCCTGATTTGGAGATAACGCGCTATCTTTCTGAAAAGACAGATTATAAAAATTCTCCTCAATTTGTTGGTGCTTTAGAATACAGGACCGGTGCCCGAAATATCATCGTATTGGGAATGATGCAGGACCTGATACCGAACCAGGGCGATGCGTGGGATTACACAAAAGATTCTATAAATCGTTATTTCGAAAATGTAATGACAAGGGCTAAAGATGTAAAACTGACACCAAAAGACACAGATCTTTTACTTACACCCCTTAATTACACTGAAATAACAGAGGATATGAAAAAGCTTATGGGAGCAATTTTTCCGGAGCGGATTTCTCTTTTAGGTCAGCGTACCGCAGAAATGCACAAAGCGCTCGCAGAACATCCTGAAGAAAAGGATTTTGAACACGAGCCTTTCTCTCTGCATTACCAGAGATCGCTTTTCTCTTCATTACAGTCTCTAACCAGGAACAGCTTCACAAACCTTCAGAAGAACCTTAAAAACCTTCCGGAGGAAGTAAGGAATGAAGCTAAGGAAGTTCTGGATATGAAAAACGAAGTTCTTAATTGCTTCAAACGGGTTTTTGATCATAAAATTCCTACCATGAAAATAAGAACCCATGGGGATTATCATCTTGGACAGGTATTATGGACTGGAAAAGATTTTATAATCATTGATTTTGAAGGTGAACCAGCAAGAGCATTTAGTGAAAGACGTTTAAAAAGATCTGCACTAAGAGACGTTGCAGGTATGGTGAGATCCTTCCATTATGCTGCCTACAGTAGTATTATGGAACCAGAGTTTGACCAGCAACGTCGTGAAGGCGATCTTGAAGATTGGGCAGAATCCTGGTATTACCATGTAACCCGGCTTTTCCTCGAGGGTTACGCTGAAAATGTTGGAAATAACAATTTCATTCCGGAGGATGAAGAAGATTTTAAAATCCTGATGGATACATTCCTGCTTGAAAAAGCAGTATACGAACTGAATTACGAACTGAATAATCGTCCTGACTGGGTGTTAATTCCATTACGGGGCATAAAAACAATTATAGGGAGGTATAGAGATGGCAAAGAAACAAAATAAAGATATCGATAAAGACAAAAAGGTTACATCAACTACTAAAACTACAAGTGCTAAGAAGACCACTAAAGATGCATCAAAATCTGGCGAAGTAAAAGGCCCTAAAGGAACTGGTGAGAAAAATCCGGATACTGGTAAGGCAAAGGAAACGCAGACTAAGACTGCTATAAAACCTACTGCAAAGGCTAACGCGGCAAAGGGTACTACTAAAAGAAAGCTTCCGAAGCCAAAAGAGGCTAATCCGGAAGAAACTTCGGCATCTGAGAAAAAAACAACTGCTAAGAAATCTTCTAAAGCCGCTGCGGGAGCAAAAAAGTCAACTAAATCCAAGCCCGGTACTACTGCAAAATCCGCAGCTAAAAAAACCGGTGTAGAAAAGAAAGTTGCTGAAAAAAATTCAAAAGCAAAGAAAGTAGATCCTTCTAAAACCGGGAAATCTGTTACATCAAAGAAGACAACAACCAAGAAAAAAACTTCAGACGATGTTACCTCTAAGGTTAGGAATATTGCAGATAAAGTACTGCCTGATGAAGAAACTCAGAAAGCAGTGGGAGATACGGCTAAGGCAATTCTTCCTGATCAAAAAACGGTAAAGAAAACTGTGAAGAAGACGGTCAATAAAGCTGTTGACACGCTGTTATCCGATGATGAAAAAGAGGACAAAGTGAAAAAAACAAAAGCAAAAGCTAAGAAGACCAGTAAAAAAAGTGAAGTGGCAGAAGGCGCCAGTTTGCTTTCAGAATATGATGTGCATCTTTTTAGAGAGGGAAAACATTACCACCTTTACAAAAAATTCGGTTCCCACATTATGGAGCACCAGGGAACAAAGGGAGTTTACTTTGCTGTTTGGGCACCAAATGCTGAAAAAGTTTCAGTAATAGGTGATTTTAACGGCTGGGACAGGCAAACTAACCCAATGAAGCCTAGGAATGATGAATCTGGTATTTGGGAAGCTTTTATTCCGGAAGCAAAGAACGGAAGTATGTACAAATACTATATCCGCTCCCATAACAACGGGTACGAAGCAGAAAAAGGAGATCCATTTGCTTTTAAATGGGAAACTCCGCCAAACACTGCCTCTGTTGTATGGGATCTTGAAGGAAGTTGGAACGACGGGGACTGGATGAAAAAACGTAAAAAAGAGGCGCAAAAAGCCAAACCTTATTCCGTTTATGAACTCCATGTTGGCTCCTGGAAAAGAAAGCCCGAAGAAGATAACCGTTCCCTTACTTACCGGGAACTCGCAGAAGATCTTCCGGGTTATTTAAATGAAATGGGCTTTACACACGTAGAGTTTATGCCTGTTATGGAACATCCGTTCTTTGGATCATGGGGTTACCAGGTAACAGGGTATTTTGCTCCTTCCAGCCGCTTTGGTAGTCCGCAGGATTTTATGCATCTAATTGATGCGCTTCACCAGGCGGGAATTGGGGTGATCCTGGATTGGGTACCTTCGCACTTTCCTTCAGATCTACACGGACTCCATTATTTCGACGGAACTTTTCTTTACGAACATGCCGACCCGAGAAAAGGATTTCATCCCGACTGGCAGAGTTATATTTTTAACTACGGAAGAAATGAGGTACGTTCATTTTTAATAAGTAATTCCGTTTTCTGGCTGGATAAATTTCATGTTGACGGGCTGCGTGTAGATGCCGTTGCCTCTATGCTTTACCTGGATTACTCCAGGAAGGAAGGAGAATGGGAGCCTAATGAGAATGGCGGAAATGAAAACCTGGAAGCAATAAGTTTCCTTAAGGAATTTAACGAGACTGTCTATGGAGAGTTTCCAGACATAATAACTATTGCTGAAGAATCCACTGCGTGGCCAATGGTTTCTAAACCAACTTACATGGGAGGCCTTGGATTTGGTCAAAAATGGATGATGGGATGGATGCACGATACGCTGGAATACTTTCAGGAAGATCCTATCCATAGAAGATACCATCAAAATACAATCACCTTCAGTACCACCTATGCTTTTACTGAAAACTTTATGCTTCCATTAAGTCATGATGAAGTGGTTTACGGAAAGCAGGCAATTTTCAATAAGATGCCGGGCGACGAATGGAATAAATTCGCGAACCTAAGAAGTCTGTATGCATATATGTACGGACACCCGGGTACAAAATTACTCTTTATGGGTGCTGAATTTGGCCAGAGAACAGAATGGGACCACGATTCCAGCCTGGACTGGCATGAGACCAATAACGCCCCAAACAGGCAGGTTCAGGAAACCCTCAAGGCTTTAAACAGGTTATATAAGCAAGAGCCGGCTCTTTATGAAAAGAGCTTTGAAAGCGAAGGTTTTGAATGGATAGATATTAATGATCACGAGAATAGTATTATTAGCTTCTTAAGAAAAGGAGAGAAAGAAAAGGATACAATAATGGTGGTCTGCAACCTGACCCCTGTTCCCAGGGAAAATTACCGCATAGGAGTTCCTGAAACCGGGAAATGGAAAGAAGTTTTTAACTCAGATTCCGAAGAATTTGGAGGAAGTAATGTAAGTAACAAAGAGCCTGTAGAAGCTAAGCCTTTGCCAACGCATGGTAAAGATCATTCTATTGCGCTCACACTTCCCCCAATGGCAGTTGTGTATCTTAAAAAGCAGTAATCTAAGCGGGCCTTAGAGCTTTAGTATTGTCAAAAACCCTTCCGCCGAATTGGAAGGGTTTTTTTTAGGGTCTGTAGAAGGTTTTATTCATATCTATTCCCTACTACATTTTAAATCCAGAAAACTGCATAACAATTAACGTTTTGTTGGGATGTAGTTTTGTCGAGAATACGTTATATTTTTATTGCTAATTTCATATTTCGTATGGTGTCCTTTTTAGCCAAAATTGTTTTCAAAGGCCCCTGTTATCTCCAGTTGGCGGATTAGGGGACTCGGATTTTTCACCTTAGAATTGTTTTATTGGTCAATTTAATTATTTTTCTTTCTAATGGTGTCGTCTATTTAAGTTATGCACTTATAGCTGCTGTTGATTTAAACATCCTCGAATAAGCTGTATCTTCTTCTGACTAATTCTGTTCTTTTAGGTCCAACTGGTTCATCTTTTAATTTTTTCTCAATATCAATGAACTCATTTTTAATTTTTAAAAATTTAGGGGTCTCCGTGTATTCTTCTAACCATTGTGCAAAATCGTTAAAATCTGAATCCTTTTTTGAGTAAGGAAAGTATTTGATCATTGATTCCTTTTCCCAGTTAGAATTTTCATTCTTATCGATATCGATTAATTTTCTTCCTAGGAAATAATCAATTATATAAGTGTTTGATATAAATGTTTGTACTGCTTTATTTTCTGCTCTTTTGATTTTATTGTTCTTAAATAAAGTGAGGGTATACTGGAATAAGAAATTTGGGAATCCTATATCTTCTGGGAAATTTTTATCAAACCAGTTGAAATACCTTGAAGCACCTTTATAATCTTTTAATTTTATATATAATTCGGGCGGTAAGTATCTAAGTCCTGCGCTATCATCATAAAATCCTCCCCATTTTTTTTATCAGCAGCTAAATCTTTTTTGATTTTAGTAATTTTGGCTTTTATTCTTTGCTCTTGTATTTCAGTCAAAGCTTTTTGTTTTTTAGTTCCAAACTCAGTTCAATGTTGAACTAAACCTAAAGGTAGCTTCAAGAGATCGCAAAATCACTATTCACTACCTTTAAGTATCTCAAATTATAATATTTAAAGTTATGAAAAAAAAGTAGTACCCTTATTGACAGGGCCTGTATTTCTGTACCTGAGTTCGATCAACTTTACCGTAAATTAAAGCGTTACGTAGAACTCGCCGGTAAAAGTCAAAGTACCCTTACCAACTACTCCCGCTGCCTTACTCATATGTCCCTCCTTTTTAAATGTAGTCCCCTTGATCTCGATGAAGAACAGGTTTTGGATTACCTGCACGTTTTGAAATCGCAGCACAAAACACCATCGGATAGTTTCTTTAAGCATATGGTCTATGGTCTTCGCTATGCCTATCGAATCTCCGGGATGAAGGAAATGCGGGTTATACTACCCTCGATAGAACGACCTCACAAACTCCCGGTGGTACTAAGTCGTAGAGAAGTAAAGCAACTGCTTAAAACTACCAAACTTCTCAAACACCGGTTGGTACTGGCAATGCTCTACGGCTGTGGTCTTCGCTGCTTTGAACTTCGCAGCCTTCAGCTCAAGGACCTGGATTTTGATCGTAAAATGCTTCACATCCGCCATGGTAAAGGAAGAAAAGACCGTTATGTTCCATTATCCCAGATGCAGATCCGTGGCTTTAAAAAATATATCGCTGCAGATCATCCTACCACCTGGTGTTTTAATGGCTACAACAGGAAAGGAAACCCAGCCCAGTTATCGGCAATGGGGGTACAATGGATCGTTCGGAAAGCCTGGAAACACAGCGGGATCCAGAAAGAAATCACTACCCACAGCCTTCGGCACAGTTATGCCACCCACCTTTTGGAGATGGGATTGGACATTATCAGTGTCAAAGATTTACTGGGACACGCAGATATCCAAACCACCCTCACCTACCTACACTTGGCACAACTCGGTAGGCAGAAGCCCTTCAGTCCGTTGGATCGGCTATACAAGGAGTAGCCGTGAAACCTGCTGCCTATGAGGTGGCCCAGGTTCTGGAAAGGAATACGGAATCTTTATCCAAATATTGTTACAACAGCTGGCAGACAAGAACCCTGCACGCCTTGCGCAAATGCCGCACTGCTGCCCTGGGTGGCCATATCGACCGTTGTAACAACCCTTCCTGCCATCGGCTCCACCTTAGTTATAATAGTTGTCGGAACCGCCATTGTCTCAAGTGCCAGGGGCATAAAAAAGAACAGTGGATCCAGGCGCGGGAAGAAGAACTTCTTAATGTTCCCTACTTCCACGTGGTCTTTACCCTGCCATCAGCGCTCAACCGCCTGTGCCTGTACGAACCTAAAAAAATGTATGGGCTACTGTTTAAAATAGCCTGGCAGGTGATCCAGGGTTTTTCATCCAATCATAAATTTTTGGGTGCCAAACCAGGGATGATCGCTATCCTGCACACCTCTGGACAAAACCTTTCTTTGCACCCACACCTGCACTGTATTGTTCCCGGGGGTGGTATTAACCAAAGTGGTCAATGGAAATCTGCAAAAAGCAAAGGCAAATACCTGTTCCCAGTCAAGGCTATGAGCAAGGTGTTTAGAGCTCATTTTGTGGCTTCCCTTCGCAAGGAACTGGAACCGCAATCCACGGACTTCTATGAAAGCCTGTTCAAACACAACTGGGTAGTTTACTGCAAGCGTCCATTTTTAGGTCCCGCCCAGGTGGTGGAATATCTTGGCCGATATACCCACAAAATCGCCATCAGTAACCACCGGATAAAAAACTTGGATAATGAAAGCGTTACATTTACTGTAAAGGATTACCGGCACGCCGGAAGAATATCTTTGTTACGTTTATCCGATGCAGAGTTCATAAGGCGGTTCGCGCTTCACGTACTTCCCAAAGGCTTTGTTCGCATCCGACATTATGGAATCTTAAGTACTTACCATAAAAAAATTACGATTACCAAGCTACGGAAAAGCCTGGGAGGGGTACAACTCAAGGAGCGTAAACCACTTCAACACCGCCTGTGCCCGGTATGCAAGAAAGGAAAACTGATAACCCTTACTACTTTTACGGCCCGAGGCCCACCAGGATACTGGATGGAAAAACTAAGAAAACAATCAAATAAATGAGTATAAGAAACGATTCTTCCGGGCGTAACAGGAAACCTATGGCCTAAAAAGATCAAAATGACATTGAATACTGTAAGTGCCAGTAAAAAACTTACTAAAAGCAGCTTGACTTTAGGTCAATAGTCAAAAGCCGATATCTTGCATAGAGGCTAGATGTACTATCCAACAAATACTACCTCCTAAAAACAGACTAATCCCCATATATACTAATTCGCAAAGCACCGGTTTAGTCAACAGTGCGTTCATGTTGGGCCGTTCCGGCCACACGAACGCTTAGTTATGAGGCACAGTTTTATTTTTTACTTAATTTCTTATTAAAAAGCTGCTTGTGAATTTTAGGGTCATCTATAACTTTTGCTATTTCTGGTATTGCAGAGGGAGAGAAGAATACTTTAGTCCTTTGTGAATACTGGTCGACTGTTTCTATCCAAATAAATTTATTAAAGTCATTCGAGACTGTTTGATTAGGTGGATTTATTACATTGAAACTTTTATCATTAACCCATCCCAAATGATCGATCACTATTTTTAGATGTGCATTTGTAAATTTGTAATTGGCAACTTCTTTTACAGCCTTTTCTAAACTCGTTAAGGAAATATGTTCTCTTTCTGTATGGATTTCACCCATAAGCTTGTATATCGGTTTGCCTTCATTATCAGTGATTTTGCCAATTTCCCCAGCACTTATTGCACTTAAAATAATATTGAAAACACCTTCTTGTGATTTCTCGATATCTATGTTACTGCCCGAGAGAGTTTTATCTTTATTGTTGAAACCATAAACTTTGTTTTGTTGCGGATTCAAGATCAAAACTTCACGTGGATTTATATCTATCATTTCAGGAAGTAATTTTGACCAAATTTCCATGAATTCTTTACTTTTTTCATTTGCTTTAATTTGTAGAAAGCGGTCAAATTCTGATGTTGACTTGTTTGCCTGTTCAGTTCCTCCAGTATCTCTATAATAGATCGCACCTTTTTCGATTTTATATTCTTTAAAATCATTGATCGGAACGAGGGTATTATTACTTTTTGGAATTAATATGTAATAAAATTTTCTAATACTTATTTGAAACTGTTGGATATCTAATGATACTCCATTCTTCAAAATTTTATTGAATTTTTGGCTAATATCATTTAAATCGAGTTTGGCAAAACAATCGATGTTTTTTTGATTTAATCCTAAATCCTCATGAACTCCAGTCGTACTGTTTTCTTTAATTCCTATAATGATAATCCCACCATTGGCATTTGAGAAAGAAATTATATCCTTTGCGAAGTTTTTCATGAAAGTAGTGACATCATTATCGTTTGGAATAAAATTTAATTCCATTTTATAATCTACGAGTCCGTTTTCTTTAGGATACTTTCCATGGTCTTTAAGCTTCAATTAAAACTTCTACATGGTTTTTTAATTCTTTTAATTCCATTATTGGCTGTTTGAATGAGAATGTCGGTTTAAATTGTGCCTAACGGTCTCGTGTATGAGCAGTAGCGGATTTTAAGCCACTAAACTGTCAGATAGCACCGACCTTTGATTTAAAGTTTTACGTTTTAAAATAGCACTTAACCCGCTATTGCTTATACACAA